>NZ_CAMLJP010000157.1 GCF_946480385.1 uncultured Azospirillum sp.
CCCTGGGCGAGGGTGACCGGGAAGTCCGGCAGGCGGGCGTCATGGGTGGCGAGGCGCCAAAGGTCGCCGACACGCACGCCAAGCATCATCACCGCGACGAAGATGGTCAGCGGCAGCAGGCGGAAACGGAAATTGCGCGCGCGGGCGCGCAGCCGCTCGGTCAACGGAACACGGGGCGTCGCCGGCTTGCGCGCCTTGGCCTTCGCCTTGCCCTTCTTCGCCGAAGCCTTGGCTGGAACCTTGCCGGCGGCGGGACGCACAGCCGGAAGTTGCGCCTGCTGGGCGGCCAGGGTGGGCGACGTGCGGACACCGGTCGGGGCGGCGCCGGCCGGGCGGATCACGACCTTGGGTTCGGCACCCGCCGCAGCGGGCTTGCCATCACTGGTGCGCATGATCATCCAAGCCCCTTGCCGGCATTCTCGATCGCCTGCAGCAGTTCACGTTCGGCCCTGGACAGGCTCTCGCCGTCCCGGGTGATGGGGTCGCGGGTCTCGGCCGGCGGTTCGGCGCGGGCGGCGGCGCGGCGCGGCGGCGCGTCCAGCCGGGCCGGCGGCGGGGCATGGTCGTCATGGTCGTGGTCGTCCTCGACCGGCAGGCTGCGCAGGGCCGGGCGCGGCGCGACCAGCGGCGCCTTGGCGGGAGCACGCGACGCCAGCGCCGGGGCCACAGCGGCCGGCCGAGCCCCGCTGTCGCGCCGGCCGGCATCACGGCCGCCGTCGCGGTCGCCGACATTGCCCAGCCGGTTGGCCAGCGCGTCAGCCGCCTCGATCATGAACTCCAGCTCGTCGCGCAGGGTCTGCGCCTTGTTGACGGTGCGCTGAAGATCCTCGCCGGTGTCGCTGGCCGCCTTCTTCAGCGTGCGCACGCCGGTCTCCGCCCGCGCCATCGCGTCGTTCAGGCCCTGGATCAGCTCGGCCATCTCGCCGCGGCTCTCGCGCAGCGCGATGATCTGCCGGTTCAGGATGATCGCATAGGCGATGGTCGCGGCCAGCAGGCCGACCATCACGACGTCGATGATGATGGAGACCAGCGGACTCATAGTCTCATGACCTCCTGCTTGGGCAGTTCCTTTTCCAGGCGGACGGCGATGTGCCCGCCCTTGCGCCCCATCCGCCCCTGGAACATCGACACGTCGCCGCAGCGCAGCTCGATCGCACCGTCGGGGGTGGCGTTCAGCAGGATGCGGGTGCCGACGCGCCAGTTCAGCACGTCGTGCAGGGTCATCGTCACCTCGTCCAGCACGGCCGACAGATCGACGTCCGTCACCATCAGTTCCGAGGCCAAGTGGGTTTCCCAGATCGAGTCACGGCCGAACTTTTCGCCCATGAACATCTGGAGCAGCAGCTCACGCACCGGCTCCAGCGTCGCGTAGGGGATCATCAGCTCCAGCCGGCCGCCGCGATCCTCCATGTCGATGCGCAGCTTGACCAGCACCGCCGCGTTGGCGGGCCGCGCGATGGTGGCGAAGCGCGGGTTGGTCTCCAGCCGGTCGAAGCGGAAGGTGACGGGCGACAGCGGGTCGAAGGCGGCGGACAGGTCGGACAGCACCACATGGACCATGCGTTCCACGAGGTTGCGTTCGATGGTGGTGTAGGGACGGCCTTCGATGCGCATCGCCGCCGTGCCGCGCCGGCCGCCCAGCAGCACGTCGACGATGGAATAGATCAGCGCGGAATCGACGACCATCAGGCCGTAATTGTCCCACTCCTCCGCCTTGAACACCGACAGCATCGCCGGCAGCGGGATGGAGTTCAGGTAATCGCCGAAACGAACCGATGAAATCTGGTCGAGGCTGACCTCGACGTTGTCGGAGGTGAAGTTGCGGAGCGAGGTGGACATCATGCGGACGAGGCGGTCGAAGACCACCTCCAGCATGGGCAGGCGTTCGTAGTTGACCAGCGCCGAGTTGACCAGCGCCATGATGCCGGAGTTGTCGCCGTCGCCGGCGCCACCCTGGTCGAAGCCCAGCAGGCTGTCGATCTCGTCCTGGTTCAGGACGCGCGTCGACCCGCCGCCGCCCATGTCGCCGACATCGCCGCTGTCCTCGGCCAATGCCGCCCATTCGGCGGCAAGCCGTTCCTCTTCGCTCAGTTCACCGGTGTCGCTCATCGGCCCTTATCCCCAGCTGACCGGGCCCTCACTGGACCAGCATTTCCTTGAACAGCACGTCCTTCACCTTCACCGGATAGGCGGCGGCGGTGATGCGCAGAAGCAGTTCCTGGCGCAGCCGGTACATGCCGGCCGACCCGCGCAGGTCCTCCAGCCGCAATTCGCGCAGGTAGACCTGGAAGTTGTCGATGATGCGCGGCAGCACATGCTCCACCGCACCGACATCCTCCGGCTTCGACAGCTGGATGGAGATCTTGATCTTCAGGAAGGCCGGACGCTTGTTGCCGGTGTTCAGGTTCACCAGCATGTCCGGCAGATCGTAGAAGATGGGTGCCGCGTGCGGGTCGGCCTTGCCGGCCTCCGCCCCATGCTCGCCCTCCGCGGCGGCGTGCTCCCCCTCCTCCGCCGGCTTCTCCTTCCCAAGCAGCCCGTCGAGCAGACCGGAGAAATAGACGCCGGCGCCGGCGCCGATCAGCAGGACCAGGGGAAGAACGACGAACAGAACCAGCTTCTTGCCGCTGAATTTCTTCCGTGGCAGGCCGTCGGTCGAAAGTTCGCCGGCGTCGGTTTCGGCAGCCATGACATCCTGGGATCGTTCGAGGTGCACAACGGCTCAGGCCTCACCCGCCTGACCAGGTCAAAGCTACTTTTGGGATAGTTAATAACTCCTTTCGAGTGGCGAATGGACCGCCCCGGACGGGCAGGTTTCCCCCCTCTGTCACCATTTCGGCACGGTTCTTGATTGGGACTGCCCGGCACTCCGCGCCCGGAGTCCGACCGCGACCGCCCGCAATCCCCTTGGGAGAGGCGAGGCCACGGTCCATCGCCCTGCCGCACCGACCGTGCGGCGGGAACGGGAGAATCTTGCCCGGTCCAACCCGGCAAGGAACGCCCCTACCCCGGCAGATTCTGCCCGGCACCCCCTGCCCCATGCGGCGGGAACGCCCCCACCTTGCCCGGACTCCGCGGATTTCCAGCACCTCGCGAAGTTGGCACGCTGCCTGCAATACCCTTTTCGCCGGTCGGACGCTGTCGCCCGATCCGTTCGCAAGGTGAAGAGGCCGCAAGATGGAAAATTCGATCTACGTCGCCCTGTCGCGCCAGATGGCGCTGCAACGCCAGCTGGACGTGACGTCGAACAACATCGCGAACATGAACACGACCGGCTACAAGAACCAGCGGATGATGTTCACCGAATTCCTGGAAAAGCCCGGCCTGCACGAGAAGGTCAGCTTCGTCCAGGACCGCGCGGTGGTCCGTGACCTCGCCAACGGCGCCATGACCCAGACCGGCAATCCGCTGGATCTGGCGCTGACCGGCCAGGGTTACTTCACCGTCGATACCGCCAGCGGCCCGCGCTACACCCGCGCCGGCAACTTCCGCCTGAACGACCAGCGCCAGCTGGTCGATGCCGGCGGCCTGCCCGTCCTGGCCAACAACGGCCAGCCCATCACCATCCCGGCCGGCACCGGCGACGTGAAGGTCAGCGGCGACGGCACCGTCGCCACCGAGCTGGGCCCGGTCGGCAAACTGAACATCGTCACCTTCAAGAACGAGCAGCTGATGACCGAGGTCGGCAACGGCCTGTACGTCAGCGACGAACAGCCGGAGCCGGCCCCGGTCGAGACGAAAGTGGCACAGGGCTTGCTAGAAGGTTCGAACGTGAAGCCCGTCGTCGAGATGACGCAGATGATCGAAATCCAGCGTCAGTACATGTCCGCCCAGCGGATGGTCGAGAACGAGCACGAACGTATCCGCACGATGATCCAGCGTCTGGGCCGGACGGCCTGAACCAGACCGACGACGAGAGGAGAAGACCACAATGCGCAGCCTCGCCATCGGCGCCACCGGCATGATCGCCCAGCAGCTCAACGTCGAGACGATCTCGAACAACATCGCCAACTCGACCACCACCGGCTACAAGAAGCAGCGGGCCGAGTTCCAGGACCTGCTGTACCAGAATTTCCGCCGCATCGGCTCGACCTCGTCGGATGCCGGCACCGTGGTGCCGACCGGCGTGCAGGTGGGTGCCGGCGTGCGCGTCGCCGCGGTGGCCCGCGTGCTGGAACAGGGCAACCTGAACATCACCGACAACAAGCTGGACGTTGCGATCAATGGCTCGGGCTATTTCCAAGTGACGCTGCCCAGCGGCGACACCGCCTATACCCGGGCCGGCAACTTCAAGCTGTCGCCGGAAGGCATGATCGTCACCGCCGACGGCTATCCGGTCCAGCCGAACATCACCATCCCGACCGACGCCGTCGACATCTCGATCAACTCGTCGGGCGAGGTGCTGGTGAAGCTGGACGGCCAGACCGCCACCCAGAATGTCGGCCAGCTCCAGCTCGCCACCTTCGCCAATGCCGCCGGCCTGGAAGCCACCGGCGACAACCTGTTCCTGGAATCCGGCGCATCGGGCCAGTCGGTGACCGGCAACCCCGGCGCCCCCGGCTTCGGCCGCGTCACCCAGGGCGCGCTGGAGACCTCCAACGTCAACGTGGTGCAGGAGATCACGACCCTGATCACCGCCCAGCGCGCCTACGAGATGAACTCCAAGGTCATCAAGACCACCGACGAGATGATGCAGCAGGCCAGCCAGATGAAGTAACGGCGCCTCCGGCGCCTCGCTTCAGCCTTCACATCGGGAATTACCGCCATGATCCGCCACCTCGCCAACCGCCGCCTGTCCGCCCTGATCCTCGGCGCCGCCCTGTTGACCGCTCCGGTCGCGGCGCAGGCCGCCTCGGTTGTGGCCCCGGCTGCCGGCATGGCGGCCCCGGCGCCGGACGTGGTCTATGGCATGCCGCATGTGGAGGCGGTTCTGTCGGACGCGCTGTCGCGGGTCATCACCGCCGGCCGGCTCCAGATGGAGCTGGACAACCGCGCGGTCGAGCTGCGCGCCCCCCAGGGCGCCGGCGGGCTGGCGGTGGAGAACCTCTATTACAGCCCGGTCCAGGGCCGCTTCGCCGCCGAGATCGTGGTGACCGGCAGCCAGGTCCGCCTGCCGGTGTCGGGCCGCGCCTTCGGTGTCGTGCAGATCCCGGTGCTGTCGCGCCGCGTCCTGCCCGGCGACATCATCGGCCCGGGCGACATCGACTGGCAGGACATGCGTGCCGACCAGACCACCAGCGACACCGCCGCCACCGACGCCCAACTGATCGGCATGACGCCCAAGCGCGGCATGTCCACCAACCAGCCCGTCCGCCTGCGCGACCTGCAATCGCCGCGCATGGTCGACAAGGGCGCCATGGTCACCATCACCCTGCAAACGCAGTCCATGACGCTGACCACCCAGGGCAAGGCCCTGCAGGACGGCGGCAAGGGCGAGGTCATCCGCGTCGTGAACACCCAATCCAACCGCATCGTCGAAGCGACGGTCGCTGGCCCCAACGTCGTTGCCGTGGCAAAGCCCGGCACCATCGCGCAGTAAGGAGAAAGCTCCAATGTCCGCCACCAAGACCGCCCGTCTGATCCGCTTCGCGATGGTCGCCGCCGCCGCCACCTCCCTGACCGCCTGCGGCGCCGCCTCGCGCATCGCCGACATCGGCAAGGCCCCGGAGATGTCCAGCATCCAGGACCCGCAGGCCAAGCCCGGCTACCAGCCGATCAGCCTGCCGATGCCGACCCCGCTGCCGACGGAGCGCAACCCGAACTCGCTGTGGCGGACCGGCGCCAAGGCCTTCTTCAAGGACCAGCGCGCAGCCAAGGTCGGCGACATCCTGACGATCAACATCTCCATCGCCGATCAGGCCAAGCTGTCGAACGAGAGCAAGCGGTCGCGTGCCAACACCGAGACGGCCGGCATGCCGAGCCTGTTCGGCCTGGAGGGCGCCACGCTGAGCCGCGTCCTGCCGGCCGGCGCCTCGGCTTCCAGCCTGGTGGACCTGTCGAGCGACAGCTCGAACGACGGCAAGGGATCGGTCAATCGCAACGAGCAGATCGACCTGAAGGTGGCGGCGCTGGTGGTTCAATCTCTGCCCAACGGCAATCTGGTCATCCAGGGTCGCCAGGAGGTCCGCGTCAATTACGAGCTGCGCGACCTGCAGATCCACGGCGTGATCCGTCCGGAAGACATCACCGCCCAGAACACCATCAGCTACGAGAAGATCGCCGAGGCGCGCATCTCCTACGGCGGTCGCGGCCAGATCACCGACGTCCAGCAGCCGCGCTACGGCCAGCAGCTGTACGACATCATCATGCCGTTCTGAGGACGTTTCGCGAACCGAACGACGAAAAACGTTGCTGAAACAAGGTCATAGCGGGAGAAATCCCCCTATGGCCGTGTTGCATGACGTTTCATGACGAAACCCAGCAAATCCGCCGTTTTCCGACCATTCCCGAAAACTCCATGCAACACGGACGCAACACGGGGCTGCCGATTGTTCGCGCCCTGTTCCCATGGGAAATTGCTGCCGATCGGTGGGTTGTGCCGGGCTGTTGTTGCCGGGCAGCCACGTCTCCATGGAAGCCACGATCAGCGTGGCGCCCCGCCCCATACCGCTTCCGGTCAGCCGAATCGGGCAACTTGCTGCACCACCTTCCATGAAGGATATGCGAGGCGAGCATGGACAAGCTTCTGACCCTCCCCGAATGGGCCGAGAGGGTGTATGGCGACAACCCACCTTCGCTCGCCACCCTCAGACGCTGGGCACGTGATTGCCGGATCTATCCGGTGCCCGAACGCCACGGCCGCTCCTATTACCTGCTCGCGAGCGCACGGTTCCAGATTGAGGCTCCCCACGCCGCGACCTCAGTTCGCCCCGTCCGATCCGTAGTGCCTGGGACGGAGGCCATCACAGCAGGTCGCCCGCGGGGGCCGAGAACCAAAGGCCTGCCCGCGAACCTGTATGAGCGCTCCGGCTATTACTCGTGGCGCGACCCGCGCGATGGGAAGGAGTATGGACTTGGCCGCGACCGCCGGTCAGCCATCAGGCAAGCCATCGAGGCAAACCATGAAGTGGAGGGGGCGCGCGACCGGCGTTCCTTGGTTGATCGCTTGGCAGTCGGCAAGGACAACAGCATGGGCGCGTGGTGTGACACCTATCTGACGATCCTCGAATCCCGCAAGCTGGCCGCCAACAGCATGAAGGAGTTCCGGTCCAGGCTGAAGGTGATTCGGGCGGCGTGGGCGGATCGCCGCATCGACGCCATCACCACCCGCGATGTTGCCGATTTTCTCGATCAATGGGAGTCCAGCGGCAGGAAGAGCATGGCATCGGCCATGCGGTCCATGCTGCTGGACGCCTTCAAGGCTGCGCAGACGAAGGGCTGGGTGAAGGACAACCCCGTTTTGCCGACCAAGGCGCCGACAATCGAGGTGCAGCGCGCCCGCCTGACCCTGGACGATTTCCGCGCCATCCACGCGGTTGCGGTCAAGGACTATGCGCCGTGGCTTGCCAGGGTGATGGAGCTGGCGCTCGTCACCGGCCAACGGCGCGAAGACCTCGCCACCATGGGTCCGCGCGATGTCCGCGACGGCAAGCTCTGGGTCACCCCGAAGAAGACCGAGAAGCACGGCATGCGCATCTGCATCCCGCTCGACCTGCGCCTGCAGGTCGTCAACTGGTCCGTCGGCGAGGTGATCGCCCGGTGCCGGGACAAGGTGCTGAGCCCGCGCTTCATCCACCACAGCAGCTTTGCCGGCAGGGCCAAACCGGGAGACGGCATCCGGCCGCACACGATCAGCATGTGGTTTGCCGAGGCTCGCGACAAGACCGGGCGCACCTGGGCGGACGGCAGCACGCCGCCGAGCTTCCACGAGATCCGGAGCTTGGCCGCCCGGCTCTACCATGAGCAGGGCATCAATGCGCAGATGCTGCTCTGTCACAAATCCCCGGCAATGACAGCTCGCTACTGCGATTCTCGCGGTTCGGAATGGATAGAGGTCAAGCCGAAATGAGGATGAGTTGCGTGCACGAAAGCGGGCCGGGCGGCCGGTGGGTGATGGCCTTTGAGCACGTTCCAGCCTAACAACCCGCGCCAAGCCCTGCCGCTAACTCTCGGAAGGGATGACCTCCACCTCCGTCTCACGCAGCCACAGTTCCGCGCCGATCGGAAGATGCGTAGGCGGCTCCGGCTGCAGTTCGGCCCAGACCTCGAGCGGCTTCCGAGCGAAGCGGACCAGATAGGTCGTTCCTGCCAGATCGGTGAAAGACGGGTTGCGGTTGCCGGGCGTCTGCGTCTCAGTCACCGCACCGACCATCCCCGCCTTAATCCCGGTGCCAGCGATGTTCGCGATCACATGGACCAGCGTCCGACGACCGGCGGCTTCACGGCTGGAGGCGCTCAACACCTTGTAGGCGGCAACCTGCGCAATGATCAGTTGCTCCACATCCCGAACGGCCTGCTTTGGCGCGGTGTTGTCGAACAGATCGCGCATCGCCATTCCATCTGAAGCGCTGTCGCCCATCGGTAGACCTTTACGGCCATCGATCGAATGCTCACTCACCTGCCAACTCCATTTCAGGTTCCGCAACCGAAGGCGCCAAGTAGTTCGGCGGGACGCCATTCTTCAGCAGGTCGACAAGCGCGTTCTGGGTGGTCACAACTTCCTGCGAAGTTTTGACGCGCTGATCCTGGACGCTCATCACGCAGATCGTGACCTCCTGATCGTTCACGGCTTTCACTTGAATGGAATGGCGGGTCTCTGGCCCCCAGGGTGCCGGCGAGTGGAACAGATCACCCTGCTCAAAGCTGTACCGCGGCGGAATCCCCTGCGTCCAAGTACGCCTGCGTGACTTGGGATCGATGACGCAGTCGATGTCCAACGCGGACCTGAAGGACGCATGCACACCAAACGCCCAACCGACAGCAAAGCCGTTCGCGCCGAATGTCACGTTGATGGTCGTGGTGCGGATCGGGTCGTTCTCCGGCCTGGGCCAGAACCGCGGTAGCTGTCCACCAGCTTCTTGCAGCAAGGCGGTCAGGTAAGCCGGGATGTCTTCGACGCATTCGCCCGTGTCGAGGTCGACCAGCCCTAGGACGCGGTTGGATAGGAAGTCCTTGAGGTTTCGGCCGCCATCAACCTCCCGACAGCGGAGCGACACTCGGTAGGTTCGATCCGCCGTTTCATATTCGTCCACTTGTGCAAGAACGACTTCACGCCGCGACCTGATGCGATCTGAGCCAACGTAATCAAGCGCTAGGCGCTTACCCACGCCAGCACAGAGCTTTTTCCGTTCAGACATCCGAAACACCCACCTCAGAACGAGAACGGAATCCGTTCAACGCAACCGGATGAGATTGCACGAGGCAATGGTCAGTTGTCGAGTCTCAGGCTGTTGCTTTTAGCCGCACGCCCGGGCCGCCGTGTCCGTTGTACTGACCGGCCGGAATGAACTCTACGCCCGCCGCTTCCAGCGCGGTTTGGAGCTTACTCAGCGTGCCAGCCAGGGCGTCGCCACCGCTCTCAATCCTGCTGACGGTGTTCGGCGTGACGCCTGCCTCCTTCGCCAATTCGCGGACACCCCACTGAACTGCCGCACGGGCCATGCGAATTTGATCCCCGGTGATCATCAAGCGATACCCTGTATCGACGGATAGCAATTTTGTATTGACGGGCTACCCCTTCCGTCGATACATTGTACCTATCGAGCGAGACAGCGCAACGCTTAACAGGAAGACCGCCGGAAAGCCTCCCTGCTCTGCTCCAGCTGATAGCTCCTTGATCCGAACCTCTCACCGTGCATCCACGGCGCGCCATCCGGCGCGAACGCCCCCGCCATGCCTGGAGGATCCCGCATGAGCCGCCTTGCCCTGTTCACCACCGCCGCGGCTGTTGCCGCCACCATCGCCACCGGCGCCGTCTCCTTCGCCAGTCAGCAACCCGAACCGGCCCCGGTGCTGCGCATCGCCACCGAAGGCGCATTCGCCCCGTGGAACGCCACCACCGCCGACGGCAAGTTGGTAGGCTTCGAGGTCGACCTGGCCAACGACCTGTGCCAGCGGATGCGGGTCCGCTGCGCCATCGTCGCCCAGGACTGGACCGGCATCCTGCCCGGCCTGCAGCAGGGCCGGTATGACGCCGTCATGGCGGGCGTCACCGCCACCGCCGAGCGGGCCGCCGTGGTTGACTTCAGCGCTGCATATGCCGCCGATCCTGCCATCTTCGCGGTGCGGCCGGGCTCCGACTTGATCGGCGCGCTGCCCGATGTGGAGCGCGCCGACCTCTCCACCCCGGCCGGCCAGCGCATCACCGGCAGCGCTGCTCGCGCCATGGACGGGAAGGTGATCGCCGTGCAGGCCTCGACCATCCACGCCCACATGCTGGAGGCGCTGTTCCCTCGCATCCGGCTGCGCTTCTACGAGACGGTGGACGCTGCCGCCCTGGACCTCGCGGCCGGCCGCGTCGACGCGATGCTGACCGCCCGCACGACGGTGGACGCCCTGCGTGCCGCTGGCGGGCACCTGATCCCAGTCGGCCCCGCCTTCAGCGGCGGTGTATTGGGCGGCGGTGTGGCTGTCGCCGTCCGCAAGGGCGACCAGTTGTCCGCCCGCTTCACCCAGGCTATCGCCAGTGCCGCAGAGGACGGCACCACCGCGCGCCTGTCCGGCCGCTGGTTCGGCACCGACTTGTCGGTTCACTGATCCCCTGGAACGATGGCCTCTCTCCCATAGTCCAGGACAAGGCCCTCCCCTGGAGCTCCCCACGATGACGAACCCGACCAATGCACCCGAACCGCGTTCCGCCACCGAAATCCATGGCCTCATTGCCGAACTGAAGGTCGGTGGCAGCCTCGTGTTGCATAACGATGAATACGACCCCGCCGATGTGCTTCGGGCGGAGATCGCGAACGGCCATCGCTATGTCATGGACTCGGCCGGCGCGCCGTATGTCCGCATCACCCGCTGGGCGTAAAGCACCGACAGGAGTTCCCCACCATGACGACCATCACCAACGCGCCCAAGGGCGCGAACGCCTCAGCTACGCCCATCGTCTGTGCTACCCGCCACACCGTCACGGCGCACGAACGCGCCGCCGAGCGCGAAGTCCAGGACCTGCGAGCGATGCTGCTGGGGAGTACCTCCCTTCCCCACCTGGGAATGACGATCGCCGAGGCCAGCCGGAAGACCGCCGAACTACTGGCGGAGAACGATGGCCTCGACCTGCTGACCGACGAACAGGCCGACGCCTTTGCCGCCCAATGGAGCGTGCTGGAAAACACCGTCATCGCCGCCGTGCCCAGCACGATCCTGGACGCCGCGTCGATCCTGGACCGCATCTTTCCGGATGATGACCCCCACTTTCCCGAGCGCGACATTCCCGCCGTGCGCCGCGTCGCGACCTTCCTGCATCAAGTCGTGGAGACGGCTCGAAGCGTGTCTCCGGACGAAACCAGCATCATCCCCAG
>NZ_CAMLJP010000158.1 GCF_946480385.1 uncultured Azospirillum sp.
GCGCCGGGGATGCTGTCATCGTCGAGTTCGGGGACGATCTCGGCGGACGGGTCTTCCGACGGCTGCGCAGGAGCAGAGTCGGCTGGCTGCCGGGTTTGCGGCTGTTTGGCAGACGGGGCTCCGAGCCCGTCGAGGATGCCGAGCCGGTCGGCCAGCCAGCGCACGGTCGACGGATCGCCGGCCGAGACCAGCCGTTCGATCTGCTCGACGACCAGACTGCGCAGCGAAGAGATGCGCAGGTCGGCCTCGCGGTTCAGGGCCTGCCGCTCCCACCAGACCCTGTGACGGAAATCCTTGGATCCGTAATAGGCCCGCCACAGGGTGGTGCGGCTGCACCCCATCGCGCGGGCGACGTAAAGGAAGCTGCTGCCGCGCGCCAGCATGCCGGCGGCCATGATCCATTGCTCCTCATGAAACTGCGAACCGGGAACCAGCGAGCCTTCGGACGGCACCGGCGGCTCCTCGGCCCAGAGGGGGAAGTGGTCGTTGGCGAGGGTACGGCTGTCGAGGGGCATGGCGTCGCTCCGCAAGGTGATGGGACAGGGTGCGGAGAGGGTATAGGAAAATTGTCCGTTAGCGGGGAGCTTTGTGCAAAATCCGCCGCGATCAATAGCTTGATGCCATTACCCTGGAACCCGTCATTGCGCGCTGGTGGTGAGTGTTCCTTCCAGGCGGCGCAGCAGGGTCGTAAGCTGCTTCCGCCCACCATCCGACAGACCGCCAAAAAAACTAGATCGCCAGACCGGGCTTGCCAGCAGGGGATTGTTCTATCATCTGTATAATATCTTTCGATTGCTGAAATTTCATTGATTATCGTTGGAGATCATAGATGTTTTATACCCTGAATCACTTCAAGTCCGTGCTTGCAAATGAGTTTTTCGTTGAACCGGCAGACCAAAACTATCAGTTGGCTCGGTGGGCGAAAATCCATGGATTTCACCGGGAATTCTACTGGCAGGCAGTTCAAGCAATTGAGAAATACTGCAAGGCAGTTCTCGTACTTAACGGGGATAGTGTCATTAGTTATGGCCACAATATTGAGAAACTTTTCAATCGATGCTGCAAAAAGCTTGGCGAATTGGTGGTGCAGCGCTTTGAGCGTCCGGCGGAGTTTCCGCAAGAACTCTGGAGCGATGAAGATCCGGGGCAGTTTCTCCGATTTCTTTATCAGCAAGGAAACCCGAACAGTCGATATGGAATGACATCGTGGTTTAACCGCCCAAGTGATCTTGTGAAACTTGACTGCCTTGTCTTTAGTCTTCGGCGCTGCGCGATCGGCATTGACTGGGTTGTCGGTACGGACTTCAGCGTTAACCCAGAGCTCCTCGAATTCACCGGGAAATCTTTTGCAGAAGTGCTGCGTGCGAAGCCCACATATCAGGTTCGAGAGGGTTTTAGAATTGTTTCGTCTCCCGCGATTTTGTCCGGAGAGAACATTGCAGACTCTTTGACCATGTGGAATTTTCAAATAGCATCCACGCCGTCTAACCTTGATCGACCACTACCGCCGTCCATGTCCACAATCATTGGTCCCGCTCGAAACTCATTGTTGCACATCGTCTGTAATGCGATGAACAAACACCAGGGCAAGGAGATTGATAAAA
Organism: uncultured Azospirillum sp.; assembly: GCF_946480385.1. The sequence continues at coordinate 1,605 of NZ_CAMLJP010000158.1, forward strand.
TTCTTCGAGAAGGGGCGGCATGGATATTGGATACGATCAGACTTGATACACAGGCAATGGAATTATTCAAATCTTATAAAATTCTTTAAATAACATACAAGATGAGAAAGCGGCACCACTGGTTGCCCAGGGTGCTGCTGCCGGATCAGTGGGAGGTTCAGGCGCGCTTCTTGGCGCGCTCGTGCTCCATGTAAGCCCGGAGCACGGCGTTGATTTTGCTCTGGTAGCGGTCGCTGTTCGTACGGAACCACTCCAACACATCCGAATCCAGGCGGATGCTGATCGCCTGCTTGGCCGGCGGCTCGACGATGCGGGCGGTCTCGAACCATGCTTCGTCGACCAGCGGTGCCGCGTCGGGATCGCTGCGCACGGCGGCGTCGATGTCGGCATCGGTCTGGCGGTCGGCCTGCGACCAGTCAGCCGTCCGCTTGCGGGGCGACGCCAGAGAGCGTCGCGTGATACGCTCGTTGTTCGCGTCCATTGGCTTTCCTTGCTGAGATGATGCGGCGGGCGCCATCGCGCCAAGTGTAAACGATCACCAGCAGCCGGCCATCCACCTCGCCGTAGGCGATGATGCGTGTCTCTCCGTTGTGATCGCGCGGGTCATTCTTCTCCAGCACAAGGCCTTCGAAGATGTAGATGGCATCCTCAAAATCGATGCCGTGCTTAATAATGTTCGCGTCGCGCTTACGCTCGTCCCACTCGAAATCCATTTTCTGCACTCTCCCCTGGGACGGCGCACAGCCATCCTGACTTGCGTGAATTTCCCATTTCACTCTTCCCTTCAGTTTGATTGAGCAGCGGGGCTCGCCCTCCCGCGCCGCTATTGCGCTACTGTATCGGCGTGCGTTTGCGCAATGCAAATGTATATACAGGTGACGCGTCGCGTGGTCAATCCCCCTGTCCCTAAGGGCCACCGTCGCCGATAAGGATTGGGGCGATTTAGCAGGGTGCCGGCGAACCCGCGGCAGAGCTGAATGGTCTGAGCTGCATCAGCGCTGGTCCTCGGAATGGCGTCCCTCGGCGGTCATCCCCGCGAAGGCGGGGATCCAGAGTTTCCGGTGCAAAGGCTTGCTAAGCCTGGATTCCCGCCTGCGCGGGAATGACGGCTGAGAGAGGCGCGTGGTGTGATTCGGCGGGAAGCGGCTCGACATCCCCCCAATCCTTACGTCTCGGGGGAGGCCGCCTTCGCCGCTTTCGGCTTGCGGGCCGCGACCTCGAAGGCGACGTCCTCGATCATCCCGGCGGTGAGGGAGGACAGGGCCGATTTCAGGCTCGGCCAGTGGTTCATGCGGGCGGTGTCGGCGACGGCGGCGTTCTTGGCCTTCAGGACGAGGCGGCGGCCGCCCTGGGGGGCTTCCTCCACCCGTTCCGGCTCCAGTTCGGCCAGCAGCGGGGCGGGGACCTTGCCCTTCAGGGCGTGCAGGACGGCGGCCCACAGGGCGGTCACGTCATCGGCGTCGGGCAGCGGGCCGAGGTCGGCGAGGCCGGATTCTACGGGATCGGCGGGGGCGACGGTGTCGACCTTGCCGATGCGGCGCGCGCGGCGGCCGGCGCTGTGGCGTTCGCGCTCCAGATAGGTCTCGGCCGCCTCCTCCTCGTCCTTGGCGTCGAAATCGAGGGTCACCGCCTCGATCTTGCGGCCTTTCCGCTTCATCTTGTCTTCCGGCATGCTGACGCGGAAGGGGGCGAGCTGGTTCACCTCGGAGATGGCGCGGTCGATGGTGCGGGTGCGCAGGATGCCGAAATCCTTGTAGGCGCCCTCCGGCACGTTCATCAGCTTGCGCAGCGTGTCGATGTCCAGCTCCAGCGACGGATAGTCCATCTGGTAGCGCTGCATGCCGATCTCGTAGAGCTTCAGCGCATAGGTGCTGGTGACCTTGACCATCGCCGGGCCGGACAGCTTGGCCCACAGCTGGGACGAGCGCTGGATTTCCAGGAAGGCGTCGGTAAACTGGAAATGGATGTCGGCGGCGTCGCTGTCCTCCTCCTCCTCCGGCCGGACATAGCTGGAGAGGATGCGCAGTTCGGCGCGCGACCGGCGGCCGCGGAAGGGGCCGATGACCACGAGGCTGGAGTCGAAAATCTCCTTCAGCGCGTCGAAGATCCGCTCGTTGCCCTTGTGGTTGCCGCGCACCACGCGCTTGGGCAGGCGGTAGAGCTTGTTGGCGAAATTCTGGCTGCCGGCCAGATGGATCATGAAGTTCAGCATCTTCTGCGCCGGCAGCGACAGGCGCGTGCCGTTGGCGGGATAGCTGTAGACCGCCTCCGCCGCCTTGATCAGATGCTTGTAGCCGTCGCGCTCGAAGGTGGCGCTGGCGACGCGGGCGGTCAGGCCGGCGACCGGGGCGGCGGATTCGGGACCGACCGCCGGCAGGGTGGCCGCGGCGCCGTCGCCGTCGATCACCGCGCCGCCGGCCAGATCCTCCGGACCCAGGACGACGAGATTCGCGGCGGCGGTCTTCGCCGTGTTGGCCATGTTCGCCTTCGTGGGCGCAGCCGCGTCCGACGGGACGGACTCCTCCGCCACCGCACCGCGCGCCTTCCTGCGCCCCGTACCCGCCATCGCCGTCCTCCCGCGAAATCGAGCGAGGCTAAATCAATCCTTACCCCAAAAACAAGTAAGGAAAGGGTCGCGCCGAAGAATCCCGATCATCCTTACATCCTGGGGGCGGAACCCTTACGCCCCGGGGGGTGTGCGACTCGCCCCCACCCGGTAAGGCTGTTTCCCCCACCCTGTAAGGAAGATTCGATGCGACTCGCGGGCTCTCTTGGGGTTTCGCGCCGACGAATCCTCTTAAAAGGGAAAGGGAGAGGCGAGTGCACGCTAAGTGCCGGATCTGCCGAGGCTTCCGATCTGCGAATCTCAGCCGGACAGGCCGGTCGGGAGGTCTGCATACTGCGAATCACGGCGACTCGAGTCTGCGGAGCGGCGTCAGGGGGCGTGCTCTATCCTTACTGCCTGGGGGCGTTCGGGCATTTTTGCTGTTCGGGGGTCGGTGGACAAGCGCCATCCTTACGGCTTGGGGGCACCCGATGCCGGATCCAGGCCCCCGAGAGGTAAGGATGACGGGAGTTTGCGGCGTTGGGAGTTCGATTCTGGAGCGTGTCAGGAGTCTCAAGGGCTTAACCGCCCCCAGGATGTAAGGAAGCCCGACCCCAAGCCGTAAGGATTGGAGAGGCGGGCTTATCGATGATAGCGGGGCGGGATCTGGCCCCCCAGGGAGTAAGGATGGAAATCGGAGAACAGGCTAGTAGATTGATTTGAAATGTTTTTCTCAATGGGCTGCCAGCAGGAACAGGCCCTGGCCGAGATAAACGCTCGCGGTTCCCATCACCAGATAGCGGCTCCACAGGCGGAATTGGGCGTCGCTCATGCGATCCAGAACGCGGCGGGAGAGATTCGTGCCGAGCAGGGCCATGGCGATCGACATCAGGATCACGGTCGCTTCCACCGTCTCATCGGCGCTGCCGGCCACCAGCGGGGCGAAGTAAGCGATCTTCACCAGATGGCCAACCGACTGGATGGCGGCCTTGGTGGCGACCACGCTCTGGCGGGTCATGGCGCTGCGGATGAAGAAGGCGTCGAGCAAGGGGCCGGAGATTCCGGCGAGCAGCTGGATCCCCATGCAGAGGAAGCCGCCCAGCACGCCGTGCAGCGGCTTCTGCGCGTTCAGCGCCCAACGGGCGGGGATGGCGAGCGCCAGGAAGGGCGTCAGTCCCAGAATCAGCAGCGACACCGCACGGTCGGGCACGGCGCCGACCAGGGCGAACAGCAGGCCGGCCACCGAGCCGCCCAGCGCGAATCGCAGGATGATCGGCCAGACCACATGGCGGCGCCACAGCCACGCCCGCCAGCCGTTGGAGGCGAACTGGGTCACGCCATGCAGCAGCATCGCCGACGGCACCGGCAGCAGAATCAGCAACAGGCCCATCAGCACCATGCCGCCGGCCATGCCGAACAGGCCCGACAGAAACGAGGTCACGAGAACGGTGAGGCCAAGCCCCACCATCAGCGGAAGCGTCAGCATGGATAAGCCCGAATGTCAGAGATGATGCGGAAAAACTCGCACGCGCGCGGTTGCGCCGCAAACGGCATTGTTCGATGCTGAGGATCAGGAAAAGTTGGGGTCAAGTAAGGATGGACGCATGCGCCGATTGCCCTCGCTGAACGGCCTGCGCGCGTTCGAGGCGGCGGCCCGTCACGGCAGCTTCACCGCGGCGGCGGCGGAGCTTCATGTCTCGCAGGCCGCGATCAGCCGGATGGTGAAACTGCTGGAGGAGCGGTTGGGCTTCGCCCTGTTCGACCGGCGGGCCAACGCGCTGGTGCTGACCGAACGCGGCCGGGCGCTGCAGCCGGCACTGACCGAGGCCTTCGACGGCATCGCCCGGCGGGTGGAGCAGGTGTCGGCGATGCGGGCCGGGCCGGTGCTGACGGTGGGGATGGGGGCGACGGTGGCGGTGCGCTGGCTGATTCCGCGCCTGTTGAGCTTCCACATCAATCATCCGGAGATCGAGGTGCGGATCGCCACCGGCGGGGCGGGGGCGCCGATGAACGACGACTGGACCTGCGCCGTCCTGCTGGGCGACGGCCAGTGGCCGGGCTATGAGGCGGAGCGGCTGTTCTCCTCCAGCCTGCAGCCGGTCTGCGCGCCACGGCTGGCGGCGGAGTTGCGCGGGCCGGCGGATCTGGCCGGCGCCACCCTGCTGCACGTGTCGCACTGGGGGGAGGACTGGCCGCGCTGGCTGGACGCCGCCGGGGTGGCGGAGCCGTCGGCGCCTTTGGGAATAAGGGGGCTGTCCTTCGGCAGCTATGCCATGACCTTGCAGGCGGCCATCGACGGCGTCGGGGTGGCGCTGGCGCCGCGGCTCTACATCCTGGACGACATCGCCGCCGGGCGGCTTACCACGCCATTCGGGCTGGCGGTGCCGATGGTCCATTCCTGGTATCTGGTCTATCGCGCCTCCCGCCGCGAGGATGGGGGCTTTGCGCCGTTCCGGGACTGGCTCTATGCGGTGTGCGCTGAAGTGGAGTAGGTGGCGCATGGCCGGGCGGCGCAATTGACCGATGCGCGGGCCGCAGGTGCCGACTTAGGCTGCGCGCTGTTTTGTGCCCGTTCCAAGCAGTCACGACCCTACAGGACCGCGCGATGCCGCCAACCGCTGTTCCCCATTCGGCTGAAGACACCGCCCACCCTGCCCTGTCCCGCTCGCTGGTGCTGCTGATGGCGCTGGCCTGCGGGGTGGTGGTCGCCAACATTTATTATGCCCAGCCGCTGGTCGGGCTGATCGGACCGGCGGTTGGGCTGTCGCCGGAGACCGCAAGCCTCGTCGTCACCCTGACCCAGATCGGCTACGGCGCCGGGCTGGTGCTGCTGGTGCCGCTGGGCGATTTGCTGGAGAACCGCCGGCTGGTGGTGGTCACCCTGTGCAGCACGGTGGTGGCGCTGCTGGTGGCGGCCGTCGCCCCCACCGCCTCGCTGTTCCTGACGGCGGCCTTCCTGATCGGCGTCACGTCGGTCGCCGTGCAGATGCTGGTGCCGCTGGCCGCCCACATGGCGCCGGAGGCCTCGCGCGGGCAGGTGGTGGGCAACGTGATGAGCGGGCTGCTGCTGGGCATCCTGCTGGCCCGGCCGGTGTCGAGCCTGATTGCCGACAGCCTGGGCTGGCGCGCGGTGTTCGCCCTGTCGGCGGTGGTGATGGTCGGCTTCGCCGTGCTGCTGGGACGGGTGCTGCCGCAGCGGCGGCCGAAGGGGCAATCCAGCTATGGCGCGCTGCTCGGCTCGCTGGGGCGGCTTCTGGTGCGGACACCGGTGCTGCAGCGGCGGACCTTCTACCAGACCATGATGTTCGCGTCCTTCAGCCTCTATTGGACCTCCGTCCCGCTGCTGCTGATGGGGGCGCCCTTCCACCTCAGCCAGCGGGGGATCGCGCTGTTCGCCCTGTCGGGGGCGGCGGGCGCGCTGGTCGCCCCCATCGCCGGGCGCGTCGCCGACCGCGGCTGGACCCGGCCGGCCACCGGCTTCGCGCTGGCGATGGCGGCCCTGTCCTTCTTCGTCGCGCGGGCGGGCGAAGGGTCCATCGCGCTGCTGGTGCTGGCCGGGCTGCTGCTCGACATGGGCGTGCAGATGAACATGGTGCTGGGGCAGCGCGCCATCTATTCGCTGGGGGCGGAGACTCGCAGCCGGATGAACGCCATCTATATGGCGATCTTCTTCCTGGGCGGGGCGGCGGGCTCGGCGCTGGCCGGCTATGCCTTCGCCGTCGGCGGATGGGCGCCGGTGACCTGGATCGGCTTCGCCTTTCCGGCACTCGGCCTGCTGTTCTACCTGACCGAATTCCGTGGGCGGCACGCCGCCTGACCGGTGACCTTCAAAGGAGAAGACGCAATGGATCAACGTCCGCTTGGCCGCAGTGGCCTGACGGTGTCCCCGCTCTGCTTCGGCGGCAACGTGTTCGGCTGGACCGCCGACGAGGCCACCTCCTTCCGGCTGCTCGACGCCTTCGTCGATGCCGGCTTCAACTTCGTCGACACCGCCGACGTCTATTCGGCCTGGGCGCCCGGCAACTCCGGCGGCGAGTCGGAGACCATCATCGGCAACTGGATGAAGAGCCGGGGCAACCGCGACCGCATCGTGCTCGCGACCAAGGTCGGGTCGGAGATGGGGCCGGGCAGGAAGGGGCTGTCGCCGGCCTGGATCCGGACGGCGGTGGAGGATTCGCTGCGCCGGCTTCAGACCGACCGCATCGACCTCTACCAATCCCACTGGGACGATCCGGAGACGCCGTTCGAGGACACGCTGGGCGCCTACAAGGAGCTGATCGACCAGGGCAAGGTCCGCGCGATCGGCGCCTCCAACCTGACGGCGCCGCGCCTGCGCGAGGCGCTGGAGGTCAGCGCCCGCACCGGCCTGCCGCGCTACGAGACCCTGCAGCCGGAATACAACCTCTACAGCCGCGAGGGCTACGAAGCGGAGCTGGAGGGGATTTGCCGGGAGAACGGGCTGGGCGTCATCACCTACTATTCGCTGGCCGCCGGCTTCCTGACCGGCAAGTACCGCTCGGCCGAGGATGCCGGCAAGAGCGCCCGCGGCGGCGGGGTGGTGTCGAAGTACCTGAACGAGCGCGGCCGGGCCATCCTGGCGGCGCTGGACGAGGTCGCCGGGCGGCATGGGGCGACGCCGTCCCAGGTGGCGCTCGCCTGGCTGATCGCCCGGCCCTGCCTGACGGCGCCCATCGCCAGCGCGTCGAAGCCGGAGCAGATGGGCGACCTGATCGCCGCCGCCAATCTTCGGCTGGATGTCGAGGACATCGTGCGGCTGGATCGGGCCAGTGCTTATTGAGGCGGCTGGACAGGGGGTGGGATTCCCCCTCTCCCGGGGCTCTCAGCGGATCTTCGATCCGCCTGACGCCGTCAGCACAAACGAAGTTTGTGCGAGAGGCGGGAGAGGGCGTTAAGGAGTGGGGATCGCCGCCGCTTTGGACGGGGCCGGCTTGCCGGCCGCGTCCGTTCTCAGCACCGCCAGGAAGGCGTCGGCCATGGCGTGATAGACCGAGTGCGGGCAGACCAGCCGTGACAGGGTGGTGGCCAGCGCGGCGCTCAGCATCAGCGGCAGCAGCATCTCGGGCGAGGCGCTCATCTCCATCACGATGACGACGGCGGTCAGCGGCGCCTGCACCACGCCGGCGAAATAGGCCACCATCGACAGCAGCACCACGGCGCCCAGCGAGCTGTCCGGCAGCAGCCCGCTGACGATCGAGCCGATGCCCGCCCCGACCGACAGGGAGGGCGAGAAGATGCCGCCGGGAATGCCGCAGATGCCGGACAGCACGGTCGCCAGCAGCTTGGCCGGCGCATAGTACCAGGGCAGCGTCTCCACCCCGTCCAGCAGGGCGCGCGCCTGCTCGTAGCCGGTGCCGAAGGTCAGGCCGCCGGTGACGGTGCCGATCACGGCAAGGGCCAGCCCGCAGACCAGCGCGACCAGCACCGGGCGGCGGGCCACCCGCCCGCCGAGGCCGCAGCGGATCCAGCGCGTCAGGAACAGCAGCAGCGAACTGAACCCGCCGCCGGCCAGACCGCCGATGATCCCGGTCGCCAGCACCGCCTTCCAGTCGTGCCAGCTGGCCGAGGCGGCGGTGTGGCCAAAATAGGCGTAGTTGCCGAGCATGGAGACGGCGACCAGACCGGCCGCCACCACCGCGATCAGCACGAGGCTGCTGGTCCGCTTCTCGAAGCTGCGGGCCATCTCCTCGATGGCGAAGACGATGCCGGCCAGCGGCGTGTTGAAGGCCGCGGCGACGCCGGCCGCCCCGCCGGCCAGGATCAGACCCGGCTCCCGTCCCAGCCCGGCGAGGGAGCCGGCCAGCAGCATGATCGAGGCGCCGACCTGCACCGTTGGCCCCTCGCGCCCGATGGAGGCGCCGCAGGCCAGCCCGACCAGGGTCAGCAGGATCTTGCCCACGGCGATGCGCGGCGACAGCAGCCGGCGCTTGGCCGCCGGATCCTGGACATGGCGCGCGGCGATGGCCTGGGGAATGCCGCTGCCCTGCGATCCCGGCACGACCTTCAACGCCACCCAGGCCGAAAAGGCGAGGCCGACCGGGGTCAGCAGGAAGGGCAGCCAGGGCGATGCCGACTCCACCAGCCGGAACAGCTGCTGGGCGTAATCCGCGGCGACGGCGAACAGGACGGCGACCAGCCCGACCGCACCGGCACCGGACCAGAACAGCAGGCGCCGCCGCCAGTTTCTGGGGGACATCCAGACATGGTGGGGCCGGCGCAGCCGGTTGGGCAGCGGGTGGTGCGGGCGATTGGCAGAAGGCATGGAATGGGGCCGGAAGCGGGGGAGAAGGACGGATGAAACGGCAGGGGGCCGAGTTTAGGTCCGTTTTTCTCCGCAGGTCCAGCCACGCTCGCGCAGATCTGGCCCGAAGAGGCCGATAAGGCGCGAAAAACCGGCTTTAGCGGCGGGCTGTGCTGCCCGGATGGGGCTGGTGGGGACGGGACGAGCGGCCGCGAGAGGCGATGGCGGCGCCCTGCAGGGTGCGCTGGCTGCGGCGCGCCTGCGCCTGTTCGACCTCGCGGCGGAAGTTGGGGCCGAGAGCCTCGTAGGCGGCCTTCAGCTCCGGGTCCTTCATCCAGAATTCCTGGCGATCCATGGTTTCCTCTTGAATTGGCTGGCCGCCGGCTGAATGCCGGGCAGACCTGCGGCATGCCGCCCCTGCGGAAGTTGCCTCGGACTCTGCGTCAGAAGCTGCTTCGCGGGCGGGTCATCCGATGTTTTTCTCAGGATGACGCCCACCTTGCTTTTCGCAGGCGGGGTCGGCATGACGACTGACAGGTTGGGGTGACTGGTCTTCACTTCAAGATACCCCCGGTGTCGGACCGGGCGACTTTCCGAAAGCCATAACGTCCTGTTCATCCCAAGGTTCCAGCCGGGCCTTCCCCGGTCGCGGGTCCTAGGACGGGCGGGGGATCGGATCTCGTATTCCCCTCTCCCGTCCCGGGAGAGGGAAGGGGCCCGCCGCGAAGCGGTGGGAAGGGTGAGGGGTGGTGCAAGGAACCATGCGCTTCGGGAGTCTTGGGCTCCCCCTCACCCTCCCCACTTCGTGGGTCCCCTCCCTCTCCCGGGGCGGGAGAGGGC
>NZ_CAMLJP010000159.1 GCF_946480385.1 uncultured Azospirillum sp.
CCTGCCGACCCGAACAGGTCGGCAGGGCGGCGCGCTCTGGTCCAATCGGGAGGATCAGTGCGACGGTTGGGCGGGCGCCCGGGCGGTCAACGGCATGACCGCGATTCCACCCTCCCCTTCCAGGGACCGTTCGGCGGCGGCGTCACCCTGGTTCAGTTCCCGCTGCAGAACCTCGCGCTCGCAGGCATTTTCCCAGATCGAGACGACGATGCTGACGACGCAGTTGCTGATGATGCTGGTCAGGGCGCGGGCTTCGGACATGAAGCGGTCGATGCCGACGAGCAGCGCGACGCCCGCCACCGGAAGGTCCGGCATCACCGTCAGCGTGGCGACCAGGGCGACGAAGCCGCTGCCGGTGACCCCGGCCGCACCCTTGGAGGTCAGCAGCATGATCCCGAGCATGGCGAAGATCTGGCCGGCCGACAGGTGGATGTCGCAGGCCTGGGCGATGAAGAGGGAGGCCAGGGTCAGGTATATCGCCGTGCCGTCGAGATTGAACGAGTAGCCCATGGGCAGCACCAGCCCGGAGACGCCCTTCTTGCAGCCCAGCGCTTCCAGCTTCTGCAGCACGCGCGGCAGGACCGGTTCGGAGGACGAGGTGCCGAGAACGATCAGCAGTTCTTCCCGGAAGTAACGCAGGACCTTCCACAGGCTGAAGCCGTGCAGCCGTGCCAGCGTGCCGATGATGCCCACCAGGAAGACGCCGCAGGCGATGTAGAATGTGAGGATCAGCAGGCCGAGCGAGCCGATGCTGTCGATACCGTATTTGCCGACGGTGAAGGCCATCGCACCGAAGGCGCCGATCGGGGCCAGCTTCATGATGAAGCCGAAGGCGGCGAACAGGACGTGGGAGAAGGCGTCGATGCCCTGGACCACCGGCTCGCCGGCCTTGCCGACCCGCGTCAGCCCGAAGCCGACCAGGACGGAGATCAGCAGCACCGGCAGCACCTCGCCTTCGGCGAAGGCACCGAAGAAGGAATGCGGGATGATGTGCAGCAGGAAGCTGACGAAGCCGACCGGAGCCGCCTGCTTGGCGTAGCGTGCCGCCACCGTCGGGTCGAGCGAGGCGGGCGACACATGCATGCCGCTGCCGGGCTCGATGATCATGACGGCAGCCAGCCCGATGAGGAGCGCGGCCACCGTCAGCGCGTAGAACAGCGCCATCGACTTGACCATCGTCCGGCCGATCTCGCGGGTATCGTTCAGGCTGGTGATGCCGCTGACGATGGTGCAGAAGACCACCGGCGCGATCATCATCTTGACCAGCTTGACGAACCCGTCGCCCAAGGGCTTCAGCGAAGCGCCGATGTCGGGCCAGAAATGGCCGGCCAGGATGCCCAGGGCCAGGCCGACGACGACCTGGAAATAGAGGGCCTTGTAGAAGGCTTTCGACGGGGCCGGCGCCTGGGTTTGATCTCCCGTTTGTGGACGCATGGCGTTTCCTCCTCTCTTGTGCTGGGGCGTCAGGCTGCAAGGGCGGTTCGCGACGGGGGCGACGGCCGTGCGAACACGGTTCCCTCGAACAGGCGCCTTGCGGTGCGCAGGATGCTGGCGGTCGGGGCAGACTGGGCGGCCCCCGGGTCAAGGCGGACGGTCAGCCGCCCGGCCGGATGTTCGAAGGTGACGTCGCCGGGCAGGGCCAGCCGACCGGCCAGCGCGGCGGCCACGGTTTCCGGAATGGTGCAGGCGGTCGCGGTGGCGACGGCGCCGGTGATGGCCATCGCCCGGTGGCAGTCGTGCGGCATGAAATAGCGTACGGACAGGGTGCCGCCGCGCGTCGGCGGGGCCAGCAGCACCGGCTTCGGGATCACCATCCCGGCGGCGTTGCGGAAGCCCATGCGCCGGCCGGCCTCGACGCGCAGCGCTTCCAGCCGGGCCATGAAACCCCGGTCGGAGCGGTAGCTGTCGATGGGCTCGTAGCCGGTTTTGCCGAGGTCGGCGGCGCGGACCAGCATCACCGGAATGGCGGCGTCGATGCAGGAGACCTCGATCCCATCAATCCGGTCGGTCGGCGATCCGGTTGGCAGCAGCCGGCCGGTGTTGGCGCCGGCCGCGTCGAGAAAGGCGAGATGGATGGGGGCGGCGGTGCCGGGCACGCCGTCGATCACGGCCTCGCCCTCATAAGCCACCTGCCCGCCGGGCGTCTGGACGCGCGCCTCGATCAGCTTGCCGGTGTTGACATTGTGGATGCGCACCACCGTGACGCCGTCGGTCGCCGGAACCAGCCCGGATTCGATGGCGAAAGGCCCGACGGCGGCCAGCATGTTTCCGCAATTGGGCGAGGTGTCGACCACCCCTTCCTGCACCCGCACCTGGGCGAACAGGTAATCGACGTCCGCACCGGCCCGGGTGGCGGGACCGACGATGGCGACCTTGCTGGTCAGCGGGTTGCCGCCGCCGATGCCGTCGATGCCGAGATCGTTCCCCGCCCCCATCACGGAGAGCAGCAGGGCGTCGCGCTCCATCGGAGCGGCGGGAAGGTCGGACGCCAGGAAGAAGGGGCCGCGGGAGGTTCCGCCGCGCATCATCACGCAGGGAATGCCGATCTGGCGGTTCATCAGATGGGTCATGGCGCTTGGTTTCTCTTGGTTCCGCCGGTTGGCGAAGAAAGCCGATGCGCCGATATTCCGATCACGAACCGTATTTGTGAAATGCAATGATTCGCGCTATTATTCCATTATACGCATCAATCTGAACGCCGCGCGGAGCCGGGCATGAACTTCGAACTGGTCGATCTGAAGGCGTTCATCGCGGTGGCGGAGTTGGGCAGCTTCAATCGCGCCGCCGAACTGCTGAACCTGTCGCAGCCCGCGCTCAGCCGCCGTATCCAGAAGCTGGAGGACACGCTGGGGGTGGCGCTGTTCGAGCGCTCGACCCGCCATGTCGCCCTGACCATGGTCGGGCGCGACTTCATGCCGAAGGTCCGGCGTTTTCTCGACGAGTTCGAAACGTCGCTGCTTGGAATCAGCGATCTTGGCGCACGCAGCGGCGGGCAGATCACCATCGCCTCCGTTCCGACGGCGGTGTTCTACTTCCTGCCGAACGCGATCAGCCGTTTCAGCATCGCCTTCCCGCGGATCCGCATCCGCATCCTGGATCTCGGCGCCAACGAGGGGCTGGAGGCGGTGGGGCGCGGCGAAGCGGATTTCGGCATCAATTTCATCGGCGCCTCGCACCCGGACATCGAATTCACGCCGCTGGCCGAGGATCCGTTCGTCGTCGCCTGCCGGCACGATCATCCGCTGGCGTCGCACAAGGTGGTGAATTGGGAAGAACTGGCCGCCCACCGGGTCATCACCGTGGGGCGGACCAGCGGCAACCGGGCGCTGATCGACAACGCCCTGGCGCAGCATGGACTGAAACTAAACTGGTCCTACGAGATCACGCATCTCGCAAGCTCGCTCGGACTGGTGGAGGCGGGGCTTGGCGTCGCGGTGCTTCCCAAGCTCGCCACCCCCTCCTCCGGCCATCCGATCATCATGACCCTGCCGCTGGGTCACCCGAAGATTTCCCGGACGATCGGCGTCGTCCGCCGCCACGGCGCGATCCTGTCGCCGATGGCGGCGCGCTTTCTGGACGTTCTGCTCGACTCCCTGAAGCTATGACGGCCGCCGGCCGGCCGGCCCGATCAGTTGGACGCGGCGCAGAGCTTCTCGCGGGAGGTCTGCTTGGCGGCCTCGGCGGAGAAGCCATAGGGCTCGATGATCTTGGCGAACTCGCCGGACGCCTTCATCTCGGCCAGCACCTTGTCGAAGGCATCGCGCAGCGCGGTGTCCTGCTTGCGGAAGGCGGCGCCGTCGCAATAGACCGGCGCGCCCTTGACCGGGGCGACCACCTCGATGTTCGGGTCGTTGGCCTTGCCGACCAGATCATGGATCGACAGCACCGGCAGTGAATAGACGTCGATGCGGCCATCCTGCAGCATCTTCAGGCCGCTCTGCGGATCGGGGACCACGATCACGCGGTCACGCGGCACGCCCGCCTGCAGTGCCAGCTTCTCCTCGGTGCCGCCGCCGGGCGCGCCGATCTTGGCGTTCGGGTTCTTGGCGATGTCCTCGTAGGAGGTCAGCTTCAGCGGGTTGCCCTTCTTCAGGGCGAAGGATTCGGCGTCACAGAGGATCGGTTCGGAATAGGCGACGGCCTTGCAGCGCTCCGGCTTCATGAACAGGCCGGCGGTGACGACGTCGAAGCGGCGGGCCTGCAGTCCGGGAATCATCGCGCCATATTCGGAGATCGAGGCGACGACATCGTTGACCCCCAGCTTCTTCATCACCGCGCGCGCGACGTCGGGGGCGGCGCCCGACACGGTGCCGTCCGGCTTGACGGCGGTGTAGGGCGGTTCGTTGGCGATGCCGATGCGGGCGAACCCCTGTTCGCGCAGTGTCTCCAGCGTGTCGGCGGCGAAGGCCGGCGCGGCGAGCGTGAGGAGCGCAGCGGCGATGCCGAAGCTTTGGGCGATCTTGAGGTGTTTCATGGCTCGGTGTTTCATGTCTGCCGTCCCTCTTTCGTGACTTGGTGAGTGCCCGGCCGGCGGCCCCATCGGCACGCCGGCCCCTGTTCGGTCGGTGTCGTTACCGTTCTTGCAACATGCCCGCCTTCTGCCGAGGCGGGTTCCGACAGGCGGCGGTCAGTCCTCGACCGTTCCGACCACCGCGATGCAGTCGCCGGCCTTGACGAGGCCGGGGAAATGGCGGGCCGCCAGGATGCCGTCCAGCGCCGCCCGGTATTCGGAAGGCGCCAGTCCGGTGCGGCCAATGGGGTGGATGCGGGCGAGCAGATCGCCTTTCCGCACCGGCTGGCCCAGATCGACGCAGGCCTCGATCAGTCCGCTGTCCTCGGCGAAGCGGAAACAGTCGGCCGACGGCATGTCGAGCCAGCGGCTCGCTTCCACCGGTTGATCGTTCGTTGGAAGACCGTCCGTCAGGATCCCGGCGTGGCGCAGGACGTTGCGGACGCCGCGCTTGGCGATGGCGATGGTCTCCGCCCGGCCGGTGCCGCCACCGCCGAGTTCGGTGGTGACGAAGGTCTTGCCCAGCTCCTCCGCCGCGGTGTCGTACATGCCGACCGCGTCGATCTCCAGCATGCGCATGGAATAGGGCGCGGCGAAGGCGGCCACCGCGGCGAAGCAGCGCGCCTCCTGGTCCTTATCGGGCAGGATGTGGGCGGCGGCGAAGGGAACGAAGTCCAGAGTCCGGCCGCCGGAATGAATGTCCATCACCAGATCGGCCAGGGGCAGGAGTTCGCGGCTGAAGTAATCGGCGATCTTCTGCGTCACCGTGCCGTCCGGGCGACCGGGAAAGCTGCGGTTCAGGTTGCCCTTGTCGATGGGCGAGGTGCGGGTGCCCGCCTGGAAGGCCGGGTAGTTCATCGCCGGGACGATGATGACGCGGCCGGCAACCCGGTCGGCGGTCAGAGTCTGGGCGAGGTCGAACAGGGCGACTGCGCCCTCATACTCGTCGCCATGGTTGGCGCCGGTCAGCAGGGCGGTCGGCCCGCTGCCGTTGCGCACCACGGTGATGGGGATCATCACGGATCCCCAGGCCGAATCGTCGCGGCTGTAGGGCAGCCGCAAAAATCCGTGCTGCACGCCGTCGCGGTCGAAATCGACCGTCGGGGTTATCGGGGACGGGGCAAGTGTGACGGGCGCCATGGTCAGGACTTCACGAACAGCTTGCGCGGCACATTGGCGAGGCATTCGACGCCGGTGTCGGTGATGGCGATGCTCTCGGTGATCTCCAGCCCCATATCCTCCAGCCACAAGCCGGTCATGAAGTGGAAGGTCATACCGGGCTGGAGTTCGGTGCGGTCACCGGGGCGCAGGCTCATGGTGCGCTCGCCCCAGTCCGGCGGATAGCTGAGGCCGATCGGGTAGCCGGTGCGGTTGTCCTTGGTGATGCCGTAGCGCTTCAGGACGGCGAAGAAGGCGTTGGCGATGTCCTCGCAGCTGTTGCCCGGCTTGGCGGCGGCGAGGCCAGCCTCCATCCCCTCCAGCGTCGCCTTCTCAGCGTCGAGGAAGGCCTGCGTCGGCGTGCCGAGGAAGACGGTGCGCGACAGCGGGCAGTGGTAGCGTTTGTAGCAGCCGGCAATCTCGAAGAAGGTGCCCTCCCCCAGCTTCATCGGCCGGTCGTCCCAGGTCAGGTGCGGTGCCGAGGCGTCGGCCCCCGACGGCAGAAGCGGGACGATGGCCGGATAGTCGCCGCCGAAGCCGTCCGCCCCACCGATGCCGCGGATGCCGGCATCATAGATCTCGGCGACGAGGTCGCATTTGCGCATGCCGGGCTCGACCCGCTCGACGATGCGGGCGTGCATCGCCTCGACGATGCGGGCGGCCTTGCGCATGTAGTCGAGTTCCTGCGGGCTCTTCACCGCGCGCTGCCAGTTGACCAGCGCCGTGGCGTTCTTGAATCGGGCATTCGGAAGATGGGTGGTCAGCGACTGGAAGGCGGCGGCGGTGAACCAGTAATTGTCCATCTCGACACCGATGGACAGCCTGTCCCAACCGCGTTCCGCAAGGACCGCCGACAGCAGGTCCATCGGGTGGCGTTCGGTCGACTGCACGTAATGGTCGGGATAGCCGATGATGTTGTCATGGGCGAGATAGGCGGTGCGCTTGGCGCCGTTGGCGTCCTGGCCGCGGCCGTACCAGATCGGCTCGCCGTGCGGCGGCACGATCACGCATTGGTGGACGTAGAAGGACCAGCCGTCATAGCCGGTCAGCCAAGCCATGTTCGACGGATCGGTGACGATCAGCAGCTCGATGCCGGCCTTGTCCATGGCGGCACGGGTCTTGTCGAGCCGTGCGGCATATTCGGCCCGGCTGAAGTTCAGCGTCGGTTCCAGCATGTCGGGGTCTCTCTCGTAAGAGGAGGGATGGTCAGGCGTCGAAGGCGGTGCCGGCGCCGGCCGCCTGGGCCCGGCTGCGCGCCAGCGTGGCGATGGCGGTGTCCTGCACCCCGGTTCCGGTGAGGTCGCAGACGGTGATGGCGTCGGTGGAGGGGCGTCCGGCGGCCTGCCCGGCGATGACGGCACCCAGTTCGGGGAACTCCCGGTCGGCGGCGACCGTGCCGGCGGCAATCGCGTGGTGCAGTTCGCCCAGCCGGCGGGTCTGCGTCAGGCGGTCGGCGACATAGAGGTCGGCACGGGACAGGATGGCGGGATCGAGTTCGTTCTTGTGCTCGGCGTCCGATCCCATGGCGGTGACATGCTGGCCGGGTTCGAGCCAGTCCGCCATCAGGATCGGCCGGTCGGCCGGGGTGGTGGTGACGACGATGTCGGCGCCGGCGACCGCCGCCCTGCCCTCCTCCACGGCGCGCACAGGGATGCCCAGCCGCTCCGACAGGCGGGCGGCGGTGGCGGTGGCGCGCTCGGGCTGGCGCGCCCAGAGGCGGGCCTCGCGGATCGGGCGGACCAGGGTCAGCGCCTCCAGCTGCAACGCCGCCTGCACCCCGGCGCCGAAGATGGCGGCGACGGCGCTGTCGGGACGCGACAGATGCTTGGCCGCGACCGCACCCGCCGCGGCGGTGCGCACGTCGGTCAGATAGCCGTTGTCGAGCAGAAGGGCTTCGACCAGTCCGGTCCGGCTGCTCAGCAGCACCATCAGGCCGTTGACGCTGGGCAGGCCGAGCGCCGGGTTGCCGAAGAAGCCGGGGCTGATCTTGATGGCGAAGCCGTCGAGGCCGGGGACATAGGCGGACTTGACGTCGACCTCGCCGCGATATTCGGGAATGTCGAGCCGCAGAATCGGCGGCATCGCCACCGGACGGGTGGCCAGGGCCAGGAAGGCGTCCTCGACACAGGCGACGGCGTCGCGGTCGAGCGGAACGATCCTCCGCAACTCCGCTTCGGTCAGGATGGTCATGCGGGGCATGAATGGGCTCCGGTGATGATGCGGCGGTGCAGGTCCATGGCGATGTTGCGGCCGGACAGCAGCGCGATGGTGGGGCCGCGCGGCGTTACCTTGCCGGCGAGCAATGCTGCGATGCCGACGGCGCCGGCGCCCTCGACGATCTCCTGCTCGGCGGAATAGGCGTGCTCGATGCCGGCAGCGATCTCGTCCTCGGTCAGCAGCACCACGTCGTCGAGCAGGCTGGCGGCGAGGCGGTGGGTGTAGCGGTTGTCGAGGCCGATGCCGCCGCCGAGCGAATCCGCCAGCGTCTCCAGTTCCTCGACCAAAACCGGGCGTCCGGCTTTCAGGCTGGCATGCATGGCGGCGCCGCGCTCCATCGACACGCCGACCACCCGCAATCCGGGCCGCAGCGCCTTGGCCGCCAACGCCACTCCGGCGATCAGGCCGCCGCCCGACAGCGGCACCAGCAGCAGTTCGGCGTCGGGAACCGCCTCGATGATCTCCAGCCCCAACGTGCCCTGCCCGGCAATGACGTCGGCATGGTCGAAGGGCGGGACGGTGGCGAACCCCTCCTGGCGGACCAGCCGGTCGACCTCGACCTGGGCGTCGTCCTGGGAGCGGCCGACGATGCGGATCTCGGCGCCCAGCGCGCGGATGCTCTCGACCTTGTTGGATGGCACCAGCGCCGACATGCAGACGACGCAGCGGACGCCGGCTTGGGCTGCGGCATGGGCGAGCGCCCGGCCGTGGTTGCCGGTGGACGCCGCCGCGACCCCCATCGCCAGCGCGTCGCGCGGCAGGGCCGACAGCGCGTTGGTGGCGCCGCGCAGCTTGAAGCTGCCGGTGGTCTGGCGGGTCTCCAGCTTCAGGAAGACCGGGACGCCGCAACGGGCGGTCAGACTGGGCGAGGCAACGGTCGGCGTGGCCGCGATCCGTCCGGCCAGCCGCGCACGGGCGCGGAAGACATCCTTCAGGCCGATGTCCTGCCCGCTCATGACCATGCATCCTGCGGCAGCGGCAGGGTCATCAGCCGCCCACCTTCGGGACGGGGCCGGTCGTCGCCGCACAGGCGCAGGGTGGCCCAGGCGGTGGCCTGGTTGCTGGTGACCACCGGGCGGCCGATGGCGGCTTCGATCTCCGCGGCCACGCCGGCCGAGCGCAGGGCGGTGCAGGAGATGAACAGCGCGTCGGCGTCGGGCGCCATCGCGTCGACGGCGGCGCGCACCAGACTGGCCGGGGCGATGCGCGCCATCTCGCGGTCGTCGTCCAGCCCGAAGCAGGTGAAGCGCGCGATGTCGAAGCCATGCACGCCGAAATAGGCGGCCATCGGCCGGCTGGTCTGTTCGGTATAGGGGGTCAGCACGGCGATGCGCTGGGCGCCGAGCACCGTCAGGGCACCGCGGGCCGCGGCGGGCGGCGTGATGACGGGAACGCCGGGCTTGGCCGAGGCGATGGCCTGCTCGATGGCGTCGTCGCCCATCACGACGCTGGCTGAGGTGCAGGAATAGCAGATGGCGTCGAGCGGTTCGTCGGGCAGGATCAGCGCCGCCCCTTCGGCGAGGCGTGGCTGCATGCGGCGCAGATTCTCCGGCGTCGTCGGGTTGGCGTAGGCGATGCGCGCGGTGTAGACGCCGATGCGCTCGCTGGCGACCATGCGGCGGAAGTCCGGCTCGGTCGTGTGGTCGGTCGCCAGCACGACGAGGCCCACGCGCTTTTCGACCGGGCGGTCGTCGAAGTCCAGCGCGGTGTCCGAGCGCAGGATGGGGATGCAGGGCATGGCTCGGGAACTCCGGAGTCAGCGTATCAGCGGGTGGGCCGGAACCGGCGTTCCAGCATGTGCAGGGCTGGCACGGCGATCAGGCTGATGCACAGGAACAGGATGCCGACCAGCGTCATCGGCTCCAGATAGCGGTAGTTGCTGTTGGCGACGCTGCGGGCTTCGCTCATCAATTCGATCACCGTGATGGCGGAGAGCAGCGGCGTTTCCTTGAACATCGCGACGAAATAATTCGCAAGTGCCGGGATCATCGGCGGGATCGCCTGCGGCAGGATGACATGGCGCCAGGTCTGGTACGGCGTGAGGTTGCAGGCCTTCGCCGCCTCCCACTGGCCGCGCGGCGTGTTGTCGATGCCGGCGCGGAAGACCTCCGACGTGTAGGTGGCGTAATGGAGGCCCAACCCCACCACCCCGGCGGTCAGCGGCGACAGCAGCACACCCAGTTCCGGCAGCACGTAGAACAGGAAATACAGCTGCACCAGCAGCGGCGTGCCGCGGATGAACTCCACCACGAAGCCGGTTGTGCGCGCCACCGCCCGGCTCTTCGACCGGCGCAGCAGGGCGAAGCCCAACCCGGCGGCGGCGGCCAGGACGGAGCCGAGCAGCGTGGCCAACAGCGTGATGCGCAGGCCGTCCAGCAGCGTCGGCATGATCTCGCGGACGAATTCCCAATCCCATTCCATGGCCGGTTTCCTCAGGTGCGCAGCCCGTCGAGGCCGCGGGTCATGCGGCGCTCCAGGGCCTTCATGCCGAACGAGATCAGGCTGGCATAGGCGAAGTAGATGACCAGAACGGTCAGGAACGGCATGGCGGTGCTGCCGGTCTGCGAACGCACCACCTGCGCCTGGAAGGTCAGGTCGCTGAGCGAGATCAGCGACACGACCGAGGTCGCCTTCAGCAGTTCGATGGCGTTGTTGCAGAAGGTCGGGACCATCACCACCGCCGCCTGCGGCAGCAGCACGTGACGCAGGCTCTGCCAGCGCGTCAGGTTCAGGGCGACGCAGGCCTCGTGCTGTTCGCGGCCGATGGATTGCACCGCCGACCGCACCACCTCCGCGCCATAGGCGCCGACATTCAGCCCCAGCGCCAGCACGCCGGCCTGCAGCGGCGTCAGCGTCACTCCCATCAGCGGCAGGACGAAATAGGCCCAGAACAGCTGGACGAAGATCGACGTGCCGCGAAAGAACTCGATATAGGCGACCGAGGCGGCACGCACCGCGGAGAAGCGCGACAGCCGGCCCAGCCCGGCGAGGAAGGCGGCCGGCAGAGCCAGCGCGCAGCCGAGCACGGTCAGCTTCGCCGTCACCAGCGCGCCGTCCAGCATCAAGCCCATATAGCCGGCCCAATCAGCCATGAAGCCGAGTTCTCCTGCGTTCGGAGTGGATGCGGTAAAAACACCGGTTGCCGGCGCAAGCCGTCAGATGCGCTGCCCGGCCGCGATGA
>NZ_CAMLJP010000160.1 GCF_946480385.1 uncultured Azospirillum sp.
GTCGCCCAGATCATCACCTTCGGTAAGCTGCAGGCGCGCGCCGTGCTGCGCGACGTCGGCCGCGTCCTGCAGATGCCCTACGGGCAGGTCGACAAGATCTGCAAGATGGTGCCGAACAACCCGGCCAACCCGGTGACGCTGCAGCAGGCGCTGGACAGCGAGGAGATGCTGCGGCAGGCGCGCGACGGCGACGACACCGTGCGCCACCTGATCGACATCGCGTTGAGGCTGGAGGGTCTTTACCGCCACGCCTCGACCCACGCCGCCGGCGTGGTGATCGGCGACCGGCCCTTGCAGGAGCTGGTGCCGCTGTACCGAGACCCGCGCTCCGACATGCCGGTCACCCAGTTCAACATGAAGTATGTCGAACAGGCCGGTCTGGTGAAGTTCGACTTCCTCGGCCTGAAGACGCTGACCGTGCTGAAGACGGCGGTCGACCTGATCCCCGAGAAGCCGGACCTGACCACCGTCCCGCTGGACGACGAGAAGAGCTACCAGCTTCTCAGCCGCGCCGAGGCGACCGGCGTGTTCCAGCTGGAAAGCTCGGGCATGCGCGACGTTCTGCGCCGGCTGAAGCCGAACCGGCTGGAGGACATCATCGCGCTGGTGTCGCTCTACCGTCCCGGCCCGATGGACAACATCCCGAAATACATCCGGGTGAAGAACGGCGAGGAAAAAGCCGACTACATGCATGACAGCCTGGAAGGCATCCTGAAGGAGACCTTCGGGATCATGATCTACCAGGAACAGGTCATGCAGATCGCCCAGGTGCTGTCCGGCTATTCGCTGGGCGGCGCCGATCTTCTGCGCCGCGCCATGGGCAAGAAGATCAAGGAGGAGATGGACAACCAGCGCAAGATCTTCTGCGACGGTGCGGAGGCGCGCGGCGTGAAGGCCGATCTGGCCAGCATGATCTTCGATCAGGTCATGAAGTTCGCCGGCTACGGCTTCAACAAATCGCACGCCGCCGCCTATGCCCTGGTCGCCTATCACACCGCCTATCTGAAGGCGAACCACCCGGTGGAGTTCATGGCGGCGTCGATGACGCTCGACCTCGGCAACACCGACAAGCTGAACGTCTTCCGCCAGGAACTGGCGCGGCTGCGCATCAGGCTGCTGACGCCGGACATCAACAAATCCGACGCCATCTTCGGGGTGGAGCAGTTGCCCGACGGCACCAAGGCGGTGCGTTACGCGCTGGCCGCCGTCAAGGGCGTCGGCCAGCCCGCCATGCGGGCGGTGGTGGAGGAGCGGCGGAAGAACGGCCCGTTCAAGAGCCTGTTCGACTTCGCCCGCCGCCTGGATCTGAAGACCATCAACAAGCGCCAGCTTGAGAATCTGGCCTGCGCCGGCGCCTTCGACGGGCTGAACCC
This sequence comes from uncultured Azospirillum sp., assembly GCF_946480385.1. The sequence continues at coordinate 1,374 of NZ_CAMLJP010000160.1, forward strand.
CAACCGCGCCCAGGTCCACGCCGCGCTGGAGACCATCATCCGCTATGCCCAGGCGGAGGCGGCGGAGCGCGACAGCGGCATCGGCAACCTCTTCGGCGGCGGCGGGGGCGGCCTGCCCGAACCCGAGATGCCCAAGGTCAAGGACTGGGAACCGCTGGAGAAGCTGAAGCACGAGTTCGGCGCCATCGGCTTCTACCTGTCGGCCCACCCGCTGGACGCCTATTCCGGCCCGCTCGGCCGCATGAAGGTGGTGCGCTCGGCGGAACTCCAGACCGCCATCGCGAAGGGCGGCTCCACCCGCTACAAGATGGCCGGCATCGTCGTGTCGAAGAAGGAGAAGACCGCCAAGTCCGGCAACCGCTTCGCCTTCGTCGAGCTGTCGGACGCCACCGGCGGCTACGAGGTGACCTTGTTCTCCGAGGTGCTGGCCGCCAACCGCGACCTGCTGGAGCCCGGCCGCCCGGTGCTGATGACGGTGGACGCCCAGCTGAACGGCGAAGAGGTCCGCCTGACCTGCCAGGAGATCAAGCCGCTGGAGGAGGCCGTCGCCTCGGTCAGCGCCGGCCTGCGCGTGGTTCTGCGCGACCCCGGCCCGATCGAGCATCTGCGCGCCACGCTCGACCGGCTGTCGCGCGGCAAGAGCCGCATCAACGTGCTGGTGGAGGTCGATCCGCTGAAGGAGATCGAGATCGAGCTGCCCGGCAGCTACACCATCACCGCCCAGAGCCGCTCCGCCCTGAAGGCGGTGCCGGGCGTGGTGGAGGTGGCCGAACTTTGACCCGGACGGCGGCGCCCGCCTTCGGCCGCTTCATCGCCATCGACTGGTCCGGCGCCCGCGGCAAGCGCTATGCCGGCATCGCGGTGGCGGAGTGCATGGCGGGCGACGCCGCACCCCGGCTGGTTGAAGGGCCGGGCGGCTGGTGGTCGCGGACGGCCGTGTTCGAGTGGCTGCGCGCGGAACTGCCCCGCGAACCGGCGCTTGTCGGCATCGACTGCGCCTTCTCCCTACCCTTCGCGGTGGCGGTGCGCGGCTTTCCCGGCCGGGAAGCGACGGCGTTCGACCTGTGGGACGCGGTGGAGGAGGTCTGCGCCGGCGAGCCCGACTTCGGCGGCGGCCCCTTCGCCAGCCATCCGCTTCACGGCGCCGGCTTCTGGCATGGCGGGCCGCAGCCGGACTGGTACACGGACCCGCACCGCGCCACCGAATGGGCCTGCCGCGCCGACGGGCTGGGCCACCCGCAGAGCCCCTACAAGCTGATCGGGTCAAAGCAGGTCGGCAAGGGGGCGCTGGCAGGCATGCGGGTGCTGCGCGCCCTGCGCGCCACCCTGCCCGGCCGGCTGGCGGTCTGGCCCTTCGAGGATCCGGCGCCGGGGCAAAGCGCGATGGTGGAGATCTACCCGCGCCTGTTCCTGAAACACACCGGCTTCGGCCAGCGCAAGATCCGCGACGGTGCGGAAATGGACGAGGCGTTGCGCCGGCTGGGCTCGCCCCCTTTGCAGCGCTCCGGTATGGTCAGCGACCATGACAGCGACGCCCTGGTGTCGGCTGCCGGCCTGCGCTGGCTCGCGGCAAAGGCGGCAGCCTGGACGCCGCCGGAACTGGACGACACCGCGCGGCGGCAAGAGGGATGGATTTTCGGGGTGGGGACGACCGGATCATGACGGCAATCGGCATCGCGCCGGCACAACAGGACCTCGCGCGGGGCTCCCGCCGTCCGGCCATCGACGTCGCGCGTGGGCTGGCGCTGGTCGCCATGGCGGCCTATCACGGCAGCTGGGACGCCACCTATTTCGGCCTTGCCCGCTTCGACCTGTTGGGCGATCCGCTGTGGTTGGCGGCGCGCACCGTGATCCTGTCGAGCTTCCTGCTGCTGGCCGGCATCGGGCTGGTGCTGGCGACCCGCGACGGGCTCGATCCGGGACGCTTCCTGCGCCGGCTGGGACGGGTGGCGGCCGGGGCGGCGGCGGTGTCGGCGGCGTCCTACGCCCTGTTCCCCGACAGCCCGATCTTCTTCGGCGTGCTGCACCACATCGCGGTGGCGAGCGTCATCGGCCTCGCCTTCGTCCGCCTGCCGGCCGCCGTGACGCTTGCGGCGGCGGCTGCAGCGGTGCTGATCGGGACGACCCAATCCTTTCCACTGTTCGACAGCCCATGGCTGCGCTGGATCGGGCTGACCACGGTGGCGCCGGATTCCAACGACTTCGTGCCGCTGCTGCCCTGGATCGGCGGTGTTCTGGCCGGGATCGGACTTGGCCGGCTATGGCCGGCGATGGGCGAAGGCGTGGCGGTGAACGGCCTCGCCGGGCGGTTGCTGGCCCTGGCCGGGCGGCACAGCCTTGCGGTCTATCTGCTGCACCAGCCGCTGCTGTTCGGCATCGCCTGGGCCGCGGCGCAGCTGTCGCCGGTGGAAACACCCGCCGCACGCGATTTCCAGGCGGCCTGCGTGTCGAGTTGCGAGCGCGCCGGGGTGTCGTCGGCGACCTGCACCGCCAATTGCCGCTGCGTGCAGTCGGAACTGGTGAGGAACGGGGTGTGGGAGGGATTCGTCGCCAACCGCCTCAGCGAGCGCGATCAGCGCGGGCTGGAGGCGGCGGTCGCCATCTGCCGCAAGCCCTGACGGCTCCGGATCAGACCGACTGCCGTTTTTCCAGCAGGCCGCGCAGCAGGCTGGTCAGCGTCTCGGCCAGCTTGTACTGGTCGTCGCCCGGCAGCCCGGCGATGACGTCGGCGAAATCGTTCAGCGGATCGTGGCGCAGCAGTTCCAGCGCCTTCGGCGTCGGGTGCAGCTGGGTGACGCGGCGGTCTTCCGGAACCGGCACACGGACCAACAGCTCCTTGCCCACCAGCACCTCCACCATCTGCGAGGCCGCCCCGCGGGTGGTGGCATGGAAGTCGGCGAAGGCCGACACGGTGCGCTGGCTGTTGTTGGCGCCGGCGAAATAGCGCAGTGCCGTCCACTGCGACGGCTTCAATCCGTGGGTATAGCCAAGGCTGTCGGCGATGTGGGCGATCTGAAGCATGACGTCGGCGATCGCCTGCGGAGAGGCGCCGCCGGCATGATCCGGTTCGGTGAAGTCCATGGCGGCTCCAATGGATCCGGCCCCGATCGACGTCCGATCCAGCGCCCCGTTGTTCCGCATTGTCATCCGGCCCGCAGCAACGCCGCGCACTTTTGCAAAGTCCATTTTTTCCACTCTATAAAGTTTAGTGGCTATACGATGGCCGTATCAAAAGGCAGCGGCCATCGCTGTAAAGCGGCGGCCACGTCGTTCATGACATCACTGCATATGCTAGCGTGATTGAACAAAAAACGGAACATCGAACACTTCATCCTTTTGTTGCAAATTGTCGCATTGCTTTGGGCGCAGCCAAAGGACCGGAGGCGCCGGAACTCCAGGCAAACTCAGGCGGAATCAGCATATCGGCCATGCCGGCGCGCTTTGTCGCCATGTTTCACTGGCGTAATCTTCGATTCGGCGGTATACGCGCGCGATGACCACATCCCCCGTTCCGAAGTCCGCATCGCCGGCCGCCGCCCAGACCATGGGCGCCCCGAAGGTCGGCATCGTCAGCCTCGGCTGCCCGAAGGCGCTCGTCGATTCAGAGCGCATCCTCACGCGCCTGCGCGCGGAGGGGTACGAGATCTCCCCCAGCTACGACGGCGCGGACGTCGTTCTGGTCAACACCTGCGGTTTCCTCGACAGCGCCAAGAAGGAGTCGCTGGACGCCATCGGCGAGGCGATCAAGGAGAACGGGCGGGTCATCGTCACCGGCTGCATGGGCGTGGAATCGGACATGATCCGGCAAATCCACCCCGACGTGCTGGCCGTCACCGGTCCGCACCAGTATGAACAGGTGGTCAGCGCGGTGCACGACGCGGTGCCGCCGACGCACAACCCCTTCACCGATCTGGTGCCGCCGGAAGGGCTGCGGCTGACCCCGCGCCACTACGCCTACCTGAAGATTTCCGAAGGCTGCAACAACCGCTGCAGCTTCTGCATCATCCCGTCCCTGCGCGGCGATCTGGTCAGCCGGCCGATCCATTCGGTCCTGCGCGAGGCGGAGAAGCTGGCGGTCGCCGGCGTCAAGGAACTGCTGGTCATCTCGCAGGACACCAGCGCCTACGGCGTCGACGTGAAGTACAAGACGGAGAAATGGTACGACCGCGAGGTGCGCACCCGCTTCTTCGACCTGTGCAACGAGTTGGCGAACTTCGACCTGTGGGTCCGCCTGCATTACGTCTACCCCTACCCGCATGTGGACGAGGTCATTCCGCTGATGGCGGAGGGCAGGATCCTCCCCTATCTCGACATCCCGTTCCAGCATGCCTCGCCCACCGTGCTGAAGGCGATGCGCCGCCCGGCCGCCCAGGAAAAGCAGCTCGACCGCATCCGCAAGTGGCGCGACGAATGCCCGCATCTGGTCCTGCGCTCCACCTTCATCACCGGCTTCCCCGGCGAGACGGAGGAGGACTTCCAGTTCATGCTGGACTGGCTGAAGGAAGCCCAGCTCGACCGCGTCGGCTGCTTCAAGTACGAGCCGGTGGAGGGCGCCACAGCCAACGACCTGCCCGGCGCCGTCCCGGAAGAGGTCAAGCAGGAGCGCTGGGAGCGCTTCATGGAGACGCAGAAGGCGATCAGCGCCGAACGGCTCCAGCAGAAGGTCGGCTATACGCTGGGCGTGCTGATCGACGAGGTCGACGAGGAAGGTGCCATCGGCCGTTCCTACGCCGATGCGCCGGAGATCGACGGCAACGTCTTCCTGAACGGCGAAACCGGCCTGAAGCCCGGCGACATGGTCGACGTCACCATCGAGCATGCCGACGAATACGACCTGTGGGGCAGCGTCGAGCGCGACCTGTAACCCCCGCCAACCGGAGAGCGCCGTGCCCGTGACGCCGGACGATGCCAGGCTGATGGACGTCCAGCAGGGCGGGCGCTGCTTCTTCTGCGACGGGCCGGTGGGAGCGAAGGCCACCTTCGACCATCTGATCCCGCAGGCATACGGCGGGATCGACGATCCGGCCAACGTCGTGCTGGCGCACCGCCGCTGCAACCAGCGCAAGGAAGACCGGCTGCCGACCGCGGAGGAACTCGACCGTTTCTTCGCGCTGCGCCGCTCCAGCCGGCTCGGCGTCTGGCCCCCCTTGCGCGCGTTGCGGGATACGGACGAGGGAGCGGCGGAGGAAGAGCGGTGGATGACGGTGGCGCAGGCGATTGCCCGGCAACGCTGAGGTCAACCGCAACCACGACCGAAACCAAAGCGGGCCGATCCGGTTAAGGGTGTGACACCTTATATAAGGGAGACTCAACCGATGACCGGCCAGCAGAACAAGCAGCCCCACACCGAGCAGACCGTCCGCCATACGGAGGGCGAGCAGAACACCGGCAACCACAAGAAGCCGGACGCCCCCGACGCCAAGGGCGCCGACCGTTTCGGCGGCACCCGCGCCGGTGCCGAAAACGTCGAACCCAAGAAGTAAGCGGCCGGCATAGCGCCTTTTCGGGCTGGCATCGCACCGCCGGCCTGTGCGAGATCCGGGGGACGGCATCCAGGGACCCCACGCCCCCGGCTGACCGCCCCCACATCGCATCCGTGACCTGATGGCCCCTTCGATCTTCAAGCGCTACAAGCTCCACTTCACCCGTCCGCTGCCGGGGTTGCGCCCGGGGCGGCCGGAACGCGACGCGATGGTGGAGCGGGTGCGGCGGCTGGCCAGCGAGAACGGCATGGCCGGCGACCTGCACACCATCGCCCCCAACGCCGGCTTCGGCATCCTCGAAGTCCGCTGCACCGAACGTCTGGCCCGCCGCCTGTCCGACCTTTCGGAGATCGAGACCGTCCAGGAAGCCTGACCGTCCCTCCCGAAAAGCGGCGGGCCATCAGGACAAACCCCGAGGGATTGTCCGGCCGAATCCCGCATCGGCCCGACCGGATTCGTGATAGTTTGTGCCTGAAGCATTGTTCGGGCCGCATCGCGCATAAGCACAGGAAGGCGGCATAAGAAGGGGGATTCGTGGGACGCTTCCTACGGGGCGCGCTGGTGATGGTCGTGGTGCTGGCCGCGTTGGCGGGCAATGCGGGCCACCGGATCTACCACGATTACCAGGACACGCTGCAGCGCCGCTTCACCATGGTCCGGGATATGGCCCGGCTGGTCGACGACCACGTCCACCGCACGGTGCGCACGGCCGACGTGGCGCTCGACCAGACCGCGGCGATGGTGGCGGAGGCCGGCGGCCCGCAGAAGGTGCGCGACCTGAAGCATTGGACCCGGCTGCGCGAATATGCCGCCCAGGTCGAGGGCGTCGACGCCATCTGGATCTATGACGCCGACGGCCGGCCCGTTCTGGAATCCGCCAGCTTTCCCAACCGCATCGCCGACTTCGCCGATCCGGCCGGGCTGGGCGCCCTGCGCGGCGGCGCGCGCCTGCATGTCGGGGCGGCGCAGACCGTCCGCGGCGGCGGCCAGCCGCCGGTCTTCCCCGTCTCGCGTCCCCTGTATGACGATGAAGGGCGTTTCGTCGGGATGGCGTCGGCGACGATCCGGGTGGACTCGCTGACCGATTTCTACGCCCTGCTGGGCGTCGAGTTCGATCCACTGATCGGCGTCTACGGCCCGGCCGGCGAGGTCATCGCCCGCCGCCCGGCCACCGTGGAGTCGGCCGGCAAATCGGTGGCCGGCGGGCTGGTGTTCCAATCCAAGCTGCGCGAGGCGCCGGAAGGCCAATTGCTGCTGCAGTCGATGCTGGACGGGGTGCTGCGCATCGCCGCCTACCGGACGGTGCGCGACTATGGCCTGGTGGTGCTGACCGGCATCGGCCGGGACGAGGCGATGGCCGACTGGCGCACCCGCACCCTGCACACGGTGCTGGAGACGATCGTCGGGCTGCTGGCGATCCTGGCGACGCTGGGCTGGGGCCTGCGCTACCTCGACCGCGAGCGCAAGGCGCAGGTGGCGCTGGCCGAGGCGCGCAGCGCCGTCGAACGGACCAGTGCCGAGCGCGACGAGACCGCGCGGCTCGCCGCCGAGCTGGACAAGGCCCGCGACATGGCGGAGACGGCGCGCCGGGCCGCCGAGGCCGCCAACCATGACAAGGGCGAGTTCCTGGCCAGCCTGAGCCACGAACTGCGCACGCCGCTGAACGCGGTGATCGGCTTCTCCGACCTGATCGCCCGCGAGGCGGAAGGGCCGGTCGGTACGCCCTCCTATCGGCAATATGCCGCCAACGTCCGCGATTCCGGCCAGCATGTGCTGGAACTGATCAACGAGATCCTCGACCATGCGCGGGCGGAAGCCGGGGCGCTGACAATCGAGGAGGGCCCCTGCGACCTGGAGGATGCCGCCGATTTCGCCGTCCGCATGCTGACCCCGCGGGCCGAGCATGCCGGCGTGCTTCTGTCGGCGGCGGTGGCGCCGGCGGTGCGCAACCTGTACGGCGACGACCGCCGCATCCGCCAGATCCTGCTGAACCTGATCGCCAACGCGGTGAAATACACGCCGTCGGGCGGGTCGGTGACCCTGTCCGCCGCCCTGGACGACGGCGCGCCGGTGATCCGCGTCATCGACACCGGGCTCGGCATCCCGGCCGAGGACATCGACCGCGTGCTGGAGCCTTTCGCCCGTGCCGGGAACGCCGCCAACCGCGGGGTGGAGGGCGCCGGGCTTGGCCTGCCCCTGACCAAGCGGCTGGTCGAACTGCATGGCGGCACCCTCTCCCTGCGCAGCACGCTGGGCGTCGGCACCACGGTGACGGTGCGCCTGCCGGCAAGCCGCCTGCTGCCGGAGACCCTGCCTTCCGGGGAAACGGGCGCGCCGCCGGTCGAATCCGCCGCCGCCCCGGACATTGTCCCGGAGTCCGCCGGGGATTTTGCCCCACCGCCTCCCGTTCCGGCCCCCGTTCCGTCCTGGGCGCCGCCCTCCGGGCCGCTGTCGGTCCTGCTGGTGGACGACGACCCGACGGTGCGCGACATGGTGGCCGGGCTGCTGCGCGGCTGGGGGCATCGGGTGATCGCGGCGGCCAACGCCAACGAGGCGCTGGTGGTGCTGGACGGTCATGAGCCGCTTGACCTGCTGCTGAGCGACGTCGTCATGCCGCCGGGCATGGACGGGACGGAGCTGGCGCGGCACGCCACCCGCATGCGCCCCGGCCTGCCGGTGCTGCTTGCTTCCGGCTTCGCCGCCCATGCCGCCGGCACCCCGTCCGCCTTCGGCCCAGACGTCGCGATGATCGCCAAGCCCTTTGCCATCGACGAGCTGCGCCGGCAGCTCGCCCGCATCGCCGCCCGCCAAGGCGGAGCCGCACGCCCGGCGACGGCCGCCGCTCCGCCCTCCCCGTCCCCCGCGGCCCGGCCCGCCGCCCATCCTGCTGAACGCACCCCCGGGCCGCCGCGCCTGCTGATCGCCGAGGATCTGGCGATCAACCGCGAACTGCTGGCCGCCCTGTTCCGCGACAGCGGTTACTCCTTCGATGTGGTTGCCGACGGCGCCGCGGCGGTGGAGGCGGTGGAGGCCGGCGACTACGACCTCGTGCTGATGGACGTGCAGATGCCGGGCATGGATGGGCTGGAAGCGAGCCGCGCCATCCGCGCGATGCCGCCGCCGCGCGGCGACCTGCCGATCCTGGCGCTGACCGCCGGCTCGTCCGAGGAGGAACGGCGGGACTGCCGCGAGGCCGGGATGAACGGCCATGTCGGCAAGCCCTATGACCGCGAGATCCTGCTGCGTCAGGTCGCCCGCACGCTCGATGCCGCGCGGAGCCGCACCGGCGCGGCCTGAGGGCCTTTCGGACGTCAGCCGCTCAGGGCTGGTCGAACACCCGCGGGAAATGGGCGAGCCGGCGGCCGAACAGGCTCTGCGGCGCGGAGTCGGTCGTCGCCGGCGCCTGCGCCATCGCGGGGGCCATCGCCGCATTGGCCGGCAGCGCCGTCACCGGCAGGGGCGTGGACGACAGCGCACGCGCCGAGGTCGGGCGCTGGCGGCGTTCGGACTTCTCGGGCGGGGCGTAGAAATGCAGGGTCAGCTGGCCGTCGGCTTCCGCCGCGTAGGGCAAGCCGGGGACCGTCCGGCGCTCGGTGCCGGGAAACACATACTGCTCACCTTGATCGGTGCGTTCGATATGCGGCATGACCGGTATCCTGTCTCCACCGCATCGATCCTGCCGTTCCCGCCCTTGCGGGTCAAGGCCGCGCTGCATCACGAAGGGCTTATCCGTTCGTCCCGTCGTTCTGCGGGCGTTCTCCCCCCAATTCGGCGCCCTTACGGGCGCAGCACGGCGGCGACCAGCAGGTAGGACAGCCAGGCGACGATGCCGGAGGCGGGAATCGTCAGCACCCAGGCCCAGACGATTCGACCCGCCAGACCCCAGCGCACCGCCGAGGTGCGGCGGGCGGAGCCGACGCCGACGATGGCGCCGGTGATGGT
>NZ_CAMLJP010000161.1 GCF_946480385.1 uncultured Azospirillum sp.
GGCGGCCGGTGCGGGGGCGGGGGCGGGGGCGGGGGCGGGCTGCGCCGGGGCAGCGGGCGCCTTGGCTTTGTGGAGCGGGACGACGTTGGTGGTGGCGGGATCGGCAGGGGTTGGGGCGGTTGCCGGTGCGCTGTTGGCGGCGGGAGCCGGGGCCGATTCGGCGTCTTCCTCTTCCGCTTCCTCCGCCTCGGCGGCTTCCCTGTCCGCCATATCGGCGAAGAAGGTTCCGGTGCCCTCAAGCTCCAGCCACGCCGCATCCAAGGCGGTGGTCATTGAGGGTGGGCCGAACTTCGCTTTCTCGGCATGGTGGTCGTAGAGGCACCGCACCTTCCGAGCGTTGATGTCCGCCGGGACGAAGATGTGCAGCGGGCGCTCGACGCCGGCCGGGTCGCGGGCGTTGATGATGTCGACCAGATCGTCGAACTCATCGGGCGCCAGGTCGCGGGCACCCCACAGCGGGTCGATCTTGTCCCGGACGAGCCGGCCGAAGGCGCCGTGCGGCAGGTCCTGCGCCGGCCCGAAAATCTCGACGTCGTTCGCGCCTTTCCTCAGCATGATTGAGGTGGGGTCGACGAGGCCTCGGGGCGCGGTCAGTGCGGCGAACAGAGGCCGATCATTGATGCAGGAGCTGGGGATCGGCATGGCTCACCCCACCGTTTCGACGGGCGGGCGCTTGGTAGCTTCCCGCAGGCGAGCGCGCTCGTCGGCGTGGAGGCAGAGCCGCAGGCGGTGGGTGGCAGTCTCGGCCGGGGAGATGGTAGCGACCGCGGCGGCAACGCGCGCCGCAACCCGCCGGATGATGTTGGCCGCCATCAGGCGGCACCCCGGTGATAGGCATGACCGGTGCCGTCCGGGGTCCACTTGCGGGTCCGGTTGATCGCCATCTTGGCGTCGATGGCTTCGCGGAGGCTGTGACCGTAGCATCCGCACAGCTCCTCCAGGCCTCCGATCACGGCCCGGAGGAGCCCGCAGGCGGTGGTGTGAGCGTTGGGGTTGCGGTCTTCGCTGTCGACGCAATCGTCCACCTCCCTCACGAGCGTACCGAGGTGGGTCAGGACGTAGCCGGCCAGCTTGACGGGGCGGCGGATCATCGGGGCGGAAGGCAGGAAGAGCCAGTCGGTCAGGCGCAGAAGCTCGCCGATGTCGGCGAGGATCAGCGCCGTGTCGGCCGCCTCTTCGACGATCTTCTCCGGCGGGGCGTCGGACGTGATGGCGCGGAACAGCTCGGCCGCTTCTTCGGCGGCGCGGGCTATGGTCCGCATGGGGCTGGACGGTCCGAAGGTCTCGCGCTTCCAGGCCATGATGGTGGCCTGGGTCTCGCGCGGCTTGGACGGAACGGGGGCGGCTTTGGCCGACATGACGTCCTCCGGGCAGGGCTGTTGAGGGGCGTCCGCTGGCGTCGCGAGGGTGAAGGTCACCTCGGCGAAGGCCTTGACGGACTGGTGGCGAAATTCGAGGAGGCGATTCGCGGCGAGCGCTTCAGCGCGGGTCACCTTGCGGACCGAGACGATCTCGGCGTCGACCGGGCGCTTCCGGCCCTTGGGGGCGGAGAAGATCGAGATGCGGGCCTTGCGGCCGGGGCGGCATGCGGTGCGACCGTGCTTGGCCGCGTTGTAGGGGAGATGCAGCACCGTCCGCTCGCCTCGGCGGATCTCGTTCATCTCGCCTTCGGTGGCGTCGAGCGAGATCGGGCCGGGATCGCCGTCGGGGAAATGGCGGCGGAGGATGTCCACCACCTTGTTGGTGACGAACCTCATTGCGTCGGTGGGGATGCGATGCTTGACCAGGCCGCCCCGATGCCCGAGGACATCGGTCAGGTGGGCAACCCACACGCGGGCGCCGTCGTCCACCTCGGTGCCGAAGGTGCCGATCACGACGCCGTCCAGGGTGATGACCTTGGAGGCCGGCGAGATGTCAAGGCGGGCGGAGACCGTCTTGTAGTCGATCACCGGCCAAGCGGGGGTGGCGAGGGCGTCGGTCACCGCTGCGCCTCCGTCTTCTGGAGGTGACGCTTCCAGGCCGGCGACGCGGCTGCGAACTCGCGGGCCAAGGCCTTCATGTCGATCCGATGGCGGGTCTCGAAGGCCGGCTCGCCGATGGCGTGCTGTTCCTGGTGGTGCTCACGGCACAGGCTGATCGTCCAGTTGTCGGACGGCTTCATGCCGATGCCGCCGTCGGTTCCGGTGCGGACGTGGGCGGCCTCAATCGGCATGCCCTTGCAGCCGGGCACCGAACACTGATGGGATCGGACGAATTTCAGGTGGGCAGAGCTGCGAGCGCGCTTTTCCCGGCCGGTACCGGCGGTGTCGCGCTTGATGCGGGCTGGGAGAGCCATAGCGGCGGTCTCTGGTGGAGGTGCCGCGCTCTATCGGGTAGGCGGCTTGCCGGCGGGCTACCTCGTTTGCTCCGAGTGTCCGCAACGGCCTATGGCCCCACCCTGGGCAGGGTAAGGGGCTTGGAAAGGTGGCCGGCAGCCGCCGGGTTGCCGGCCATAAGTCGAGGGAGGAAACGCCGCGCGCCGGGGATGGATTGGCGCGCAGCCTCGGACGCGGGCGATCCGCGAAGCTGATTAAGCTGGGACGAGGTCCTCGATCCGTCCTGCCGCCCAAACCCAGGCGGTGACGGGGTTGGTGAAGTGCTGGTCAGAGGCCTCCAGCGCGAGCGTGCCGGCGACGTCATGGGGCACGCTGTCGATGCCGTGGCAGCAGCCGGCGGCGCATTCGATGCTGATGGTCAGGCGTCCGGGCCGGGTGTCGGTCTCGATCTTCATCGTGGCGGCGCCCATGGGGCGGATGATGTGGTCGTCCATCACGCATTCCCTCCCGGATGGTTGCCGTTGATGCCCTTGGCGCCCGGCACCACCATCGCCAGACGGGCCAGCCCCTTCGGCGTGACGTGGACGCGCTCCACCGTCTTGTCCGTGCCGTCGTCGCGCGGGAAGGTAGTGACCTTGTGGACGAGGTAGCCCTGCTGGATCTTGTCCTGATAGGCGATGTCGCCTGACTTTCCGGCCCGGCTGTATACCCAGCGGTTCGAGCGCATGAAGTCGAAGAGCGCCTTCGGCCGGATCTGAAGCGCCTTGGCAGCGTCAGTCGGGGACATGGAGCCGTCGGCATTGGCGATGCGGTCAAAAGCGGCGACGGTCGGCTTGGTGGCTTCGATCTGCGCCTTCTGCCGCTCTATGGTGTCCGCCTGATCGGCGGCCAGTCGCAGCGCCTCGGAAAGGGTCTGCGGGATGGCGAAGCTGGCGGTCTGGGGCTGACCGTAGGAGCCGGTCTTCCGGATGGCCGGCAGAACCTCCGCGGTCACCCACTTCTTGAAGCGCTTCGCCGCCGGCTTGCGGCTGGTCAGGATCAGGGAGTAGAGGCCGGATTCGTTGATGACCACCACCTCTTGGGCGCCGCCAAGGGTCTCGATAGTATCGACCCCCTTTTCATCGTCATCCAGACGACGGGCCGCATCGGACGAATTGCCGATCTCCAGCACCCTGCACACGTCAGCCAACACGAACCAGGGTTCGCCGGATCGGTCGGTGACGCGGACGGCGATGCCGTCGAAATTGAAGGGGATAAGATTGCTCATGGCAAACCTCTGGCGTTCGCGCCAGATCAGCCGGCGCGTGGGCTGGTGTTCGGATTGTTTCGGGGAAGAGGTGAGGCTCAGTGAGCCGGGTGCGCAGCAGAACCGGGCGGGCGTCCGCGCTTGCGGGCCGGCTTCGGGGGCTCGGGGACTTTGGCGATCGGGTCGCGAATGATGGGGGCGCGAGCGCCGCGCGCACGGTCACCTATCCAGGCGACGATATCGCTTTCCATCCAGCCGACGGCGTTCGCGCCGATCTGGACGCGCTTGGGAAACTTGCCGGCCTTTTCCAGCCGGTCAACGTGCATTCTGCTATAGCCGCCAATGCGGCTCTGCATTTCCTTGAAACGCAGAATACGGTCGGGGGTGGTGCTCATATGCCTGCCCGCTAGGTGATTGCGGAGGCGTGACGGTGTGTGACGTCACGTTATGCAGGGCATTATTTCCATCTGATAGATTTTCTGTCAACAAGAAAAATCTATCAGATGGAAATTTATGGCGGTTCAAGCGGGGGCTTGAAACGGAATACCAAGAAGCTGTCAAACTGTCACTGTTGATCTCTTCTGAGTTTTTCAAGCCTTTCCCGAGCGTCTTCCATATTGCTATTAATATTCTCCACCAAAACACGATCCATGTGATCGGTAATTCCAAATAAAATAAAATCGCTTGTTAATCCCTTTTCAATGAGTTTTCGCAATCTATGTGGCGGTGGCGCATATCCATGCTTCAAATTGGTGGAATAAGTGTTCTGTGCTATTCCAAGTAGAGATGCCATGTCTCCGTTTTTCATGCCAAAGTGCAATCTTATTGCCTCAAGTCTTGTTACATACTCGTCATCGAACTTTTTTTGTTCCTCATCTTTTTTGGCTGCCATCTTATTCCCCGTTCATTAATTTGAAAAATGCAAGACACTCGCCGGTCGTTACATTGTTTCTGTCAGATAGATATAACATGGCATAACGCCAGCCAACAAGAACGGGATGGTTACATGTCGCGTAATGGTTGTTACCCGTTTGTTACCCAATAAATCAGAGGCGACCCATGCTAGGGGCCGCCTCTGGGTAAGCGACATTCAGTAAGTTACTGAGACGCCATGCGGATGGCGCCGTCCAGGCGGATGACGTCGCCGTTCAGCATCTCGTTCTCCAGGATGTGCTGGACGAGGCGGGCATATTCCTCCGGCTTGCCGAAGCGCTTGGGGAAGGGGACCGTCGCGGCGAGGCTGTCCTGAACCTCCTGCGGCATGTTCAGCAGCATCGGCGTGCCGATCAGGCCGGGGGCCACCGTCATCACGCGGATGCCGTGACGGGCGAGGTCGCGCGCGGCGCAGATGGTCAGGGCGACGATGCCGCCCTTCGACGCGGCATAGGCGGCCTGCCCGATCTGCCCCTCATAGGCGGCGACCGAGGCGGTGTTGACGATCACGCCGCGCTCGCCGCTGTCCAGCGGGTCCAGCTTGGCCATATCGGCCGCGGCCAGCCGCAGGATGTTGAAGCTGCCGATCAGGTTGACCTCGATCACCGAGCGGAAATTCTCCAGCGGCATCGGGCCGTCGCGGCCGACGATGCGCTGGGCCGGGGCGATGCCGGCGCAGTTCACCGCGATGCGGGCCGGGCCATGGGCGGAACGCGCCTGATCGATCGCCCGCTCGGCGGAGGCGCCGTCGGTGACGTCGCAGACCAGACCCAGCCCGCCAATCTCGTGCGCGGTCTTCAGAACCGCGTCTTCGTTGACGTCCAGCACGGTCACCTTGGCGCCGAGACCGGCCAGATGACGCGCCGTCGCCGCCCCCATGCCCGAGGCGCCGCCGGTGACGATGGCGGACAGACCCTGGATGTTCATGGCATCTCCTCCTTAATTGCGACCGGTCCGCGCATGGCGCCGGCCTTGTGTCCAACAGGATGCGATCGCACTTGTTGTTTACCAGATGGCTGGCGCACCATACCACACCGTATGGCGGGGGCCATCATGCCGACGAAGAATGCCGCCGGCCGATCTCCGAATGGGACCGTCTTCCGAAAGGGTTTCAGCGTCCATGACAGCACCGTCCGCCTTTTCCTCCCTTGGCTCCTCCCTGGGCCCCTCCCTGGGCAACGGCACTGCACTGACGGTTCCCGATTCCGACCGGGTCGAGCGTGACGAACGGCTGGTCCGCCGCCGTTTCTGGCAGAAGCTGCGCGCCAATCTGCACCGCGTTCCTTTCCTGGAAGACCTGCTGGCCGCCTATTTCTGCGCGACCGATCCGGCGACTCCCTATCGGGCGAAGGCGATCCTGCTGGGGGCGCTGGCCTATTTCGTGCTGCCGGTGGATGCGGTGCCCGATTGGCTGCTGATTGCCGGCTTCACCGATGACGCCGCAGTGCTCGCCGCCGCCGTGCAGACGGTGCGCGCCAATCTGACCCCGGCCCATTGGGGGCGGGCGAAGGAGGTCCTGCGCGCCGAAACCGGCGCTGACGACACGGGAACGACGACGCGGGGATGAGGGGCTAGGCGCGCTGCGCCTGCTCCAGCGCCGTCTTGCGTCCGTCGGCCGCGTCGCGGTGCATGGTGTAGAGGGCGGAGCCGGCGATCACCAGGGCGCCAACCCACCCCCACAGATCCATCGTCTGGCCGAAGGCGATCCAGGCGACGAAGGCGGTGAAGGGCAGCCGGGCATAATCGTAGGGCATCATCGCCGAGGATTCTGCCAGCGACAGCGCCTTGGTCATTGCCAACTGCCCCAGCGTCAGCAGGCCACCGAGCAGCGCCAGCCCGCCCAGCACGCTCCAACTCGGCCATGTCCAGACGAACAACGCCGGCACCAAGGCCATCGGGGTGACCAGCAGGCCCAGGAAGGTGACGATCACCGACGCACTGTCCCTGCGGCTGAGCAGCCGCATCTGCAGGATGGCGGCGGCGGCGGCGACGCAATGAACGAACAGTGCCAGAAAGGCCAGATCGACCGGCGCCGCGCCCGGCCTCAGCACGATCATCACTCCGGCAAGGCCGGCGCAGACCGCGGCCCAGCGCCGTGGCCGCACCCGCTCGCCCAGGACCAGCGCCGCCCCCGCCGCGACGAACAGGGGGATGGCGAAGCTGACCGCCGTCGCGGTGGGCAGCGGAATTTGGGAGATCGCGTAGAACCATGCGGTCATGGCGCACAGCGTGGTCAGCGCCCGCGTCACGTAGGGGCCCAGCCGTCGTTCCGCCAGCACCGCCCTGCAGGCAGGCGCCCCGGCCGTCAGCGCCCAGGGCAGCATCCACAGCAAGCTGAACAGATTGCGGAAGAACACGACTTCCAGCGGGTCCATCACCGTCGCGGCCCAGTGCACGGCTGAATTGCCGATCCCGAACAGCAGCGCCGACAGCAGCATGTATCCGGCACCGAGCAGAAGCCGGTTGGTCGATGCACGCAGACGCGGGCTGGCGTCCATGGGAGAGGTGACGGTCACGATCAGTCGTCCCTGACAAACCGTTGGCGGCTGAACCGGTCCAGCGCGTTGCCTGTGGCGTTAGCGCAAACATCGAGCCGTTCGGATCACCGGCAGCCGGTGCGGAGGCAGCGATGATCCTCCGGAGAAAATCGCATTGACGCAAGTAAAATATCGGGAAGGAACGCGGCATACTCCCTTATGGCGCGTGTGGGAACGGGCGGTATAAAACCGTTTGGGGCGGGCTTGATCGGGCCGACTCAGCGGATCGAGTCGTTGTGCAGCACCATTTCGGTCGCCAGACGGGCAGCGCAGAGGTCGGCCAGGGAGGTGCCGACGGCTTTGAACAGAGTGATCTGGTCGTAGAAGCGCCGGCCGGCCCGCTCACCGCGGCTCAGTTCGAACAGGTCGCCGGCGATGTCGTCGGGGTTCAGCGTGCCGGAAGACACCGGCTGGGCGATGTCGCCGGCCGCGGTCGGCGTGCGGTCGCGGCTGTCGACGAAGACGCGGGCCCGGCGGATGCAGTCGTCATCGGCCTCGCGCATGTCCGGCGTCACGCCGCCCAGCAGGTCCAGATGCTGGCCGGGTTGCAGCCAGTCACCGCGGATCAGCGGCTCGCGCGCCGTGGTGGCGCAGGCGACGATGTCGGCGCCGCGCACAGCCCCTTCCAGATCGGCGGTCGCCTCGATGCGGAATTTCGGCCGGTGGAAGCGGGCGGCGAGCTTGCGTGCCTTCTGCGGATCCCGTCCCCAGACCAGCACATGGCGGATCGGCCGCACCGCGGTGTAGGCCTCCACCAGTTCCAGGGCGAGCGGGCCGGTGCCGACCACCAGCATCCGCTCCGCATCCGGCCTTGCCAGATAGGAGGCGGCGAGCGCCGAGGATGCCGCGCCGCTGCGCCGGCCGAGCGTGGCGGAGGAGTCCATCAGCACCTGCGGCACGCCGGTCTTGCCGTCGACCAGCAGATAGACGCCCTGGGTCTGCGGCAGGTCGCCGCCGGCATTGTCGGGAAAGACGCTGTCGATCCGCACCCCGATCGCCTGATTCACCTCCCAGGCGGGGGCGATCAGCAGTGCGGCGTCACTGGTGCCATAGGTCTCGACGCGGTGCCGATGGACCTGCGGGGACTCCACGCCGGTGCGGAAGGTCTGCCGCAGGCGCTCGATCAACATGCGGTGGTGCAGAACGGATCGAAGCTCGGCGCCGCTGACGGTGCGCATGGAACCCCCTTCCGCCGACCGGCATCCTGTCCCGCCCCCGGGCTGTACAAGGGCGGGGAGCGGGAGCCCTGCGACTGGCGACGCTTAGTGGACGGTCGGTGCGTTGTTCTCGGCAGCCGGGACTGGCAGGGTGGAGCCGGGCAGAGTGCCGGCGACCGGGCCGGAAACCGGGCGGGTGCTCTCGGCCAGACGCTTTTCGGCGGCAGCGGCGCGGGCCTGCGCTTCCTTCAGTTCACGCTCCAGATACAGGACGCGGTTGCTTTCGCGGCGGGCGCGGCGGCGATGGCGGCGCTGGCTGTTCCAGACGACGAAGCCGCCGGCCAGGAAGCCGACCACCAGCGCCACCAGCGTGGCCAGATAGACCGGTGTGGCGAGCGTGAAGGGCAGCGGCCACAGCGACAGCGTCACGATCCCGCGGTTGGAGATCGCGAACAGGATCGCGACGAGGGCCACGGGAATGGTGACGATCCAGGAAATATGGCGCAAGGCGAAGGTTCCTTGAGAGATACGGCCGGAATACGGCGCTGAGACATGGCCGGGCCGGCACTCACTCCGTGTTCAGACGCTCGCGAAGCTGCTTGCCGGTCTTGAAGAAAGGGATGCATTTCTCGCCGACGTCAACCGATTCTCCGGTCCGGGGATTGCGACCCGTGCGCGCGTCCCGCTTCTTGATGGAGAAGGCGCCGAAGCCGCGCAGTTCCACCCGGTCGCCGCGCGCCAGCGCTTCGGTGATCTCGTCGAAGATGGTGCCGACGATCTTCTCGATGTCGCGCTGGTACAGGTGCGGGTTCCGCTCCGCCAGCCGTTGGATCAGTTCCGACTTGGTCATGATCGTTGACGTTCCCCCATTCGATGCGGGCGCTTATGGTCGGGCTGCGCCGCGCTTGGACAGCAGCGTGCCATCGGCCGCATGAGGCGTCAAGCCCCACCCGCCGTGCTAAGCCGTTACGACACAATCGTTTTTCCGGACAGTGGAAGTGGTTTACCGCCTGATTCCCCCAACCCGTCCGAAGAGGTTCACGGCAATCTCCGGCATGGATCGTGACGGAAATTTGAAAGCAATCAACGGCTTCGCGAAAGAAAACCCGATGCGGATTCAGGCGCCGCCCAGCCGGGTCCCTTCCAGGATCGCGCCCTCCAGCACCGCCGACGAGCGGTCGCAGCCGGTCAGGTCGGCCAGGGTCAGGTCGCTGCCCTTCAGGTTGGTCTGCGTCAGGGAGGCGCCGGCAAGCCGTGCCCGCACCAGCGACGCGCGCATCACCTTGGCCCCGGCGCTGACCAGCAGCATGCCCAGATTGGCGCCGTCCAGCCGGCTGTCGATCAGGATGGCGCGGTCCAGCTTCACCCCGCGCAGGTCGGCGCGGCTGAGATCGGCGGAACGCAGGTCGGCGCCGTCGAACTGGGCGGCCTGCAGTTGGGCGCCGTTCAGCCGGGCGTGGCGCAGCCGGGCGCCGCTGCCCTTGGCCAGGGTCAGGATCTTGCCCGTCAGGTCGGCTCCCTCCAGGTTCAGCCCGGTCAGGTCGAGCTGGCTACCCTGCTTGCCGCTGGTGCCCAGCCAGATCATGTGCTGGCGCAGCATGCTGTCCAACTGGTCGACCGGCAGGGCCGGCAGTTCGGCGGCGGCCGTTTCCTCGGGTTCGGGTGCCGGAGCCTGGGGCGGCGTCTGCCGGACGGCGTGCGCCTGCTCGTCGGTGCGGATCGCCTGTTCGAGCCCGTCCTGATCCAGGCTGGCCCCGTCCAGGATGGCGCCGCGCAGGTCGGAACCGTTGAGGTCGGCCCCGCGCAGGTCGGCGCCGGAGAAGTTGGCGTCGCGCAGGTCGGTGCGGTCCAGCCGGGCGCCGGCCAGCCGGGTGTTGGTGAAGTCGGCCGCCCGCGCGAAGCTGCCCGACAGCTTGGCCCGCGCCATGTCGGCGTTGGTCAGCTTTGCCGACGCCATGTCGGCCGGGCCGGGGTCGAAGCCGACCACCTTCAGTTCGCCGGCGCTGTTGCGGTTGACCATGCTGCCGTCGCGCAGGTCGACCTCCACCATGGTGGCGCCGTCCAGCCGGGCGCCGCGCACGTTGGCGCCGCGCATGTCGGTGCGGAACAGCTGCGCCTCCGACAAATCGGCCCCGCGCAGGTCGGCGCCGTAGAGATCGGCATGGTCCAGCACCGCGCCGCGCAGGTCGGCGTCACGCAGGATGGCGCCGGCCAGATGGGCGCCGGTCAGGTTGCGGCCGGCCAGCGACAGGCCCGACAGGTCGAAGAAGGGCAGGTTGGCGCGGGCGCCGTTCGGGCGTCCCTCGGCGAATCGGACATGGCGCTCGCACACGCGGTCGAGCTGGTCCTGGGTCAGGCGGATGCGGGATTTGCCGTCTTGCGCCATGGCCGGTCACGCGAACAGGGCGTCGATGTCGGCCTGGGAGATCCCGCCGCCACCGTCGCCGCCGGTCGGGGCGGCGGGCGGCGGAGGGGGCGGCGG
>NZ_CAMLJP010000162.1 GCF_946480385.1 uncultured Azospirillum sp.
CGGTCTCGACGCCGCTGCCATCCGCCTTGACGCGGATCTTCACGTTGTAGTCGACCACTCGCTTAACGGGGACGAGGACTTTCATAACTCACCCTGGCTGCTGAGCGCGCGCCTGTTACGGCGAACACCGCGAAAATTGCTGTGGTTGCGAACGGACCATAGGATCTGGCATTACCACTGTCAATGACGCGCCGGATGCGCGGGCGGCGTCGTGTGCCCGCCTCTTTGTCGCGGCAGGGGCGAATGCGCGGCGTTCACCGGACTGCGCAGGCTCAGCGGTTGGCGCCGGGCACCCACAGCACGTCGTCCGCCCCGTTGCGGTTCACCACCCGGCTCAGCACGAACAGATGGTCGGACAGCCGGTTGACGTATTTCAGCGCCGCCGGCGTCACCGGCTCGTGCCGCGCCAGATCGGTCATCAGCCGTTCCGCCCGGCGTACCACGGTGCGCGCCAGATGCAGATGCGCCGCCGCCGGAGAGCCACCGGGCAGGATGAAGGAGGTCAGCGGCGCCAGATCGGCGTTCATCGCGTCGATCTCCGCTTCCAGCCGGTCGACCTGCGCCTGGACGATGCGCAGCGGCGGGTATTTCGGCTCCTCCTCCTCCGGCGTGCAGAGGTCGGCGCCCAGGTCGAACAGGTCGTTCTGGATGCGGCCCAGCATGGCGTCGGCCTCCGTCAGGCCGGCGGTGTGCAGGCGGGCCATGCCGATGACGGCGTTCGCCTCGTCCACCGTGCCATAGGCGGCGACGCGGCGGTCATGCTTCGGCACGCGGCTGCCGTCGCCCAGCGAGGTTTCGCCGGCGTCGCCGCCGCGCGTGTAGATCTTGGTCAGCTTCACCATGGGGAACCGTCAGCCTTGGGTCAGGATGGCGAGGACGAACAGCAGCAGCGCCGCACCCTGCAGCATCACGCGCAGCCGCATCGCCTTGTTGGAGCGGCGGGGATCGCCCCGGCCGCCGCGGGCCATGAAGAAGAGGCCGACGAACAGCGAGCCGACCACCGCCAGCATCGCCATGACCATCAGGATGGGGAAAAGATTTTGCATGGCCCCACTATATCTCAGCATCCAGCCCGCGCCTATGGCGACGCGGCCCCTTGAAATCGGTGCTCCGGGTAATCCCCCGGTTGCCAACGCCGCCGGACTGCATAGAGTGCCGGCGTCGGTACTGAGTGGAGATGCAGGCGATGCGGCGGCGGACTTTCCTGAAGACGGCCCTGAAGGCAACCGCGGTCGCCGCGGCCGGCACCGGCGCCTTCGCGACGCTGAGCCGCAAGTCCGTGCAGGCGGCTCCCGGAACCGCGGCGCCGTCGATGTCCTTTCCCGACGATTTCCTGTGGGGTGTCTCCACCTCCAGCTACCAGATCGAAGGCGCGGTCGCCGAGGATGGGCGCGGCCCCAGCGTCTGGGACACCTACAGCCATTCTTACGGGCGGATCGCCAACGGCGACACCGGTGACGTGGCCTGCGACCATTACCACCGCTATGCCGAGGATGTGGACCTGATGGCGCGGGCCGGGATGAAGGCCTACCGCTTCTCCGTTGCCTGGCCGCGGGTGATGCCGCAGGGCACCGGCGCGGTGAATGCCAAGGGGCTGGACTTCTACGACCGGCTGACCGACACGCTGCTGGCGAAAGGCATCCAGCCCTGGCCCTGCCTGTTCCACTGGGACCTGCCGCAGGCCCTGCAGGACCGCGGCGGCTGGACCAACCGCGACATCGCCGGCTGGTTCACCGACTACGCGCTGGCGGTGACCGCCCGGCTCGGCGACCGCGCCAAGCACTGGGTGATGCTGAACGAGCCGTCGGTGGTCGCCATCTTCGGCCACGGCACCGGCGGCCATGCGCCCGGCCTGACCGGCCGCGAGACCTGCCTGAAGGCGATCCACCACCAGAATCTCGCCCAGGGCACCGCGCTGGCGGCCCTGCGCAAGGCGGGCGGCAAGAACTGGCAGCTCGGCACCGTGCTGTCGCTGCAGCCGTCCTGGCCGGTCGGCGGGCTCGATTCGAACTACCCGGCCTCGCTGATGTGGGATGCGGTGTGGAACCGCTCCTGCCTCGACCCGCTGTTCAAGGGCCGCTTCCCCGAATTGCTGGAGGAGGATTTCGCCCGCATCGCCAAGCCCGACGATCTGGCGCGCATCAAGCAGCCGGTCGATTTCCTCGGCGTCAACTACTACAGCCGCATGCACCAGCAGCCCGATCCGCAGGGGCTGTTCGGCACCGGCTACGGCTCAGCGCCGGAGGGCACGCGCAAGACCGGCATGGACTGGCCGGTGGAGCCGGACGGGCTGAGCGAGATCCTGGCCGAACTGCAGGAAAATTACGGCAATCCGCCGGTCTACGTGACGGAGAACGGCGCCGATTATCCCGACAGCATCGGCCCGAGCGGCCGTGTCGAGGACCGCGACCGCATCGCCTATCTGCGCGACCATCTGCTGGCCGCCGCCAAGTCGATCGACGAGGGCTGCAACCTCAAGGGCTACATGGTGTGGACGCTGCTGGACAATTTCGAATGGTCGGAGGGCTACCGCCGCCATTTCGGTCTGGTCCAGGTCGACCGCAAGACGATGGCCCGCACCCCCAAGGCCAGCTACGACTGGTATGCGTCGGTCATCCGCAACAACGCCGTTCCGCTGGCCTGAGCGAAAGCGGTAGACTGCGGCCATGCCGTCCCCCCGCCCGCCCCAGCCGACCCGATTCGCCATCCAGAAGGCGCGTGGCAAGGGGTGGAAGACGCTTGAGGTCGGGGAGGAACTGGCCCACGCCAAGGCACGCTTCGACCAGATGGTCGGCGTCAACCCGCGGGCCTATTTCCGGCTGATCCAGCTCGATTACAACGCAGACTCCGCCTATGAGGGAATGGAGTTCAACTGGACGCTGATCGAGCTGTACGACCCGACCGCGGGGAAACCACCTGCCGCCGCGCCGGGCGGCAGCGGCCGGACGAAAACGGCGGCCAAAGCGGCGGCGGCCGGAAAGGACGGACGGCGCGCCCGGCGGGCGGATCCCGTCGCCATCCCGTTCCGCGTCTATCTGGCGGTGATCCTGCTCGGCACGCTGGGCGGCGCGCTCGCCTATTTCTATCTGGCCGGCGGCCATTGAGTCGGCCACCGAGCCGGCTATTGCGGGGATAGGCTCCGCTTCCTCCACTCTGCGACCTGCCATTTGCGGTGCCGCGGTCGCCCTGCCGGCTGCGGCGCGGCGATTCGCGCATCGCCGGGCCTGCTCCTTCCAATTGCATTTGTTATTTCGCTGCACGTTAATAAATATTTCAGACAACAGGCCGCATTGATGGTCTCACCGCTTGTGGCGGACATATATCGGTGGTAGTGTTTCCAAGCGTAAAATACTAATCATCGGTATAGATAACAAGATAATTCATTAAAATTTTAAGCAGTTGTTCTGAGAGATGCAATTTATGCATGCATGTCATGCTGCATCTCTGCTGACTTAATGGATCGACAGCTCGGATCACCCTCTTTCCTACTGGAGGCGGGAATGGCTTTGTCTGACCTCAGCGGTTTTGAACTGACGAGACTTGCCGACATGGTGAGGCGAGACGCGCCCGCACTTATGTCGCTGCCTCTCGAACCGGACGGGAAATACCAGACCCGATCCATGTTGCTGGGGGAGTTGGCCTGCGGCGTGGTCGGGACGCTGTCGGCGGCCTTCCGCCGGATTCCGCCGGAGGACTTCCCGATCCTGCACTGCGCCTGGGGGCGGGCGCGGGTCGGCTCCACCGCCCTTGCGAATCTGTTCGGCATGATCGGCGTGCCGGCCTATTACCAGCCCGTCAAGGCACTGCTGCGCAACGCCCTGACGGGCACGCCGCCGGAAAGCTGGACTCTCCGTGCCGGCGACGGCGGGGCGCCGCTGTTCATCAAGGATGTCGCCGGTCCCTACCTGATCGCCGAATGCCTGTATGTCCCGCTGGAAATCCTGCTCCAGGCCGGCTTCCCGGCCGACCGGCTGCATCTGATCATTCTCGACCGCGATCCGGCACAGTCGCTGGCCTCCTGGCTGGAGAAATGGTCGGGCCGGGTGCCGCGCGACCGGCTGCTCGCCAATTTCGTCCTCGCCACCCTCAACGTCATCCGCGTCGAGGCCTGCGCGCGCCGCTGCGGCGTTCCGGTCACCCATTACATCCATGAGGCGAGCCGCCGGCCCGTCGCGGCGGCGGAGGCGCTGTTCCGCCATCTGGGGCTGGGCGACCGCTTCACCGAGCAGGCGGTGACGGACTGGCATGCCATCGACGCGCTGGATGCCGGGACATCGCGGGTGATCTTTCCGGAGGAGCCGGACGTCTACCACGTTCCCGGCCTGCACCGGACCGAACCGGAATACCGCTATCTCCATCGCGACACCCAGCTGCTGACCGACGAGGATTTCGAACTCCTCGACAGGTTCAGCCTTCCCGATCTCTACCGCGAGAACGCCGACCGCTGCGCGCGCGATCTGGGGCTGCCCTGGATCGGCGCGGACATCCGCGAGCCGGTCGCCGTCCACTGACGCCCGCCACCCTCCCGCCTGCTGCAACCAGAGAGATTTGCCATGTTCGCCAGGCTTCGCATCACGCATCGCCTCATGCTGTTCATTCCGGTTCTGGTTCTGGCCCTGGCGTCCATCGTCGGGCTTTGCCTGTCCGTGCTCAGCGACAACCTGATCGACAGCCGCCGGGAGGAGCTGCGGCAGATCGTTACGGTCGCCCGCGGCATGGTCGCCTCCTGGCACGAGAAGGAGAAATCCGGCCAGCTGACCCGCGAACAGGCCCAGACCGCCGCCCGCGACCAGCTGCGCGGCCTGCGCTTCGGCAATGGCGAGTATTTCTTCGCGCATAATTTCGACGGCGTGACCGTGGTCCATGTGAAGACCCAGTTCGAAGGCCAGAACCGCATCGGCTTCAAGGATGCCGACGGTGTCCCGACGGTGCTCCGGCAGATCGAGGCGGCCAGGCGCGGCGGCGACTTCTTCGAATACCGCTTCCCGCGCCCCGGCACCACCGAACCGGTCGACAAGCTGGGATTCGCCGCCGGGTTCGAGCCGTGGCAGTGGGCGATCGGAACCGCGCTCTACGTCGACGACATCGAGGCGATCCGCGAGCGGATGCTGGGCCAGCTGATCGGCATCGCCTTCGCGGTCCTTCTCGCCGGCTGCGCCCTGGCCTTTGGCATCGCGCGCAGCATCAGCCGGCCGCTGCTCGACATGACCGGGCGGATGGACCGACTGGCCGGCGGCGACCATGGCGTCGAGATTCCCCATCTGGTCGACCGTCACGAACTTGGGCGGCTGGCCCGCGCGCTGGAGGTGTTCAAGAACAACCTGAAGACGGCCGACGCGCTGGCCGCCGGGCAGCGGGCGGAGCAGGAGGCCAAGGAGCGCCGGCAGGCGGCGATCGAGCAGTCGCTCACCGACTTCCACGAGCGGACGTCGCAGGTGGTGGCCGAGGTGGTCAAGGCGGCCGAACATGTGCGGTCCAACGCCGGCCAGCTCGCCGACATGGCGAAGAGCAGCCTGTCGATGGTGGATGCCGTGAACCACGCCGCCGACGTCACCACCGGAAATGTCGAGACCATCGCCAGCGCCGCGGAGGAGCTGTCGGCGGCGGTGGCCGAGGTCAACCAGCAGGTCGCCCGTTCCGCCGAGGTGGCGCAGAATGCGGTCGATGAGGCGGAGCGGACCAACGTCACCATGCGCGGGCTGACCGAGGCGGCCCACCGCATCGGCACCATCGTCCAGGTCATCCAGGAGATCGCGACGCAGACCAACCTGCTGGCGCTGAACGCGACGATCGAGGCCGCCCGCGCCGGGGAGGCCGGCAAGGGCTTCGCCGTGGTGGCGAGCGAGGTCAAGACTCTCGCCAACCAGACGACCAAGGCGACGGAGGAAATCCAGACCTATGTCGCCGGCATCCAGGGCGAGACCGAACATGCCGCCGCCGCGATCTCCAGCATCGGCACCATCGTTGCCGACATGCGGGCGATCGCCACCGGCATCGCCTCGGCGATGGAGCAGCAGGGGGTCACCACGCGCGATATCGCCCGCAACATCGCCGGCGCCGCCGACGGCACCAAGGAGGTTTCCAGCAACATCGACGGGGTCGCCCAGGCCGCCGAGACCACCAGCCGCGCGGCCGGTTCCCTGCATGGCGCTTCGGAGGATCTGCGGCGTCAGGCCACTGCGCTGGACGAGGATGTGAC
Source organism: uncultured Azospirillum sp. (assembly GCF_946480385.1). Next base: position 6,200 of record NZ_CAMLJP010000162.1, read on the forward strand.
CGGCTTCTTCGAGCGGGTGCGCGCGATCTGAGGACGGCCCCTGACTCCCGCTTTCTCCCGCTTTCTCCCGCTTTCTTCCGCTTCCGTCCGCCTCCGAACCGCGACGAGGGTAAACCCGATGTCTTCGCCACCAGACTGCGATCCCGCGCCGTTGCCCCGGCCGCCCGATGTCCATTTCGACGCCGCCCTGCATCTCCGCCTGCTGCTGCGCGTCGACCGCACCGAGAGCATCCGGCGGGTTCTGCGCCGCGCGATCCGGGGCGGCGACCGGGTCCTCGATGCCGGCTGCGGTTCCGGCCTGCTGTCCTTCCTGGCGCTGGAGGCCGGTGCGGCGGAGGTGGTGGCCATCGACCGCGAGAATGTCGATCTGGCACGCGATCTGGCGCGGGCCAATGGCCTGTCCGACCGCATCCGCTTCATCGAAGGCGACCTGAACGCGCTGGTGGACGGCGAGCCGGCTGGCGGGGAACCCGGCGGCGGGCTGGGGCGCTTCGATGCGATTCTGGCCTTCATCTACGCCAATCACATCATCATCGACGAACCGCGGTCGCGGCTGGCCTGCGCCCTGCGGCGGCGCTTCGGCGGTGACGGGTGCCGGATGGCGCCGGACCGCGTCCGCTATTTCGCGATTCCCTGCGACTGGCCGGGACTCGATCCGCGGACGGAACTGGCCGATCTGCAGCGGTCGGTGGCGGAGATCGAAACCCGCTACGGCCTGCGGCTCGGCCCGCTGCTGGATGCGGTCGCCGGGCAGATCGGCTTCGAAGGGTCGCGCCCGAACAACTCCGGCGATTATGCCTGGTCGCCGGCGGCCGGCAGCGGCGGCTACCGCCACCGGCGGGAGGGGCGGTTCCTCGGCCCGCGGCAGGCGGTCGCCGACATCCGCTACGACGGCGGGGCGGATTTCGACCGCTTGCCGCCCGTCCTGTCGCTGACGATGGAGGCCGACGGCCTGCTGAACGCGGTGATGTGGGTTCAGGAGCTGTGTTTCGGCGAGGATCTGATCTGGGTGGCGGAATCCTTCAGCCCGGCGGAGACCCCGATTGCGGTGGCGGCCGGCAGCCGGGTGACGCTGCCGCTCGATGAATCCTGGCGCAGGACCAACCGGGTCGCGCCAGATCGGGTCGCGTAAAATCGGACTCGATTTGGAGCGTGAATCCGATCGTCAAACATAAAGCTACGGCGTCACTCCGCCGTATATCCCTTGCGGCGCATGCACTGCGCGAAGATTTCCTTGCGATAGCCGAACTGCGGCGTTTCCGGCAGCGGGCGCAGGGGATAGCCGCGCAGGCGCATGGTGTTGTCCACCTGCTCGGTGCATTCGTCATAGGCGACGGTCGGCACGTCCGGGCTGGCGGTCCACTCGCGGTAGGCGGGCGGGCTACTGCAGCCGGACAGCAGGGCCATGGCGGACAGGGCCGCAAACAGGCAGGCCAGCCCCGGCAAGGCAGGCAGGAATCGCGGACGTGCGGTGTCGGTCCCGGTCATGTCTTGCGTCTCGCTCCTTTTTCGCCCCCGATTTGACGCTACCACGGCCGGGGCTTTCCGATCCATTTTCGCGCACCATTTCCGGGAACGCGCCTTTTCGGCAACGCTGCGCGGCGGACAACGCAGACGCACCAAAATCGCCGCCGGAAAAGCGACGCAATCTGGTAACACGGTCCTGGCTTTCCGCGATTCGCGGGGGGCCTTATTCCCCGGTTCGGGGGAAGTGTCGTGGCTCTGAAGTCGGTCTGGCGTCACGGACGGAGGGAGAGGCAATGTCTGGGATTTCGCGGCGGGTGCATGGTGGCGCCGCGGCGGCGGCTGTCGCGGTTGTGGTGTCGGCTCTGACCATGGGAACGCCCGCTCCGGCAAGGGCGGAAGCATCGGTCGCCGACATCCAGTGGGCGCAGACCATCCTGAAGGAAAAGGGCTTCAACATCGGCGGCCGGGCCAAGGGCCAGATGACGCCGGAAACCCGTTCCGCACTCAGCGCCTATCAGAAGTCGGTCGGCCTGCCCGCCACCGGCAACCTCGACCAGGCCACCATCGCCAAGATGATGGGCGAGCGCGAGAAGAAGGCCTCCCCGACCATGGGCAGCCTGTCCAAGAGCCAGGTCGGCCAGACCCGCCACGAGAAGGAGGTGACTCCGCGCGCCGCCCCGACCGGCCGTGTCGAGTCGGGCAACGAGAGCGTCGGCGGCATGGCCCAGTTCGGCGGCGCCCCGGTGTCGTCCTCGTCCTCCTCCTCTTCCGCCAGCCACAGCGCGCCCGCCGCCACCCCGGCCGCGCGCCCGTCGGCGACCGCACCGGCTTCCGCTGCCGCGCCCTCCAGCCCGACGCCCCAGAGCGCGCCGCGCCCATCGACCAACGCATCGGCCAGCGCGGCCGAGGGGCCGGTCCCGCAGGCCGCGCCGCGCGGGGCTGTTTCGGCGACCACGCCCGACGGCAAGCCGACCCCGGTGGAGGAGCCGGCTGCGGTCGGCGCGGCCCCCTCGGTCTGGCAGTCCAACGCCGCGCGTGCCGGTGTCGCCGGGCTGCTCGCCGCGACTCTGGGCGGCCTCGGCTTCGCATGGTGGCGCAGCGGCCGGGGCGTCGATCCGCTCAGCCGCGCACCGGCCGGCGATGACCGTCCGCGCGACACCCGCGTCGAGCCGAGCTTCGGCAGCCCCCGCCGCCGGGAGGAACTGACGCCCGGCCCGCGGCTGACGGCGGAGGCGCGGCGGCGCTGACCGCCGCCTCCTTCACATCATCATCGGACAGCCACCCCCGCCGCAGCCACTGGGGGCACAGGCGGGCGTGCAGGCGGGGGCGGGCGCCGGCTGCGACTTGCCGACGCGCGGGGCCATGATGGCCTTGGCGACCTCGGTGCCGCCGCAGGACGGGCAGGGAATGCCGGCGGCCTTCTTGGCGTCGTAATCGGCCATAATGTTGAATTGTTAAAATGTCTAATGCTGCTCTTTAATATCGTTGTTGAACACGTAAATATCGTTGTTGAACACGTACCCGCTAATATATCTGTTATTTCCTCCGACTTCAATTATAAAGTGAACATGCCAATAATCTCCATCACCTCTCAGTCCAGGACCAAATGATGAGACTTGAATGTCTTTCTGAAACGGGCTGATTACAGACAGAACTTCAGAATTCTTGTCGCTTTTTCGATAAACACACACAGGAACTACGCTTTCAGGCAGGGTGTAGTTCACCCAGTGATTTAACATCTGTAGACGTAATTTTCTCATATGCACTGAGATCATAATATCTATTGTTTTCTCTAGCACATATTCTGCTCGATCTCTTATTCCATCCTCAATTAATTTATTGTAATCATATCTCACCAGCCAGTTACCATCACAGTTATAAACTTCCGGAGTAAGGCGCCAAATATTCCAATATACAACATGATCAATTCCATCTTTTACCAAAATCATATCAAGAGCAGAGTGATCTATTTGTATATAATCAAAAGGAGTTTCTACCCGTTCAGCAATATATTCAGCATTCTGCGTGTAATAAGGTGCAGAACAGAATGTCATAAATCCGATAGAATTGCTACTATAGCCCTGCTCAAATCGACGGATATCAAACCTATTCTCGATCTGCAGGTATATAGCCTTACGACAACTAATTAAGCAATTTGCATAATCTCCTGCTAAAAATGATTTTTCAGCTTGAGAGAGTAAATATTTGATTTCACCATCATTTAATATATCCGTTAAAGATATTGTTGAAAAATTAATGCTAAATACATCTCTGCAGACATCGTCAAAAAATGCTCTAACCGTAATTATCAACCTATTCAAATCATCTCTCTCAGGCAGAACGCCGTGGTGCTTTGCATTTACCCTCATTTTATTCATTCTAAGTAATGATACTTTATATGGAATATCATACGACTTGAGATCATCCCTCTTTTTTATAGATTCGCCAACAATAGAGAAATATTTATCAAAGTCTGCTCTTTCCGGTAGCGGGGCATGGAAGTGCTCGGCAAGAGCATGGAGGAAGCTTTCAACGGAATCCTGAAGGTTGCAAATTGCAGCTGGCAGCGTTGCATCTCTTTGACTTCTTGCGTTTTCCTCAGCGATCCTGAACTGATGCTTGCAGGCTACAATACGGTTAACAAGCTGTTCGGTCAGTTGCATCATCATCTCCGAATGCTCTCGAAACTCCATTCGACAATAATATTAAACTAATTGCATAGAATATAGAGAAGGAACTCAGCGCCTATGCCGGCTCCGCCAACATCCTGGGAGACGTCAGGTCAGTCGCGTCGTTC
>NZ_CAMLJP010000163.1 GCF_946480385.1 uncultured Azospirillum sp.
CCAGGTCACTCAGGCTCAAGAGACGCAAATCCAAAGCATAAGCTTGCATCGTCACACCACATCAGAAACGCCCTGGCTCCCGCGAGCCGGGGCGTTTCGGCGTTTGGGGCGCGCAATTCTGCATCGCTTCACCGGCTATTAATTTGTTTTTGGTCAATTCGGTGAATTGAACCGCTGGACGGCGGCGGCGTGGGGACGACGATGGGCGATCCGGACGATCTTTTCGACATCTACCGCAAGGACCACGCCACGGCGGCCCTGACCGGCCCCGCGCTTGCGGCCGCCCTGTCTGACACCGTGCGGCGCAGCTTCACCCTGATCGACGAACTGTGCGCCGACGTGACGCGCGCCCTGGCACAGGCCCGCTACACCACCAAGCTGGCGCAGTCGGTGACGGACCGCTCCACCTATGTGCGGCTGGATCGCCGGTCGGAGGGCTTCCGCGATTATCTGAGAACCTGGAGCCAGCAGCGGGCCGAGAAGGGCAGCGGCGGCATGCATTGGGAAACGCAGATCCTGGTCACCGATCACCGGCGGACGACGAAGGAGATCGGACTGGGCATCGCCTTCGAATGGCCCGGTACGGACGGCCAGGGAGAAGGGGAGGGCGGCCTCGCCTTCGTCGAATTCTGGCCGACCGGCGCCGGCGTCTCGCTGCCGTCCGATGCCCGTGGTTTCCAGCGGGCGCTCGTCGCCTGCATCATCAAGCTGGAGCAGGCCGGCGAACTGGCCAGCGTCAAGGGTCGCGGCTGAGCCTCAAAGACTGGCGTTCAGGCCGGACGCCGAGAGTTCCACCGGCCGCCGCGCCTGTCCGTCGCGGGCATAGGTGCCGTCGCTGGATGCCTTCTCCAGCGCGGTCAGCAGGTTGCGGTTGATGGTCAGCACCGCCTTGCGCAAGGCGACGAGGCCGGAGGCGTTGACGGTCACCGCCCGCTCCAGCCGGTCGATCCGCTCCAAGGTCATCGCGCGCAGATCGTCGGGCAGGCGGATGCCCTCGTCCCGCGCCCGCAGCACGGCACCCTCCAGCTGTTCGGCCATCGCCGCCTTGCGGTGGGCGAAGGCCTCCAGCCGGTCGAGCATGCCGGCGGCGATGCAGGCGGACTCCTCCTCCAGAACCGCCGACAGCGCTTCCACCGCGTCGAGGAAGTCACGAACCAGAAGGGCGGTGGCGCCGTCATAGCCGGGATCGGGCGCGGCGGGACCCTCGGCTGGTGCCTGCTCGGGCCGGCGCTCGGGGGCGAATTCGTGGATCAGGTCCTTGAGGGTGACGCTCATGACCGCTGCTCCGCCCCGGCTGTTCCTTGCGCTGCGTAAAGCCGGGCGATCTCGTCATGCACCATCCTGCCGATGCCCAGCGTGCCGGATTCGGCGATGGCCTTGCCGTATTCCTGCAGCATCATGCTGCGCCACGGCTTTTCCGCCGGACCGCCGCCGCCGAACAGCGGGCTTTCGCGCATGCCCGCGAACATGCTTTCCATCAGTTGCCCGACCAGCATCGCCTCGAACTCCTTTGCCGCCTTGTCGGCGGCGGCGGGAATGGGGACGGCCGGCGTCGAAGGAGCGGCTACAGCCGTGCTGCGGAGGGTCGTTGCGGCGATGTCCATCATCGTCTCTCGCGATCAAATGATTTCCAGATCGGCGTGCAGGGCGCCGGCGGCCTTGATGGCTTGGAGGATGGCCACCATGTCGCGCGGCCCCACCCCCAGCGCGTTCAGCCCGTTGACCAGCTGCTGCAGGCTGACATTGCCGCCGACGGTCACGAACTGGCGGCCGTTGCCCTCCTGAACCTGCACGTCGGTGCGCGGCACCACGACGGTGGAGCCGTTGCTGAAGGGCTGCGGCTGCGACACCTGCGGCGTTTCCACCACGCGGACGGTCAGGTTGCCCTGGGTGATGGCGACGCGGCTGACCCGCACATCGTCGCCGATGACGATGGTGCCGCTGCGTTCGTCCACCACCACGCGGGCGATGGCGTCGGGGCGGACCGGCAGCTGTTCGATCTCGCCGATCAGGCGGGAGACGTTGCCGACATAGGAGCCGGTGATCCGCACATCGACGGTGGTCAGATCGACCACCCGCGCATTCCCGGCGCCGAGCCGGCCGTTCACCGCATCGGCGATGCGGATCGCCGTGGTGAAGTCCGGGTTGCGCAGGGCCATCCGCACCTGTCCGACATCGTTCAGGGCGAATTTCAGCTCGCGCTCCACCGTGGCGCCGTTGGCGATGCGGGCGGTGGTCGGCACGCCCTTGGTCACCGTCGCCGCGGCGCCGCCGGCGGTGAAGCCGCTGACCGACAGCGGCCCCTGGGCCACCGCATAGGCCTCGCCATCGGCACCCAGCAGCGGCGTCACCACCAGCGTGCCGCCCAGCAGGCTGGTGGCGTCGCCCAGCGCCGACACCGTCACGTCGACCGTGGTGCCCTGGCGTGGGAAGGGCGGCAGGCTGGCGGTCACCATCACCGCCGCGGCGTTGCGGGTGCGCAGGGTCTCGCCGCGGGTGTTGATGCCCAGCCGCTCCATCATCCCCTTCAGGCTCTGTTCGGTGAAGGGAGTGTTGATCAGCCGGTCGCCGGTGCCGTTCAGCCCGACCACCAGACCGTAGCCGACCAGCTGGTTGCGACGGACCCCGTCGAAGGTGACCAGATCCTTCACCCGCGTCTGCGCCGCCGCCGGGGCCGGAGCCACCGACAGCATGCCGAGCACCAGCAGCACCCCACCGGCCAGCGCCGCGGCGCGGCTGAAAACAGCACGGCGGAAAGCGGGCCGGAGCCGGCGCGGAACGGGGGGCTGGATGCCGGGGCTCATGGTGATGCGGCCTAGAGGTAGTTGGTCAGGTGCAGCTTGGCGATGCGCGCGGTGGCGCTGGAGGTGGCGTCGATCTGCGCCTCCAGCTGGGTGATCCGCGTGCTCGCCTCGTAGGGATCGACGCCTTCCAGATTGTCGATCTGCAGGCTGAGGATCGCCTTCTGCGTCTTGTGCTGCTCGGCCAGGGTGGCGACCTGGGCGCGCTGGATGCCGAGCTGCGCCGTCGCCTCCCGCAGCTTGCCGAGGCCGCCCGACAGCTTGTCCACCGCCGTCTTGATGTAATCGGGATAGGCATCGACATCCATCCTGGAGGTGTCGACCGCCGCCAGCATGTAGATGCCTTCCAGCATCTCCCGCATCATCGGGTCGTTGGCCTGCACGCCATAGGGGATGCTGGTGGACTCCGCCGGCCGGCCGCTGACGCGCGGCGACGCGGCACCGCCCGGCTGCTGCGCCGTGGTGCCGGTGTAGAGGCCGCCTTCGAAGGTGTCGGTCAGCGGGGCAGGGGCAGGCGTCGCCGGATCGCGCACGGCGAACAGATCGTCCAGCCGGGCGATCACCGCCGTGGTTTCCGCCGCCGTGGTCGGCATCGCCATGCCGCCGGTGGCGGACTGGATGGCGTCCTGAATGATCTGCATCGGCGAGCGCAGGCCCGACTTGTCGCCGTCGACATTGCGCATCGGCGGCTGGTCCAGCGCCGTGCCGGCGAACAGATAACTGTTGCCGGACGACGCGTTCAGCAGCCCGACCACCTGGTCCAGCACGCCGCGCGCGCGGATCTGCAACGACGTCCCGGTCGGCGACTGCTGCCCCAGCCCGGTGGAGGCGGCGGCCAGCAGGTCGGTGCCCGACGCGATGATGCTGGTCATCGCGCTGTCCATCGTCTTCATCCGCCCGTCGAGCAGGTCGGTGGTCTTCACATACTCGTCGGTGCGGTCGAACAGGTTGCGCAGCGCGATGTCGCGGCCGGTGCTGGCGCCGATGGTCGCCGCGACGTCGGCATGGAGGCCGGTCGACACCTCCTCGTTCGCGCGGGTCAGCTCCATCTGCTGCCGGGTCATGGTGCTTTGCAGCTTCCGGCTCATCCCCAGCGTGGACAGGGCATTGTACAGCATCGGCTTACCCCTTGATCTGCAACAGGATGTCGATCATGCGGCCGGCGACCTGCACCACCTGGGCGCTGGCGCCATAGCTCTGCTCGATCAGCAGCAGCTTCTGCATCTCGTCGTCGATGTTGACGCCGTCGCGGTTGATGCGCGCGGTCTCCAGCGTGTCGGCGCTGATCTTGCGCGCGTTCATCTCCGACTCAGCGCCGGTGCGGTAGCCCTGCTGGGCCGACACCATGGCGGTGGCATAGCTGCCGAGCGTCGCGTTGGCCGGCATGTCGGTGGCGGCGAAGCTGCGGGTGTCGGTGAAGACGGTCAGGAATTTGTCGATCTGCGTCTGGTCGCCGGGCTCCAGCGGAGCCGCCGCCTGCACGCCGCTCTGCATCCGCCAGCTTTCCGTCCGCACCACGTCGTTGACGGCGATGCGCGAGGCCAGACCGGCGGTGGCGCCATAGGCCGCGCCGGCGTCGGTGAACAGGCCGGGTTGGGTCGGATCGGCCTCCGCCCCCTGGAAGGCCTGGACGATGCCGGCCGCCAGCTCGTCCAGCTGCGCCATCGCGCGGGGCATGTCCTGCTTGATGGTCTGGACATAGCCCATGATGCGGCCACTCTGGATCTCGCTGTCCGGCTTGGCCGACAGGGAGATGCCATTCGCCATCACCTCGTCGCCCAGCAGCGTCAGCGGCTGTTCGCCGGGCGCCAGCGGGTGGTCGAGCAGGGTCTGGCCGTTGCGGGTCATCACCACCGTCTGGCCGTCCTCGCGGCTGTAGGTGCGGATACCGATCTCCTGCGAGACCTGATCGAGCAGGCGGTCGCGCTCGTCGCGCAGGTCACCGGCATCGCCGCCGCGTGTCTCCAGCGTCGCGATCTTGCCGTTCAGCTCGCTGATGCGCTGAAGCGAGGTGTTGACCGCATCGACGGAGGTCTGCAGCCGGCCCCGGGCATCCTCCTGCACGGTCTGCGCCGCCTCGGCGGCGCGGTTCAGCCCGCCGGCCAGCGCCGCCGCCTGCGACACCACGGCGTTGCGGGCCGCGTCGTCGTTGGGCATGTCGTGCAGGCGGGAGAAGGCCTGCTGCAGCTTCGACAGCTGGGTGGAGACCGATTTCTCGTCCTGCGGCTGCCCCAGCACCAGCGCATAGTCGGCCAGCGCCGAGGCGCGCGCCTCCTGCCCGCTGTAGCGGCTGGTTTCGAACCGCGCGTCGCGGATCAGCAACTCGTCCACCTTGCGGGCGACGGCGTCCACCCGCACCCCTGCCCCCCGGCCGGCGGTGGTGACCGCCGACAGGTCGAGGTCCCGGCGCACATAGCCGGCGGTGGTGGCGTTGGCGAGGTTGTGGGACACCATCGCCGCCTGCTGCTGCGTCGTGCGCAGGCCGGACAGGGCGGAGGTGAGGGCGAGTTGGACGCTCATGGCCGGGGCTCCGTCTGTGCCGGGATCAACGCTTCAGGCGGGTGGTCTCTTCGACCAGCTCGTCGGTGGTGCGCACCAGGGTGGCGTTCGACGAATAGGCGCGCTGCGTCTCGATCAGCGAGACAAGTTCGGTTGCGATGTCGACGTTCGACTGCTCCAGCGCGCTGCCGACGACGGTGCCGGCGCTGCCCTGCTTGCCGGCGCCCAGCGTCAGGGTCCCGGTCTCCGCCCCCAGCGTGTAGGTGTTTCCGTCCTGGGCGACCAGACCGTCGGGATTGGTGACGGTGGCGATCGGGATCTGGTACAGCGCCTGACGGGCGCCGTTGTCGTACATCACCCACAGCTTGCCGCTGTCGTCGATGTCGACCGAGGTGACCTGACCGACCTTGGCGCCGTCGCCGGTGACGGTCGGCACGTAATCGCCGTTCAGCTGCGTGAGGTTGCCGAGCGACAGCGTGAAGCTGTCGGCCGTCGGCGTCGCCGGCGAGGTGAAGGTGAGGCCCGGCATCGGATCGAGCGGCAGGCCGCCGGCATCCACCGGCTTCCCGGCATAGGGGCCGGTGGCGGCGAAGGTCAGCGTCACCGGCGCGCCGCCGACGGTGTATCCGGCCGGCCCGGTGGCGGTCAGCGTCCACTCGTTGGGGGTGGCGGTCTTGGTCCAGGTCAGCGACAGGTCCAGCGGATTGCCCAGCCCGTCATAGAAGGTCGGGCTGCTGGTGAAGCTGTCGCCGGCGGCGGCCTGGGCCGGCAGGTTGCCGGAGAAATCCATCGTCGTCGTCTTGGAACCGCCATAGACGAGATTGCCGATGTTGACCGACTGCAGATCGTCGAAGCGGGACTTGCTGACGTTCGGCATGCTGCCGTCGGGGTTCAGCTTCCAGGCTTCCAGATACTGGCCGGCGCTGTTGCGCAGAAAGCCGGTATCGTCGGGCAGGAAGCTGCCGGCCCGGGTCAGCGAATATTCCGGCGTGCCCGACACCTTGTTGCCGACGACGAAGAAGCCGTTGCCGCTGATCGCCATGTCGGTGGCGGAGCTGGTGCCCATGATCGTGCCGTCCTGCTGCACCTGATAATGGGTGGCGGACTGCACGCCGCTGGCGGTGTAGGTGCTGCGGCTGCCGGGCGCGGTGACCAGGGTCGAGAAATCCACGGTGGCCCGCTTGTAGCCGACCGTCTGCGAATTGCTGATGTTGTCCGAAATGGCGGCAAGGCGCGAGCTTTGCGCGGACATGCCGCTGACACCGGACCGCATGGCGCTGTACAGGCTCATCCTTGGAATCCTCTGGTCAACCGTCGAACGGATGGGGGTTGTGCGTTCCGGGATTCTCCGCGGATGACTGGCGGAGTTAACGGTAGCGAAGGGGTTTTAAAGGGGCTTTAAAGGAAAAGCTGAGGGGTTTTGTTAAAATGTGTGAGGGTTTTATTTGGTTAGGTGTTGGCTGACGATGCCCCCACCCCAACCCTCCCCCGCTGGGCGGGGGAGGGGGCAAGTGCTTTTGCGGGAGGGTGGCGGTAGTCCCTCCCCCCGCCCAGCGGGGGAGGTTAGGTGGGGGTCTAACGTTGCCACCAGAGATTTCCTACCGCCGCAGCAGCGTGATGCTGATCCGCCGGTTGCTGGGATCGAGCGGATCGCTCGCCCCGAAATGGTCGAGATCGGCGCGCCCCTCCACCCGGACGATCCGTCCGCCTGGAATCCCGCTGGCGATCAGCTCGCGCCGTGCCGCGTTGGCGCGGTCGCTCGACAGTTCCCAGTTGCCGTATTTCGCATCGGGCGCATAGCCCAGCGCGTCGGTGTGCCCGGTGATGCCGATCGGGTTGGGCACCGACGCCAGCGCCGCCGCCACCATCCGCATCAGCCGCCGTCCCGGCTCGTTCATCTGGGCCGAGCCGACCTTGAACATCGAGAAGCGGGCCTGATCAGTCAGCTGCACGCGCAAGCCCTCCGGCACCTGCTGGATCACCAGACTGCCTTGCAGGGCGTTCAGGTCCGGCGACGCGGCGATGCGCTGGCGCAGGTCGCGTTCCAGGGACTCCAGCGCCACCTTCTCCGTCAGCTCGGACGACTGGCGGTCGAGCAGCGCCTCCAGCTCCGCGCGGGTGGCCTGGGGGGCCGGCGGTTCGGCCGCAGGTCTCGTTGGCGCACTCTCCGTCGCATTGCGCAGCAGGTCCACCGGCGGAACAGTACCGCCGGGCGGGTGGGGCATCGGGTCCTTGCGGCCGGCCGGCTGGCGGTCGCTGTCGCCGACCGACGCGACGACGGGCGGGGAGGCCACCGGGCTCGCCTGATCGCCGGCGGCATTCGGGGTGGTCAGCGATCCGCTCTTGTCGACCGAACGGCCGGCCAGCATGCCGTCGGCGCCAGAGTTGCTCTGCGACACCGCCACCGGGTTGAAGTAGTCGGCGATGCCCTTGCGCTGCTCGGTGGTGGTGATGTTCATCAGCCACATCACCAGGAAGAAGGTCATCATCGCCGTCACGAAGTCGGCGTAGGCCAGCTTCCAGGTGCCGTTGTGCTCTTCCTCGTCATGACTGCCGAGGTGGCGCTTGACGATGATCGGGGGGAGGGCGGTCTTGCGCGGCATGGCCGGTCACGCCGCCTGGCGGCCGTCGCGGGCCTTGGCCTGCGACGACGACAGCGTGGTGGCAACCTCCACCTCCGCCAGGCTGGGCTGGATGTCGGTGTAGAGCACCTTGCGGGCATATTCGGCGCAGACCTGCGGCGGGCTGCCGCGCAGATACGCGCACAGCGCCGCCTTGATGCAGAAATACATGTTCAGTTCCGATTCGCGGCGCTGGCGGGCGGCGCTGGCGATCGGGCCGACCATGCCGTAGGACAGCAGCACGCCCAGGAAGGTGCCGGTCAGCGCCCCGCCGATCATCCTGCCCAGCACCTCCGGCGCCTCGCTGATGGCGCCCATGGCGTTGATGACGCCCAGCACGGCGGCGACGATGCCCAGCGCCGGCAGCGCATCGGCGAGGTTCTGCAACGCCTTCGGCACTTGGTTCAGCTCGCGGCCCAGCGTGTCCAGCTCCTCCGCCATCAGCGATTCCAGATCGTGCGGGTTGTCCTGCCCCAGCGCGATCAGGCGCAGATAGTCGCACAGGAAGGTGATGCAGCGGTCATAGCGCAGGACGTTGGGATATTGGGTGAACAGCGGGCTTTCGACCGGCTTGTCGATGTCGGCCTCGATCTGCGACATGCCCTTGGACTTGGCGACGCGCAGCAGGCCATAGACCAGCGCGATCATGTCCAGATAGTCGTTTTTCGGCGTGGCGCGTCCGCGGGCGATGGCGCCGACCGCGCGCAGCGTGTCGCGCAGCACTGCCGGGCTGTTGGCGATGGCGAAGCCGCCGATGCCGGCGCCGATGATGATGACGATCTCCACCGGCTGCCACAGCACGGCCATCCGCCCGCCCATCGCATAGAACCCGCCGAGCACGCTGGCAAACACCGCGATCAACCCGAACATCAAGCGCATGTCTTCTTCTCCGGATGTGCAAAAGCCATCGCGATTGGGGGCAACAGTCCGCCGACGCTACCGCCCGCGGTTTAAAGCGGCTTTACGGATCAGGCCCAAAGGTCAGGGCTTCCCCCGCCACGCCCGCGCCAGCCGACCGAGCGCGTCCGCCGTGGCAAGGTCCCGCTCCACCGACTCCGCGCGCAGCGGCCCGTCGGCCGGCGGCGGGGCGAAGGCGTCGAGCAGCCCGGCCCAGCGGGTGCCGGCCAGCCGTGCGCGTTCCGCGTCACCGAAACCGCGCGTCGCGTCGGCGTCGCCGGCCAGATAGGCCGACAGCCCCTGCAGCGCCAGATCGTCCGCCGTCGGCTCCGCTCCCGTGGCCTCCCGCTCGGCGGCCAGTTCCGCGAAGGCGGTCCGCGCCGCCCGCCATTCCCCGGCGGCGAACAGCCCCTGCGCCCGCAGCCGCGCCGCCTCCGCCCCGCTCAACCCGCGCAGGGCATCGAGCGCCCGCACCGTGTCGCCGTCACCAAGCAGCGCGTCGGCCCGCAGCAGCGCCCGGCGTTCGGCCAATTCCGGCTCCAGTCCCGAGCCGCCGGTGCGGGCCAGCACGTCCAGCGCCTCCCCCTCGCGCCCGCCGTCGATCAGGGCACGGGCCAGCGTGGCGCCAAGCTCCGCCCGGCGCGGTCCGGTCGCCCGTTCGGTCAGTGCGTGCAGGATGCGGATCGCCTCCACCCCATAGCCGTCGCGCAGCAGCAGGCCGGCGAGCCGCAGCCGCAACCCGCCGTCGGCAGAGTCGGCCAGCGTCACCAGCCGCCCGTGCCGCGCCTGGAGTGCCAGCGCATAGAGCCCGCCCGGCGGCGACTGCTCCAGCCGGTCAAGCACGGCGGTCAGCAAGGTGCGCCCGGCGGTCAGCGCGTCGCGCCCGCGTGCGGTGGCGCCGAAGCGCCGTCCCAGCAGGCCGAAGATGTCGAGCGCCGCATCGGTCCTGCCGCTGCGCGCATAGGCGCCGCCCAGCGCCGCCAGCGCATCCGTCTCGACGTCGTCGCCGCGCCAGGCGAAGCGCAATGCTTCCAGCGCCTTGATGACGCCGTCCTCGTCCAGCCGCCCTAGTCCGCGGCGCAGCTCGATGGCGCGCACCTCCGCCCGGCGGGCGAAGGGACCGCGGCGCAAGGCTGCAGCGGCGTCGTACCGCTCCAGCGCGGCGTCGGGCGTCGCCTTCAGCTCCGCCAGCCGGCCGCGGAAATAGTCGAGCCGGCCGTCGGCCATGCCCACGGAATCGACGGTGATCATTTCCAGCACGATCAGGTTCAACGCCGCACTGTCGCCCGCCTCGTCCGCCGCGGCGGCGAGCGTGGTCAGCAGCCGGCTGCGCAGGTCGGCCGGATAGTCCAGCAGCCGGCGCAGTGCGATCGGCAGCCCCTCCTTCGCCGCCGCCCAGCGGGTCGGCGCCAGTGCCGCGCTGCGCCAGACAGTATGGTCGGGCATGGCGCCGGCCGGCAGCTGGACGAACAGATTGTCGTCGGGCGCATCCTCGCGGTCGAGCGCGCGGAAGGCGTCGCCCAGGATGCGCAGGGTATAGCGCTGGTCCGGCGCCGGCGACAGGCTGGCCGCCGTTTCCAGTGACGAGCGTCCTTCCTCGTCCATGGCGCGGGCAAGCAGGAAGCGCACCCG
>NZ_CAMLJP010000164.1 GCF_946480385.1 uncultured Azospirillum sp.
CACCCAACGTTCAAGACCGCGGGCGTTGGCCAGCCGGGTCATCAGGGCGGCCTCGCCCGGCACCACCTCCGCCGGCCAGGACCCACGGGCGAGCGAACGGGCGAAGCGGGCGAGCCACCAGACCAGCAGCTCCGTCGCCGTCTCGAACATCCCGTCATCCTGCTTGCGGGTCAGCTTGTCGCCGAAGGCGTGCGCGGCGACGATGTCGATGCGCGGCAGGTCGGACAGCAGCCCGACCATCTCGCGGTACAGCGCCAGTCCGCCGGCATCGGCCAGATCGATGGCGCGGCCGACGCTGCCTTCCGACAGACGGGCCAGCGCCGGGCGGTCGTCGGCGGCGATGTCCGGCCGATGCTGCCCCAGCAGGTCGATCACCGTCTCCTCATCCAGCGGCTTCAGCGTCAGCTTGCGGCAGCGCGAGCGGATGGTCGGCAGCATGCCGCCGGGATTGTCGCTGACCAGCAGCAGCAGGGCGCCGGGCGGCGGCTCCTCCAGGATTTTCAGGATGGCGTTCAGGCCGCTGAGATTCATGCGGTCGGCGCCGTCGATCACCGCAACGCGCCAGCCGCCCTCAGCCGAGGTGCGGCGCAGGAAGGGGCCGATCTTGCGCACGTCATCCACCGCGATGTCGCGTTTCAGCCGGCCCTTCTTCTCGTCGCGCTGGCGTTCGATGGTCAGCAGGTCGGCATGACCGCCCGACGCCACCCGGCGGAACACCGGATGGTCCGGCCCGATGTGCAGCGAAGTGACCGGCGCCGCTCCGCCCAAGAGACTATTGCCGAACAGGCTGTCGCCCGGCGGGTCCTGCGCCAGGACGAAACGGGCGAAGCGGAAGGCCAGCGTTGCCTTGCCGATCCCCGGCGTGCCGCCGATCAGCCAGGCATGCGGCAGCCGGCCGGAGTTCCAGGCCTCCAGCAGAAGCCGTTCCGCCTCCTCATGCCCGACGAGGTCCGGGTTGCGCCGGGGGGCGAGCGCCTCCTCCGCGGCCGGTGCGGCGGCGGGGGCGGATGTGCGCGCCTTGCTCACGATTGCAGCCCCAGCCGGCCGGCGACGGCATCCCAAACACGGGTCTGCACGCCGTCCAGATCGGCGTCGGCATCCACCACCGCGCAACGCTCCGGCTCCCGCCGGGCGATGTCGAGGAAGCCGTCGCGCAGACGCTGGTGAAAGCCGATGTCCATCCGCTCATAGCGGTCTTCGCCACCATGGCGCGAGGCGGCGCGGCGCAGCCCTTTCCCGACATCAATATCCAGGATCAGCGTCAGGTCGGGGCGGAACTCGCCGAGCGCCGCCCGCTGCAGGGTCTCCACCAACTCGCGCCCCAGCCCCAACCCATAACCCTGATAGGCCATGGTGCTGTCGAAGAAGCGGTCGCACAGCACCCACCGCCCGGCCTCCAGCGCCGGCCACACCGTGCGTTCCAGATGGTCGCGGCGGGCGGCGGTATGCAGCAGCGCCTCCGTCACCGGGCTCCAGCGGCCGGTCTCGCCGGTCACCAGCAGGCCGCGGATCTCCTCCGCCCCCGGCGATCCGCCCGGCTCGCGCGTCGTCACCGTGTCGATGCCTTGGGTGCGCAGGGTCTCGGCCAGACGGCGCAGCTGCGTCGACTTGCCGGCCCCTTCGCCGCCTTCCAGCGTGATGAAGCGGCCACGGTTGGCGGAGGCGGTGAAGGAGGTCGGCATGGTCGTCACGATTACAGGCTGTTCCCGAAGACGAGATATTTGGCGGCGGCGAAGGCGCGGCCGACGAAGCCGGCCTTCGGCACGTCCTGCGCCGCAACCACCGGCACCTCCTTGCCCGGGAAGCCGGGGGCGGTGATGACCAGCTTGCCGACAGTGTCACCCTTCTTGATCGGGGCGGCAACCGGCGCGCTGCTGACCAGCGACACCTTCATGCCGGGGCGGTCGGCGCGGCGCATGGTGACGCTCAGGTTCTGCGGCACGGTGACGGGAACCGTCTCCTGCTCGCCCAGCCAGACCGGCACCTGCTCGATCGTCTCGCCGCCCTTGTAGAGGGTGTAGGAGGCGAATTCGCGGAATCCCCACTCGATCAGCCGGGCCGATTCGTCGGCGCGGGCCTGCATGCTGGGCAACCCGTTGACCACCAGTAGCAGGCGCCGCCCCTCGCGCTCGCCCGACGCAGTCAGGCCATAGCCGCCGGCGTCGGTGTGGCCGGTCTTCATGCCGTCCACGTCCATGCCGCGGTACAGCAGCGGGTTGCGGTTGCCCTGGTTGATGCCGTGGTATTTGAACTCCCGGATCGAGTAATAATGGTAGTATTCCGGGAAGTCCTTGATCAGATGCTCGGCCAGGATCGCCAGATCGCGGGCGGTCATATAGTGGTTGGGATCGGGCCAGCCGGTGGAGTTGACGAAGTTGCTGTTCTTCAGCCCCAGCTCGCGCGCCTTCTTGTTCTCCTGCTCGGCGAAGGATCCCTCCGATCCGGCCAGACCTTCGGCCAGCACGACGCAGGCGTCGTTGCCGGACTGGACGATCATGCCCTTGATCAGGTCATCGACCTTGATGTTGTTGTGAAGCTCTACGAACATCTTGGAGCCCTGCATCCGCCAGGCGCGCTCGCTGACCGGCAGCGTGCTCTCCAGCGTCAGCCGGCCGGTCTTGATCGCCTCGAAGGTCAGATAGGCGGTCATGATCTTGCTCATCGACGAGGGCGCCATGCGCTCGTCGGCGTTCTTCTCGAACAGCACGGTGTTCGAGGTCAGGTCGACCAGGATCGCCTGCTTGGCGATGGTGTCGATGGTCGCGGCCTGGACCGAAACCGCGGTGAAGCCGGCGCCAATCGTGGCCCCGGCCATCGCAATTCCGGCCGCAACGGCGACGGAACGGCCGAAAACGGCGCGCAGGCGGACGACAACAGCGTTCATGGCAACAATCCTCCAAGGGCACTCGGTACAGGCATTGGGTCACTGGCGCTCGCGAAGAGCAGCCGGGGTAAGCGTCGGGTGGACGGATCAATCCACCACGATTTTGGCCTCCGTAAGGCCGGCCTGGATGATCTGGTTCAGCAGGCTGTCGGCTCGATCCACGCTGTCCAGCGGGCCGACGCGGACGCGGTGCAGGGTCATGCCGGCCGACCGCGTCTGGCTGACGCTGGCGTGCTGGCCGATGGCGGAAAGCCGGGCGCGGGCCTTCGCCACATTCTCCTCGCTGCCGAAGGCGCCGACCTGCACATAGATGGCCTCATGGGCCCTCACCGGCACTTGCGCCACCACCGGGGCCGGCACGAAGCGTCCTTCTGACATACTGCCGGCGACCGTGGCGGGCGGGGGAATGGGGGCACCGATCACCGTCGGGCGGGCGGCCGCCAGTGTCGTCACCGGCCCGGCCGGCCCCGTCACCTCGATCCGGCCGCGCGGAGCGGCCTTCGGCGGCGGGCCGTCGAGTTCGGCCAGCATCGGGGCGGGCGTGCCCTGGCGCGCGGCGGCGGCGATGGCGCGGCTTTCCTCCGCCAGGATCTGCACGCGCACCTTGGCGGTGCCGGGACCGTCGAAGCCCAGCAATTGAGCGCCGCGGCGCGACATGTCGATGATGCGGCCGTTGGCGTAGGGGCCGCGGTCGTTGACGCGCACCACGATGGAGCGGCCGTTGTCCAGATTGGTCACCCGCACCAGACTGGGCATCGGCAGCGTCTTGTGCGCGGCTGTCAGCTCGTTCTGGTCGTAGATCTCGCCGTTGGCGGTGGTCTTCTCATGGAAGCCGGGGCCGTACCACGAGGCGATGCCGGTCTCGTCGTAGCTGTAATCTTCCTTGGGATAGTACCAGACGCCGTTGATCTGATAGGGCTTGCCCACCTTGTAGACGCCGCTGGTCGGAAGGCCCGAGCCGGTGACGGCGGGTTTCTGCGCGCAGGCGGCGAGCGCTGCCACGCCCACCAGCACGACGACCCTGCTCACCCCGCGCCAGCGACGCATCCGCCAAACCCCTTGCTTCCCCAAACCCGGCCGGAATGCCGGGGCGGCGGCACTCTAGCGGGTTGGCATCGCCGCGCCAATGCCTCGAACGCGGCAGAAACACGATGACACAGCCCATGCGCGGACCGGACCCTCAGGGGCCGGGAAACAGGCTTTCGGTGCGGCCCATCAGCCAATAGGCGGTCAGCCCGATCCACTCCCGCACCGCGTCGTCCAGGATCACCAGATTCTGGCCGAACTCGAACCGCAGGTACGGCTTGGCGTCGTGGCGGGTGCGGTAATCGACGGGGTAGGGGATGACCTCCCACCCGATCTGCCGGAAGATGCCGACCGACCGGGGCATGTGCATGGCCGACGTGACGAGGACCCAGCGCTCCCCCGGCGCCGGCTTGACCATCTCCTTGCTGAAGACCGCGTTCTCCCAGGTGTTGCGGGAGTCCGCCTCATAGATCACGCGGTCGGCGGGGATGCCGGCCTGAGCCAAGGCGGCGCGGGCGGTGACGTCCTCCTTGTACTCCTGCCCCAGCAGCCGGCCGGACCCGCCAGTGAAGACGGCCTTGGCTTCCGGATGACGGCGAACGAGGTCGGCGAAACCGAGCACCCGCTCCGCCGCTTCATTGACGGAGGGATCGCCGCGGTCGGCGGTGATCGGCGGGTTGACCGCGCCGCCCAGCATGACGATGCCGTCGATCCGCCCCTCCGGCTCCGCCCGCGGGAAGCGGTTCTCCAGCGGTACGGCGACCAGCGCACCCAGCCCGGTATACATGACCAGCAGAAGCAGCACCGCCGCCAGCGTCACCAACCGCCGCCCGGCGCGCTGCCAGCGCCGCGTCCGCAGCAGCACCGCCCCCAGCGCCACCGCCAGCACCAGCGCATTGCCGGGTGCGAAGACGCCCCACAGCAGCTTCGACAGGATGAAGGACAGCACCGGCACGCTCACGATGGTGAAGGGGGAGGGGGGCGGAGCATAAGCGGGGCGGTTGGGGGGAGTAACCGCGTCGGCTCCGATGCCGTCACCCCCCGGCCGGCGTACACAGCTCCACCAGGGTGCCGTCGGGACAGCGGATGAAGGACACGGTCTGGCCCCACGGCATGGCCTTCGGCGGTGCCAGCTCGGTGGCGCCAGCGGTCAATGCGGTGGCGTGCCCCGCCTCCACATCGTCGGTGACCAGGGCGATCTCGACGCCCAACGGCTTATCGCTGGTGCTGGCGAACACATAGCCGGCGGGGTGGTGCGACAATGCCAATTCCTGGCTGGCGAAGGACAGGGTGGTGGTGCCGGTGTCCAACTCGCCATAGTCGCCCGTTTCGGCGAGGAAGCGGCGGTTCAGCCCGAATGCCTTCTCGAAGAAGACCAGCGATGCGGCGACATCGGGAACGTAGAGAATCGTATAGCCGAACTTCATGACGGCCCTCACTTGAATGGGTGACCGGAGGGAGGCGACTCTATCACTCTCTGGCGCGGCGGTATCCCCATACCGATGCCGGCGGCAGATTGCGCAGCGTGAACCCCAGCCTCTCGCCCTTCAGCCCCAACGCCCCGCGGTTCAGCGGCGAATGCGGCATGAAGCTGTAGAGCAGGAAGCGTCCGCCCGGCCGCAGGATGCGGAAGGTGGCGTCCAGCACCCCGCGCTGGAACTCCAGCGGGAAGGTGATCATCGGGATGCCGATCACCACCGTCCCAACCTTGCCGCACAGCGCCTCACCCAGCAACTCGGGCGCCTTGCGGCAATCGTCGGCGATGACGGTGACGGCGGGGCAGCGGGCGCGCAGATGGCGGGCGAGGTCGCGGTCGATCTCGAAGCTGTAGAGCCGCTCGGCGGGGATGCCGGACTCCAGGATCGCGGCGGTGATTGGGCCGGTGCCGCCGCCGAACTCCACCACCAGCTCGTCGGCCTCGCAGCGGATCTCGCGGGTGATCCGACGGCGCAACGCCGGTGAGGAGGGGGCGACCGACCCCATCGCCCAGGGATCGGCCAGCCAACGGCGGAAGAACAGCCAGGATTCGGAAAGCGACGCGGGTGCGGTCCGATTCATCTGTGGGCCTCCCTGGATCGGGGCGGCCCATCCGCGGCTCGCCCTACAGCGGAGTTGCTGCCAGAAGTTGGTGACCTGCGTATGACAGCCCGCTCGCCACCAGCGTCAAAAACACCAGCGCTGCCACGGTCAGCCCCAGCCCGATGCCGATGGCGCCGCCGTCGCGCTCGATCAGCCCCAGCGAAATCAGCACCAGCGCGAAGCCCGGCAGCCAGCCGGTCAGCGGCAGCGGCACGATGCAGGTCAGCGTCAGGATGAACAGCAGAAGTCCGAACCAGCGTTCCTGATCGATGCGGGCGAGCCGGTGCAGCCGCGGCTTCAGCATCCGCTCGATCCCGGTCAGGCGCGGCATGGCGGCGTCCAGCGTGCGGGCCGCCAGTCCGGTGCCGATGGACCGCCTCAGCAGCCAGTCCGGCAGCCTCGCCCCGCGCCGTCCGAAGGCGAGCTGCGCGGCGTAGAGCACGATGGGCAGGTCGAACAGGCAGGACACGCCCAGCGGCACCGGCGCGATGGTCGGCAGCGACAGCGCCAGCAGGATGGTGCCGAGCGAGCGGTCGCCCAGCGCCCGGATCAGGTCGGCCAGCGTGACCCGCCCGGCCGGCAGGTTGGCGCGGAAGCGGGCCAGCACGTCCGACGTGCGCTCCTCCTCCACCGTTCCGCACAGGGCGGGCAGGGCGAGGGCGCCGTCGCGCTGCGCCTCGCCGACCTCATCGGCCAGCGGGTGGTCGATGTGGTGATCGGCGTTCAAACGCCGGCCTCCGCCGCGGCGCTCTCGTAGAGTTCGAGCGCCTCCAGCCAGGTTTCCTCTGCGGTCGCCAGCTTCTTCTCCACCGTGCCCAAATCGATCTGCAGCTTGGTCAGCTTGTCCGACGGGCCGCTGTAGAGCGCGGGGTCGGCCATTTTCGCCTCGATCTTGCGCTTCTCCTCGCTCAGCTTGGTCACCAGCGCCTCCGCGTCGGTGGCCTTGCGCTTCAAGGGCGCGAGCGCCGTGCGCGCCTCGGCGGCGGCGCGGCGCTGGTCCTTCTTGTTCGGCCCGGCGTCACGCTCCGCACCGCCCTTGGCAACAGCCCGCTCCGCCTTGGCGCGGTCGAGCAGATAGCGGCGGTAGTCGTCCAGATCACCGTCATAGGCCTGCACCGTGCCGTCGGCGACCAGCAGCAGCCGGTCCACCGTCATCTCGATCAGGTGGGGGTCGTGGCTGATGACGATAACGGCGCCGGGGAAATCGTTGATCGCCTCGATCAGCGCTTCGCGGCTGTCGATGTCCAGATGGTTGGTCGGTTCGTCCAGCATCAGGATGTGCGGGACTTCCCGGCTCATCAGCGCCAGCAGCAGCCGGGCCTTCTCGCCGCCCGACAGGTTGGAAATCTTGGTCTCCGCCTTCGCCTGGGGGAAGCCGAAGCGGCCCAGATGGGCGCGCACCTTCTCCTCCAGCGCCAGCGGCATGTTGCGCTGGGTCTGCTGGATCGGCGTCAGCGACAGGTCCAGCTCCTCGGCTTGGTGCTGGGCGAAATAGCCGATGCGCAGCTTGGACGAGCGGCGCATCTCGCCGGCCATCGGCTGCAGCCGATTGGCCAGCAGCTTGACCAGCGTCGACTTGCCGTTGCCGTTGGCGCCCAGCAGGCCGATGCGGTCCTCCATGTCGATGCGCAGGTTGACACGGCGCAGGATCACCTTGTCGCCATAGCCGATGCTCACCCCCTCCAGCGCGATCAGCGGCGGCGCCAGCTCGTCGGGGGGCGGGAAGTTGAAGACGACCTCCGGATCGTCCTCCATCAGCGTGATCGACTCCATCTTCTCCAGCAGCTTCAGGCGGCTCTGCGCCTGACGGGCCTTGCTGGCCTTGAAGCGGAAGCGGTCGACATAGGACATCATGTGCTTGCGCCGCGCCTCCTGCTTGGCGGCCATGGAGGCGATGCGTTCCTGGTTGGCGCGGCGCTGCGCCAGGAACTGGTCGTAATTGCCGCTGTAGGTGACGAGCTTGCCCTGGTCGATGTGGATCGTCGTGGTCGGCACCGCGTTCAGCAGCTCGCGGTCGTGGCTGACCAGCAGGATGGTGTGCGGGTAGTTCTTCAGATAGCCCTCGAGCCAGATGGTCGCTTCGAGGTCGAGGTGGTTGGTCGGCTCGTCCAGCAGCAGCAGGTCGGGGCGGGAGAACAGCACGCCGGCCAGCGCCACGCGCATCCGCCAGCCGCCGGAAAAGTCGGAGCAGGGCCGCTGCTGCGCCTCGGCGTCGAAGCCCAGGCCGGACAGCACCTGCGCGGCGCGCGACGGGGCAGAATGCGCCTCGATGTCCGCCAGCCTCGCATGGATTTCGCCGATGCGCATCGGGTCCGTCGCCGTCTCGGCCTCCGCCAGCAGGGCGGTGCGTTCGGTGTCGGCGGCCAGCACGGCGTCGATCAGCAAGGTCGGGCCGCTGGGAGCCTCCTGCGCCACCATGCCCATCCGCATGCCGGCCGGCAGGGTGACGGCGCCGGCGTCCGTCTGCAGCTGGCCCGAGATCAGCTTCAGCAGGGTCGATTTCCCGGTGCCGTTGCGCCCGACCAGCGCCACGCGATGCCCCTTGGGCACCACCGCCGTCGCGTGGTCGAACAACACTCGGCCGCCGAAGCGGAAGGTCAGGTCATTGATGTGCAGCATAGCGCGCGAGGATGTAGCACGAGGGGCCGCCGATTTGAAGCGGGGGCCGGCGAATGGCACGGCTTTGTCCCGCGCGGGACAGCCCGGTTGCCGGGCCCTGCGGCCGGGTGCCGGCCGACAAATTTGTTCGAACACGACCAAAATGGAGAACGGAGGCGTCAATCCCCCTTTTTTTAATTGAACGTTCAATTAAAAAAAATCAGGCTGTGCTCCTGGAATGATGGTGCTGCGAACCAATGCACCCTTGGACCCTGGGATCGGGAATCTGGGCTCTGGGCTCAGGAGGATGGGAGACAGGAGATGACGCGTTTCGGACGGCAGGCCCACTACATCCAAGGTCGCCCCGTTACAGGCGAGGGTGAGGAGCGCTTCGTCACCGTCAATCCAGCGACCGGGGAAACCCTGGCCGAGGTGGCGCAGGCGACATCCGCCGATCTCGACCGCGCGGTGGACAGCGCGCGGGCCGGGCAGGCGGTGTGGGCGGCGATGACGGCGATGGAGCGGTCGCGGGTGCTGCGCCGGGCGGTATCCCTGCTGCGCGAACGCAACGACACGCTGGCGGAAATCGAAACGCTGGACACCGGAAAGCCGCTGAGCGAGACGCGTGCGGTCGACATCGTCACCGGTGCCGACGTGCTGGAATATTACGCCGGCCTCGCCCCGGCGCTGGAAGGGCGGCAGATCCCGCTGCGCCCAAGCTCCTTCGTCTATACCCGGCGCGAGCCGCTGGGGGTGGTGGCCGGGATCGGCGCCTGGAACTACCCGATCCAGATCGCGCTGTGGAAATCGGCTCCGGCGCTGGCCGCCGGCAACGCCATGATCTTCAAGCCGAGCGAGGTGACGCCGCTGACCGCCCTTCATCTGGCGGCGATCTACAGCGAGGCCGGGCTGCCCGACGGCGTGTTCAACGTTGTCCAGGGCGACGGCCGGGTCGGAGCCATGCTCGCCACCCATCCCGGCATCGAGAAGCTGTCCTTCACCGGCGGGGTGGAGACCGGCAAGCGGGTGATGGCCGCGGCGGGCGGATCGACCCTGAAGGAGGTGACGATGGAGCTGGGCGGGAAGTCGCCGCTGATCGTCTTCGCCGATGCCGATCTGGACCGCGCCGCCGACATCGCCATGATGGCGAACTTCTACAGCTCCGGTCAGGTCTGCACCAACGGCACCCGCGTCTTCGTCCACAGCAGCATCGCGGCGGCGTTCGAGGAGCGGCTTCTGGCCCGCGTGCGCCGCATCCGCATGGGCGATCCGCTCGACCCCGACACCAATTTCGGCCCGCTCGCCAGCTTCCCCCACCGCGACAAGGTGCTGCGCTACATCGAAACCGGCAAGGCGGAGGGGGCGCGGCTGCTGGCCGGCGGCGGCGTTCCGGAGGGGGCCGCCTTTGCGCGCGGCGCCTATGTGGCGCCCACGGTCTTCACCGACTGCCACGACGGCATGACCATCGTGCGCGAGGAGATTTTCGGCCCGGTCCTGTCGATCCTGACCTTCGACGACGAGGAGGAGGTCGTCACGCGGGCCAACGCCACCAGCTACGGCCTTGCCGCCGGACTGGTCACCAGCGATCTGGCCCGCGCTCACCGGGTAATCCACCGGCTGGAGGCTGGCATCTGCTGGATCAACGGCTGGGGTGAATCGCCGCCGGAGATGCCGGTCGGCGGCTACAAGCAGTCGGGCATCGGCCGCGAGAACGGGGTCGAGACGCTCGACCATTACACCCGCGTCAAATCGGTTCAGGTCGAACTCGGCGCCTATTCGTCGGTGTTCTGAGCCCGCCGGTCACGGAAATCCGCCTTTCAGAGAAGG
>NZ_CAMLJP010000165.1 GCF_946480385.1 uncultured Azospirillum sp.
TGCTGGCGCTGAACGCCACCATCGAGGCCGCCCGCGCCGGGGAGGCCGGCAAGGGCTTCGCCGTCGTCGCCGGCGAGGTGAAGGCGCTGGCGACCCAGACCGCCAAGGCGACGGAGGACATCGAGACGCAGATCCGCGCCATCCAGGGCTCCACCGGTTCCGCCGCCGACGAGATCGTTGAAATCGCCCGCGTGGTGGAAAGCCTCAGCCAGATCAGCGCCTCCATCGCCGCGGCGGTGGAGGAGCAGAATGCGGCGACGGCAGAGATCGGTCGTGGCGTTGCTGAGGCGGCGGAGGGGGTGCGCGCCCTGCTGGGCGACGTCAACACCACCTCCGACGTGGCGGGGCAGACCGGTGCCGCATCCAACCAGTTGGACGGTGCCGCCGGCATGCTGGCGGAGCAGATGGGGGCGATGCGCAGCGAGGTTGCCGGCTTCATCCATTCCCTGCGACAGTCGGAGGCGGCGTGAAAACGCACTGTCGTTTTCATGCCCGTTATCTTCCATGAGTGAACTGCGAGAACTGCCATGCCGAGCATCGATCTGAACTGCGACATGGGGGAAGGGTACGGCGCCTGGACCATGGGCGACGACCGGGCGATGCTGGACATCGTCACCTCCGCCAACATCGCCTGCGGCTTTCATGCTGGCGATCCCACCATCATGGCCGACACTGCCCGGCTGGCGGGAGAGAAGGGCGTGCGCATCGGCGCCCATCCCGGTTTCGAGGACCGCCCCGGCTTCGGCCGCCGGGTGATCCGCGGCATCACCACCACGGAGGTCGAACGGCTGGTCGCCTATCAGGTCGGCGCGCTCCAGGCCTGTGCCGCGCTGTCGGGCCAGAGGGTGACCCATGTGAAACCGCACGGCGCGCTCTACAACATGGCGGCGGTGGAGCCCGATCTGGCCGGCGCCATCGCCCGCGCGGTCAAGGCGGTTGACCCCGCCCTGCTGTTCGTCGTCCCGCCGCTGAGCGCCATGGAGCGCGCCGGGCAGGATGTCGGCCTGCGCGTCGCGCGCGAGGCCTTCGCCGACCGCACCTATGAGGATGACGGCACGCTGACGCCGCGGACGGTGGCCGGATCGGTGATCCACGACCCGGATCTGGCGGCGGCACGGGTGGTGCGGATGGTGCTGGACGGCGCGGTGGAAAGCCGCCACGGCACCCGGTTGCCGATCGTCGCCGACACCATCTGCGTCCATGGCGACACGCCGACCGCCGTGGCGATGGCGGCGACTGTCCGACGCGCGCTGGAAGAGGCGGGGGTGGCGGTTCGGGCGGTGGGGGTGTGACTGACTCGGAGCATTCGTAAGCCCCCTCCGTAAGCTTCCCGCAATACGCGAGCCGTGACCCATCTTTGCATCGCAGCATGCCAAGATCAGGTCACAGTTTTGTCAGAATTTTAGACGAACATCCGCCAAACGAGAAAGGATACACACGGCCGTGTCGACCAATATGGATAGTCGATCCTCGGCCAAACAGCACAGGTCTTGCCCATGCAACGACGAATTTCCATGCCTATTCTGGCGGCAGTGGCGATTTTTTCGGTCGGCGAGGCATCTGCTGATATTCTCTACCAAAAGGGTAGTGTTGCAGATCAGCGACATTTCTTGCAGGTCGATGTCTCCTGGGGAGAGCTGGAGATCGGGCAGACCGAAAGCGCCCGCAACCGGCTGGTGGGATCGTCGATCCTGCCGCTGTCCACCGGGGCTGGCGCCAACTCGGCGAAACTGACCTATTATACTCCGCCGTTGCGGGGGTTCGAGGTGGGGGCCAGCTATACACCGATGCCGCGCGGCAATGGCGACATGCCCGATCCGCGCGAAGCAATGCATTTGGTCGAGGCCGCGGTTCGCAAGACCATGCAGCTCGGCACCGTCAGCGGCCGGCTGACCGCCGGCACCAGCTGGGCGCGGGTGCGCAGCGACAGCCGGCGGCTGCCCCGACAATCCTGGATCGTCGGCACCCAACTGGCCTGGAAGAACGTGACCCTTGACGGCGATCTGCGCCAACGCGACGAGGCGGACGGCGCCTCAGTTCGCAGCCTGAACGCGGCGCTGGCCTATGGCAGCGACGACCTGACCCTGTCGCTGAGGGTGCGGCGGACGGTTCCTTACGAAGGCGTCGCCGGCGGCCATTATCTGGCCGACCTGACCTATCACATCACGCCACGCTGGCAGGTGATGGCCGACACTGACATCGACACCAGCGCCGATTCCCTGGCCGCCGTGGTGAAAGTCGGCGCGCGGCTGCTGTTCTAGCGGGCTACGCGGCGAGCAGGGCGGCCAGCCGGTCGGCCGCCTCGTCCACCGCCGCCGCCGTCGTGCCGCGGCCAAGGCCGAAACGCAGGCTGGCATGGGCATCCATGACGGAGAGGCCGAGCGCCAGCAGCACATGCGACGCCTCGCTCGCGCCGCTGTGGCAGGCGGAGCCGGTGGCGACGGCAAGCTCCGGCAGATCCAGCAGCCGGTCGGCGGCGTCGATGCCGGGAATGGTGACGTTCAGGCAGCCGGCCAGCCCATCCGCCGCGCCATTGCGTCGGATGCCGGGCAGGCGGCTCTGCAACCTTTGCCAAAGCCGGTCGCGCAGGTCGCCGATGCGCCGGGCATCCTCCTCCCGCCGTTCGCGGGCCAGCCGGCAGGCAACGCCCAACCCGACGCAGAGCGGCGTCGGCAAGGTTCCGCCCCGCAGGCCCCGCTGCTGCCCGCCGCCGGGCGAGGCCGGCACGGGCCGGAAGGGGCGGCGGACGATCAGGGCGCCGATCCCCATCGGTCCGTAGAGCTTATGCCCCGACAGGCTGAGACCGTGGATCCCCAGTGCCGCCATGTCGAGGGCGCGCGTGCCCAGGGCCTGCACGGCATCGCTGTGCATCGTCGCGCCATGGCGCGACGCCACCGCCGCCAGCTCGCCCAGCGGCTGGACCGTCCCGACCTCGTTGTTGGCGGCCATCACCGACACCAGCGCGGGCTTCGGCATACCGGCCAGGGCGTCGTCAAGAGCGGCGGGATCGACCCGGCCGCCGGTATCCACCGGTAGGATCGCCACCGCATGGCCGCGTCGCCGCAACTCCGGCAGGCAGCCCAGCACGCTGGCATGCTCCACCACCGAGACGACGCACCCGCCACCCGCTGGTACGCCCCCCAGCAGCGCCAGCGTGTTGGCCTCTGTGGCGCCGGAGGTGAAGACCACCTCGCCCGGCTGCGCGCCGACCAGGGCGGCAACCTCCGCCCGCGCCTCGGCGATGGCGTCGGCGGCGCGCCAGCCGGCCGGATGGGCGGCATGGGGGTTGCCGACCGCTTGCGCGCGCATCCAGGGCAGCATCGCCTCGTGAACCTGCGGGTCGAGCGGTGTCGAGGCCAGATGGTCGAGATAGATCATGGCGCCCAGTATCGCGCCATCGGCGGCGGAAGGGGAGGAGGGATGTCCTTCTCCCCTTCAGTTTGGTCACTGCGACGGCTGGTCCGGCCGCTCTGCCGGCCGTTCAGCCGATTGCGCGGCGTTGCTGCCGCTGACGCGCCAGACGGCGTTGCCGACATCGTCGGCCACCAGCAGCGCGCCCTTGTTGTCCAGCGTGACGCCGACCGGGCGGCCCTGCGCCTTGCCGTCCTTGTCGAGGAAGCCGGCCAGCACGTCGACCGGGTCGCCCGCCGGCTTGCCGTTCTGGAAGGGCACGAAGATCACCTTGTAGCCGCTGGCCGGCTCGCGGTTCCAGGAGCCGTGCTGGCCGATGAAGGCGCCCTGCTGCAGGTTCGGCGGCAACTCGCCGGGTTTGGAGAAGGTGAAGCCGAGCGAGGCGGTGTGCGGACCCAGCGCATAGTCGGGCGGGATCGCCTTGGCGACGAGGTCGGGGCGCTGCGGCTCCACCCGCTGGTCGACATGCTGGCCGTAATAGCTGTAGGGCCAGCCGTAGAAGGCGCCGTCCTTCACCGAGGTCATGTAGTCGGGGACGAGGTCACTGCCGATCTCGTCACGCTCGTTGACGGAGGTCCACAGCTCGCCGGTCACCGGATTCCAGTCCATCCCGTTCGGGTTGCGCAGGCCCGACGCGAAGATGCGGTGCGCGCCGGTCTTCAGGTCGATCTCCCAGATGGCGGCGCGGCCCTGTTCCGCCTCCATCCCGTTCTCGCCGACATTGCTGTTGGAGCCGACGGTGGCGTAGAGCTTGCTGCCGTCGCGGCTGGCGATGATGTTCTTGGTCCAATGGTGGTTGATCGGCCCGGCCGGCAGGTCGACGATTTTCACCGGCTTGGCGGTGATCTTCGTGTCGCCCTCCTTGTAGGGCACCTTCACCACCGCATCGGTGTTGGCGATGTAGAGGTCGTTGCCGACCAGCGCCATGCCGAAGGGTGAATAGAGCCCCTGCAGGAAGGGTTCGCGGACATCGGCCTTGCCGTCGCCGTCGGTGTCGCGCAGCAGGGTGATGCGGTCGGCGCTGGGCGTCTTGGCGCCGGCCTTGCCCATCACCAGCCCCATGACCCAGCCCTTGATGCCCTTGCCGTCCTCCGGCTTCGGCGGGGCGTTGGTCTCCGCCACCAGAACGTCGCCGTTGGGCAGGGCCAGCAGCCAGCGCGGATGGTCCAGCCCGGTGGCGAAGGGGGTGACGCTCAGCCCCTGGGCCGCGACCGGCTGCGCGCCCTGCGGCCAGCCGACGGCGTCGGCGATGTTGACCGTGGGGATCAGCGAGGAATTCGGTTCCGGCAGGGTCGGGTTGGGACCGGTGCCGGCCGACACCGGCAGCGTCGCCTGATCGCCGCAGCCGGCGAGCGACAGGACCGCGACCGTCGCGGAAAGCATGAGGGCTGGCCGTATGGTGCTGTGCATGCGCCGAAATCCCGCGTCTGTGGGCGTGGAGGGAGTACCCACGGTCAACGGTGCCGCCGATGCGTTGGTTCCGTTGCGGACGTCAGTGTGGCCGGGCGAGCGCCCGCAGCTCCGCCGCCAGGGCGGCGGCCAGCCGGTTGCCGTCGCACAGCGGGCCGGCGGCCATGCGGCTGCGCAGGGTTCGGCGCAGTTCCGCCAGCCGCTGCGGGTCGGTGGCCCAGGCGACGGCGCGCTCCACATAGTCCGCCGGGTCGGAAGCGATGCAGCCCTCGACCCCCGCCACGGTCAGGAAGGCCAGCGAATGGCGGCTGGAGAAGGTCTCTCCCGGCAGGGTGATGACCGGCACGCCCATCCACATCGTCTCAAGCGTCGTGGTGCTGCCGGAAAACGGGAAGGGGTCGAGCGCCACGTCGACCGACGCGCAGCGGCGCATGTGGTCCAGGCTGTTGGTGGCACCGACCATCGTCACCCGGCCGGGGTCGATGCCGGCGGCGGCCAGCCGGCCGCGCCACAGATCGGCGGTGGCGGGACAGGACAGCGCCTTGGTCTTCATCAGCAGGCGGGACTCCGGCACCCGCTGCAGGATGACCGCCCAGGCCGCCAGCACGCCGTCGTTCAGCTTGGTCAGGATGTTGAAGCTGCCGAAGGTGACCGGCCCGCCCGACAGGCTGGGCGGCGGCGTCAGCGGAAGCTCGTCGTCGTCGCCGGGCGGATCATAGGCGATGAAGGCCTCGGGCATGCGCAGCACCCGCTCCGCATAGAAGGCCTCCATCCCGTCGGGCACATGATGGCGGTCGGCGACCAGCGCATCCATGGCGGCGAGCCCGGTGGTCGCCAT
The DNA here is from genome assembly GCF_946480385.1 of uncultured Azospirillum sp. Next base: position 5,660 of record NZ_CAMLJP010000165.1, read on the forward strand.
ATAGCCGGACCACGCGACCTGCACCGGCGCCGGCTTGCGCGCGAAGACGCCGGGACGGCCGAGGGCGTTGTGGCCGGCAAGGTCGATCAGCACGTCCGGCCGGTCGTGGCGGATCCGGCTCGCCACCTCGGCATCCGGCAGGCCGGCGACCGGAGTCCAGCGTGCCGCCGCCTTGCGGAATCGGCCGGTCACGTCATCGGACTCGGTCTGGTTGGCGTAGAGCAGCAGGCGGATGTCGTGGGCAGGCAGCGCCTCCACCGTGCGGACGGCGAACAGGCCGGCGGGGTGGCGGCGGAAATCGCCGGACAGGATGGCCACTGTCAGCGGTCCCCTTAGACCCTTGGCGGCGGCAGCCGCCTTGCCGGGCTTGACCCAGCGCCCGCGGTGGGGGGCGCCATGGACGCGGTCCCAGTCTCGATGCGCCTCCAGCACCGCCGCCGCCGTCACCCCCGGCCGGAACAGCAGGAGATAGGCCTGGTTGGAGCGCACGTCGGCCAGCGCGGGATCGAGCGCCAGCGCCCGCCGGTTGCCCAGCTCCGCCGCATCGAGCAGCCCTTGGCCCTGCCGCACCAGCGCGAGGTTGGCATGCGCCTCCGCCAGCGCCGGGTTCAGCGCCAGCGCCGCGCGGTAGGCATCGGCCGCGGCGCCCAGCCGATCTGCGCGCTGGCGCACCTCGCCCAGCCGCAGCAGGCAGTCGGCCAGATCCGGTCGGGCCGTCACGGCATGGCGGGCGGCACTCTCCGCGCCATCGCGGTCGCCCAGCGCCAGACGGGCGGCGGCGAGGTTGGACAGGGCGGGCGCATGGTCGGGGCGCAGAGCCAGCGCGCGGGCCAATGCCGCCGCCGCGTCCCGCGGCCGGTCCAGCGCCAGCAGCAGGCCGCCACGGTTGGCATGCGCCTCGACGAAGGTCGGATCGTCGGCCAGGGCGGCACGGTAAGCGTCGTCAGCCTCCGGCCGCTGGCCGAGGGCGGCCAGCACGTTGCCAAGGTTGAAGCGGGCGCGGGCATAGCCGGGGCGGCGCGCCGCCGCCTGCCGGAAGGCGGTCGCCGCCTCCTCCAGCCGGCCGAGCGCCTCCAGCGCGTTGCCCAGATTGTAAAGCGCCTGGGCGAATTCCGGCCGCAGGCGGACGGCCTGCCGGTGGGCCGTCACCGCCTCCTCCAGCCGGCCGAGCGCCTTCAGCGCGCTGCCGAGATTGTCGTGATAGTCGGCGACCCGGTGGTTGTGCTGGATGGCCCCGCGGATCAGCGAGACGGCGCGGTCGGGCTGGTCCGACTGCAGATGGACGACCCCCAGCAGGTGGGCGGCGTCGGCATGGCCGGGCATGGCGTCGAGCACGGCATGATAGAGGGCCGCCGCCTGGGCAAGCCGGCCGGCCTGATGATGCGCCACCGCGGCAGCCATCGCTTCCTGAATCGTCGCCATGACGACCGTCATACCGGTTGGCGGGGGCCGGTGCCAGCCCTTTCCCGGTGTAGTGTGCCAAGGTGTTGATGAGGGGTGTGATGGGCGTGTGATGGCGGCGTATGGACCACCCGTATCGCCGCCGCCGGTTTTCAACACTTGACCCGGCGGGCCGGGGCGGTCAGCTTGCCGGCCTTATACAGATCTCGGCCGATCTCCATGAACCGACTGCAACGGTACCTGTTCCGCAACCTGCTGATCGCCACGCTCTATTCGACCGCCGGACTGACGCTGACCATCTGGCTCAGCCAGTCGCTGCGCCTGATCGAGATCGTGGTCAGCGCCGGCGCGCCGATGGGCATGTTCCTGTGGCTGCTGCTGCTGACCGTGCCGACCTTCCTCGGCATCGTGCTGCCGCTGGCGCTGGTCGGGGCCATTCTGTTCACCTACAACAAGATGGCGACGGACAGCGAACTGGTTGTGATGCGCGCGGCCGGCGTCGGTCCCTTCTCGCTGTCGAAGCCGGCGCTGGTTTTGGCGGTGGGGGTGATGGCCGTCGTCTTCACGCTGAACATCTGGATCACCCCGGCCGCCCACCGCGAGCTGGTGCGGATGGAATACACGGTGCGCAGCGACTATTCGCAGCTGTTCCTGCGCGAGGGCGTGTTCAATGAGGTCGGCGACCGTTTCAGCGTGTTCCTGCGCGACCGGGACGCCGACGGCAACCTGCACAAGGTGCTGATCCATGACGGCCGCCAGCCGGACAGGCCGGTGACGATCATGGGCGACCGCGCGGTGATGCAGACCGGGCCGGAGGGCACGCGCTTCGTCGTCTATGACGGCAACCGGCAGGAGCTGGACCGCAAGACCAACCGGCTGTCGCAGCTGTTCTTCGACCGCTATGCCGTGGACCTGAAGGCGGTGGCGCCCCAGGCGGCGGAACGCTGGCCCGACGCCCGCGAACGCACCACGGCGGAGCTGATGGACGGCAACGTCCCGGCCCAGGACGACCGCATGCGCCGGGGCCTGATCGCCGAACTGCACCACCGCTTCTCCTCGCCGCTGCTCGCCCTGACCTACGCGCTGGTGGCGCTTTCGGCGCTGCTGTCGGGCGAGTTCAACCGGCGCGGCCAGTCGTCGCGCGTCACCATCGCCGTGCTGCTGGTGATGGGGCTGCAGGCGGGAGCGCTGGGGCTGACCAGCCTCGCCGGCAAGGCGACGGTCTTCGTGCCGCTGATGTACGCCATGCCGCTGGTGGCGCTGCTGCCGGCCCTGTGGGTGATGTCGCGCGGCCTGAGCCTGCGGCCCGGACGGCGGAACGGCGCGCCGGATGGTGCCTCTTCCGGACATGATGCTGCGGCCGGGCCCGCGTCATGAGCCGCATCCTCTTCATCACCTCCAACCGGCTGGGCGACGCGGTGCTGTCGACCGGGCTGCTCGACCATCTGACCCGGACCTATCCGGGAGCGCGGCTGACCATCGCCTGCGGGCCGCTGCCGGCGCCGCTGTTCCGCGCCGTGCCGGGGCTGGAGCGGCTGATCCCGCTGGCCAAGCGCTCCTATGCGCGGCACTGGCTGCGGCTGTGGCTGGAGTGCGTGGGCACGCGCTGGGATCTGGTGGTCGATCTGCGCAACTCGGCGGTCGGGCGGCTGGTGCCGGCCCGGCGCCGCGCCTTCCACGCCAAGGCCGTCCGCCCGATGCACAAGGTGGAGGAGAATGCCGCCGTGCTGGGCCTGTCGCCGCCGCCGGCCCCGCGGCTGTGGATCGACGCGGCGGCGAGGGAGCAGGCCGACGCCCTGATCCCCGCCGGGACCGGCCCCTTCCTCGCCATCGGGCCGACGGCCAACTGGCTGGGCAAGGAATGGCCGGCCGATCGTTTCGCCCGGCTGGCGCTGCGCCTGACGGGGGAGGGCGGGCCGCTGGCCGGCGCGCGGGTTGCGGTGCTGGCCGCCCCGCCGGAGCGCGAGCGGGCGCGGCCCGTGCTGGACGCGCTGGGATCGAAGGCCATCGACCTGACCGGCCGCACCGACCCGATGGCGGCGGCCGCCTGCCTGGAGCGGGCGGCGCTCTATCTAGGCAACGACAGCGGGCTGATGCACATCGCGGCGGCGGCGGGCGTGCCGACCGTCGGACTGTTCGGCCCCGGCTACCCCGCCATCTACGGTCCTTGGGGGCCGCGCGGCCGGGTGGTGACCAGCAGCGTGCCGCAGGCGGATTTGCTGGCCCGCGTCGCCGCCGACCCCGACGACCGCAACCTGATGGACGGCATCGGCGAGGAGCGGGTGGTGGAAACCGCAAGTGAACTCCTGTCCGAAACGCATAGGACTTGTGACCAGTTTGCGGCAAGGGCCTGCGGACCGGCCGAAGTACCCCCGTTGCGTTGACAAAGCCCCTCGGATAACCGACACTTCCGCGACGAAGCAAAGGGGCAGGTCCGCCCCACCGGATGGGTTTTCCCCCGAGGGTTTGGAATGAAGCCGACTCCCACCTACGCCAACAAGCCGACCTCGGACAATCCGCGCGACGTCGAGGCTTGGGCCCTGGCGGAAGCGGCGCGCCGTATCATCGCCGCCAGCCATGCCAAGGACGAAAAGGCCTACCGCGAGGCTCTTCAGCTGAATCAGCGCCTGTGGACGATCTTCCAGGCGGCGATCACTGAAGAGGATTGCGGCCATCCGCCGGAGGTCCGCACCAACATCGCGGCCCTGTCGTTGCTGGTCGACCGCGAGACGACCAACCGCCTGATCGACCTGGATTTCGCCAAGATCGATACGCTGGTCAACATCAACCGCAACGTCGCCAGCGGCCTGACCGCCCAGGGCCAGTTCATCGCCGCCCAGCAGGCGACCCAGCCGCACCCGGGCACGCCGCAGGCCGCCGCTCCGCAGGCGCCCGCCGCCCAGACCGCTCCGGCTGCCGCCCCGGCGCCGGGCCAGCCGCCCGCCGGCATGCGCCCGGCCGTGCCGCCGCGCCCGATGACGGCCCCCGAAGCCGCCCCGGTCAACCGCGAGTCCCTGCGCATTTCGATCTGAGCGGGTTGATATCGACAGCAAAAAGGCCGGCGCCCCATCGGTGCGCCGGCCTTTTTGCTTATTTTCAGACTTCTTACGTTTCAGAGCGCCTCTCGGTCGTCATTCCCGCGAAGGCGGGGATCCAGGCTTACCCATTGGTTTCGCTTGGGAAACACTGGCTTCCCGCCTTCGCGGGAATGACGGCCGAGGAGGGGAGAGCCGGGAACCGCCCTCACTCCGCCGGAACCTCGCGTTCCAGTTCCTCCAGCCAGATG
>NZ_CAMLJP010000166.1 GCF_946480385.1 uncultured Azospirillum sp.
GGCAGGTCGATCTTGTTGAGGACCGGGATGATCTCGTGGTTGTTGTCGATCGCCTGATAGACGTTGGCGAGCGTCTGCGCCTCGACACCCTGGGAGGCGTCGACCACCAGGATCGAGCCCTCGCAGGCGGCCAGGGACCGGCTGACCTCATAGGCGAAGTCGACGTGGCCGGGGGTGTCCATCAGGTTCAGCGTGTACTGCTTGCCGTCCTCGGCCTTGTAGAGCAGGCGGACGGTCTGGGCCTTGATGGTGATGCCGCGCTCGCGCTCGATGTCCATGCTGTCGAGCACCTGTTCGCGCATCTCGCGCGCGTCGAGGCCGCCGCACTGCTGGATCAACCGGTCGGCAAGGGTCGACTTGCCATGATCGATGTGGGCGATGATCGAAAAATTGCGGATGTGCGAGAGGTCAGTCATCGGGGCCCAAACAAGCGAGAGTTTGCCGGGAACATAGGGCGGACGGGGGATGGGCGCAATGATGGTGTGTCGGCCGGGGCCGCGGAGGGCGTACGGGCGGTTGCGGAAGGGCGGGGCATGGGGCGGATGGAACGGGATGGAACGTTTTTAGGCGGGGTGTTCACTGTTCCATTTGGCGGGGTGGGGAAGGGGCGCAAAGCAGAGTGGCGTCGGTGGCTGATCATGCAGGACACCCCTCGGGCTGCTACGGCTTTTAATCCTATCACGGGGAGGGGCCAGTGGTAAGGCCCTCGCAAAACGCCTTGGCCTGCCGCCCCTCGCCACCGCCGGATACCGATTCGACTCTGTCCCCACACGCCTTAGCTTGCATCGTATCGGGCGCGCGCATCATGGATGTTCTTCTGATTGCTGTTCGCCCACGTCACGAGAGCCATGACTGGCGCAAGAAGCGTCCGGCCGACATCCGTCAACTCATACTCCACGCGCGGCGGAACGGTTGGAAACAACGTCCGCTTCACCAACCCGTCACGCTCCAGTCCGCGCAAGTTGATCGTCAGCATCCGTTGTGAGATGCCGTCGATCCGGCGCCGCAGTTCATTGAAACGAACTGGTCCATCCTTCAGCGTCGCGATGATGTACAGGGTCCATTTGTCGCCGATGAGATCAAGGATTTCACGAACCATCCGGCAGTCGTCCCCTTTGCCGGGGGTAGGAAAATCAATGTTACCAAGTGTCATAGGAGTGCCTTCTTGCGAGGGAATGGGCAGTCACCTTAATAGCGTTGGTAACAAGAGTTAACTGCCCTGTTCACGTCGGAGCAACCATGACCAACATCCTCCTCGTCACATCGAGCCCTCGTGGCGCCGAGAGCCTGTCCACCCGCTTCGCGACCGAGATCGCCGAAGGCCTCAAGCTTCGCCTGGGCGGCACCCTTTTGACCCGCGATCTCGCGGCCAACCCACCGCCGTATATCGCGCAGGCTTATATCAACGGCCGCGCCGCAGCCCCCGAGGCGCGCACGCCAGAGCAGGCCGAGGCGGTCGGTCTTGCCCAGCAGCTCGTCGATGAGGTGAAGGCGGCCAATGTGATCGTCCTGGGGTCGGGCATGATCAATTTCGGCCCGTCGTCTCAGCTCAAGAGCTGGTTCGATCATATCACCTGGCCGGGCGTGACCTTCGGTTATAGCGAAGCCGGCGGCCCGCAGGGATTGCTGACCGGCAAGAAGGTCTATCTCGTCACTGCCGCAGGCGGCGTCTTCTCGGAAGGCGACTACGCCCCCTTCGATTACCAGACCGGCTATCTTCGCCACCTCTTGGGCTTCATCGGCCTGACCGACATCGAAATCGTCCGCGTGGAAGGTACCGTCTTCGGGCCTGAGGCGGCCAAGACCGCCATCGCCGCCACCGAAGCCCAGGTTCGCTCGGTCTTGGAAAAGGCCGCCTGAAGGCGGGCCGGCCGACTGCTCAGGCGCGTGATCGCGAACATGCATGTCTTATCGGCGTCCCAACCAGCCCGGTCGGCGGACCGTGACTCTGACGGGTGCGTGCTCAGATCAATCCAAGACTTGTCGGCTCAACGGCCAGAAGGATGACATGATGCTGCAAATCGATCTTTACACCGAGATCACCTGTCCCTGGTGCATCATCGGGCATCACCGTCTCGATAAGGTCCTGGCGGAACGATTCCCCGAACTGGACGTGGATATCCGTCAACATCCGGTTCTTCTGCTCCCCGATGCGCCAGCGGAGGGTCTCTATATTCCCGATCTTCTGCTCTCGCGCTACGGCGTGACCGATCCGAAGGCGTCGTTCGCCCGCCCCGAGGCGGAAGCACGGGCGTCCGGCCTTGACCTTGACCTGAGCCGCCAGCCCTGGACTTACAGAACGCAGGCGGCGCACGGCCTAATCCTTGCGGCGCGAGCACGAGGTACGCAGCATCAACTCGCGGTCGCGATCACCGAGGCCCATTTTCTGAAGGCAAAGAACATCTCGGACGCCGATGTCCTCGCGGACATCGCCATGCCCTACGGGTTCGAACGCGAAGAGGCCCGCGCGATGGCGCTCGATCCCGAGCAGCACAGACGTGTCGAGCGTGAGGCGGCCCAATCGACGGCGGCCGGGGTCAGGTCAGTTCCTCACTTCGTCTTCGGTGGGCGCATCGCCATCAACGGAGGACGCAGCGAAGACGAGATTGCATCGGCCATCCGTCAGGCTGCCAGTGTCGCCGCGTCCGGCCGGCAGCGATTGTGATGCGCTCCGGAGACAGGAACAGGGCGGCAATCGGCGAGGCGCCGTGCGCCGCCAAGGGATTTCCTGGCAAACGGAACTGGTTTGGTCCCCCGCCTAACGCCCCCCGATCCCCCGATACAGCTCCATATACTCCTCCGCCGGCCCATGCCAGCCGAAGTCCCGCGTCATGGCGCGGCGTTGCATCGCGTGCCAGCGGTCGGGCTTGCGGTAGACGGTCAGGGCGCGGCGCAGTGCCCAGACCAGTTCCTGCCCCGTCGCGTTGACGAACTGGAAGCCGGTGGCGCTGCCGTCGGCGTTGGCCGCCGGGTTTGCGTCGATCACCGTGTCGGCGAGGCCGCCGGTGCGGCGGACCAGGGGCAGGGTGCCGTATTTCAGGGCGTAGAGCTGGGTCAGGCCGCAGGGCTCGGAGCGGGACGGCACCAGGAACAGGTCGGAGCCGGCCTGGATGCGGTGGGACAGCGGCTCGTCATAGCCGACGCGGACGCCGACCGATTGCGGGTGCCGCTGGGCGAGGTTGCGGAAGCCGGCCTCGCTGTCGGGGTCGCCACTGCCGAGAACCACCAGCTGGCCGCCCCAGGACACCCATTGGCCGGCGGCCTCCAGCACCAGATCCAGGCCCTTGTGCCAGGTCAGGCGGCTGACCACGGCGGCCAGCGGCGCGTCGGGGCGGCGGTCCAGGCCGAAGGCGGATTGCAGGTCGGCCTTGCAGGCGTCCTTGCCGCCCAGATCGTCGGGGGTGTAGCGGGCGGGCAGATGCGGGTCGGTCGCCGGGTCCCACACCGCGTAGTCGACGCCGTTCAGGATGCCGGTCAGAACGTCGGAGCGGGTGGCGAGCAGCCCTTGCAGGCCGGTGCCGTGCTCCGCCGTCTGGATTTCGTTGGCGTAGGTCGGGCTGACCGTGGTCAGGCGGTCGGCGTAGAAGCAACCCGCCTTCAGGAAACTGATGTTGCCGTAATACTCGACGCCGTCGATGCGGAAGCTGGAGGAGGGCAGGCCGATGTCACCCATCATCCAGGGGCCGAAGATGCCCTGATAGGCGATGTTGTGGATGGTCAGCACCGTGCCCGGCCGGAAGGGGCCGGCGAAGCGGTCGGGGCGCAGGGCCAGATAGGCGGGGATCAGACCGGCCTGCCAGTCGTGGCCGTGCAGGATGTCGGGCCGCCACCAGGGATCGTAGGAGTCCTCCGCCGCGAAGCCGGCGGCGACCCAGGCCAGTGCCGCGAAGCGCAGGGCGTTGTCGGTCCAGTCCTTGCCGTCCGGCCCGAGATAGGGGTTGCCGGGACGGTCGTACAGCGACGGCGCGTTCAGCGCATAGGCGAGGACCCCGTCGGCGGTGCGGCCGATGCACAACTGGGCGCGGTCGCAGCCGGGCAGGTCGGTGATCAGGTCGCCGACCTCGTGCAGGTTCTGCAGGCTGTTGAGAACGGCGGGATAGCCCGGCAGCAGCAGGCGGACATCGGCGCCGGCGGCGTTCAGGGCCGGCGGCAGGGCGGCGGACACGTCCGCCAGCCCCCCCGTCTTGACCATCGGGTAGCATTCGGACGTGACGTAGAGGACGCGCATCGGGAAGGCACTCGGATGAAAGGCGGGGAAGGCGGGAGGGCGCAAGTCAGCTTATAGCGCCGATGCGGGGCCGGCGGGGAGCCGGGCCGCATCGGCGCGGAAGGCGGCGGCGAAAGGCCGCTCTACTCCTTCGGCAGCTTCTCGATCATCTCGCGGGTGATGAGGACGACGCCGCCCTCGCTGCGGTAGAAGCGCTTGGCGTCCAGCTCCGCATCCTCGCCGACGATCAGGCCGTTGGGGATGCTGACGCCGCGGTCGATCACCACCTTCTTCAGGCGGCAATGGCGGCCGATGTCGCATTCCGGCAGGACCACGGCCTCGTGCAGCTCGCTGTAGGAGTTGACGCGGACCGAGCTGAACAGCAGCGACCGCCGCACGGTGGAACCGGAGATGATGCAGCCGCCCGACACCAGGCTATCCACCGCCATGCCGCGGCGGTTCTCGTCGTCGAAGACGAACTTCGCCGGCGGAAGCTGTTCCTGATAGGTGAAGATCGGCCAGTCGCGGTTGTACAGGTTCAGCTGCGGCGTGACGTGGCAGAGGTCCAGGTTGGCTTCCCAATAGGCGTCGATGGTGCCGACGTCGCGCCAGTAGGGGGCGTCGTCCGGCGCGTCGATCACCGCGCTGTCGGCATAGTCGTGGGCGATGATCCGCGCCCCGGCCTTCACCAGATGCGGGATGATGTCCTTGCCGAAATCGCGGCTGGAGCCGGGGGTGGCAACGTCGCGCTCCAGCTGGTCGTAGAGGAACTGGGCGTTGAAGACGTAGATGCCCATGCTGGCCAGCGCCATGTCGGGGCGGCCGGGCATCGGCGGCGGGTCGGCCGGCTTCTCGACGAAGTCGATGATGCGGCGGTCGTTGTCGATGTGCATCACGCCGAAGCCGCTCGCCTGTTCGCGCGGGACCGCGATGCAGGGGACGGTGACGTCGGCCTTGCGGTCGATGTGGTCGAGCAGCAGCGCGCCGTAATCCATCTTGTAGATGTGGTCGCCGGCCAGGATCAGGACATATTCCGGCTCGTGGTCGCGCAGGATGTCCAGGTTCTGGAATACGGCGTCGGCGGTGCCCTGGTACCATTCCGTCTCGCTGACGCGCTGCTGGGCCGGCAGCAGGTCGCAGAACTCGTTCATCTCGCCGCGGAAGACGTTCCAGCCGCGCTGGAGGTGGCGCAGAAGGCTGTGCGACTTGTACTGCGTCAGCACGCCGATGCGGCGGAAGCCGGAATTGACGCAGTTGGACAGCGCGAAGTCGATGATGCGGTACTTGCCGCCGAAATAGGTCGCCGGCTTGGCCCGCCGGTCGGTCAGCTGCTTCAGACGGCTTCCGCGTCCCCCGGCCAGCACCAGCGCCACCGCACGTCGCGGTGCGAGGCGCAGATCCCGTTTGTCGAGCATGGCCGTTACCCCCTTTGACTTATTCTTGCGGCCGCGGGTGAGCGGCCAATCCAATTGGAGGCGTTGACGGTGCCACATCTCGCCGCCATGTCCAATAGGCCCGGCGTCGGGTTCGCCTCGGCTTACCCGCCGGATCTTCAACCCGCGGTCCTAGGAGGAAAGCGGTGGAGAAACGGGGGCAAGCCGAAAGGACTGGATGGAAGGGGTAGGGGCCGCCGGATGCCGCATCATTGACCGCTGCGCAGGCCAAATTCCGCCCAAATTTTCATCATCTGCCGGAATGGCAGCCAGAATGCCGGGCCAAATCGAGGCGTCCGGCCCTGGCAATCGGTCGAAAGCCCGAAAATTGCGGGAGAATGCCGCCTCCGGAACCTGCCTGTTTTCTGTGCAGACACCGGGTGCGACTCGTCCGGGGCTGCCCGTTCGGGGGTCCGGCCGTGGGACAACCCTGACGATTCCAAGCCGTTTTCGACTGGCACGCTTCTTGTAACGCTGGAGGCGTCCTTGGTCCCGTCCGCCGCCCCGTCTTTGCCGGGGACGGGGCGACCGGGACGGGGTCGCCCCAGTGCGGTGCCCTGTGCGCGGAACACCTCCGGTGCCGCGCCGGCCGTCCGGGGGTGGGAGCGATTTTGGAGAAAGAGGAGCCTCGATGAACCGTCTGTTCCTTCTGGCCGCACCGATGATGGCGGTTGCTCTGGGCGCGGTCGGCATGCCGGCCGCAGCCCTTGCCCAGGACGCGGCTGCGGCCGCTGCTGCTGCCGCGCCGGCGGCTCCGGCGCTGAATGGCGGCGACACCGCCTGGATGCTGGTCTCCACCGCGCTGGTGCTGATGATGACCATCCCCGGCCTGGCGCTGTTCTACGGCGGCATGGTCCGCAAGATGAACGTGCTGGCGACGGTGATGCAGAGCTTCGCCATCACCTGCCTCGTCAGCGTCCTGTGGTACGTGATCGGCTACAGCCTGGCTTTCACCGGCACCGGCGCCTATGTCGGCGGTCTCGACCGGCTGTTCCTGAACGGGCTCGACTTCTCGAAGGCCTTCGTGCTGGGCGAGGCGACGGGTTCGGGCGTCGCGACGACGATCCCCGAGCCGGTCTTCATGATGTTCCAGATGACCTTCGCGATCATCACCCCGGCCCTGATCACCGGCGCCTTCGCCGACCGCATGAAGTTCTCCTCGCTGCTGGTCTTCACCGCCCTGTGGTCGATCGTGGTCTATGCGCCGATCGCCCACTGGGTCTGGTATCCGTCGGGCTTCCTGTTCGGCCTGGGCGTCCTGGACTTCGCCGGCGGCACGGTCGTGCACATCAACGCGGGTGTGGCCGGTCTGGTCGCCGCGCTGGTGATCGGCAAGCGCAAGGGCTACCCGAAGGAAGCCTTCATGCCGCACAACCTGGTGCTGTCGCTGATCGGCGCCTCGCTGCTGTGGGTCGGCTGGTTCGGCTTCAACGCCGGTTCGGCCCTGACCGCCGGTCCGCGCGCCGGCATGGCGCTGGCCGCCACGCACATCGCCACCGCCGGCGCCGCCATGGGCTGGCTGTTCGCGGAGTGGATCGTCAAGGGCAAGCCGTCGATCCTCGGCATCATCTCCGGCGCCGTTGCCGGTCTGGTCGCCGTGACCCCGGCCGCCGGCTTCGTCGACCCGACGGGCGCCATCATCATCGGCATCATCGCCGGCGTGGTCTGCTTCTGGTCGGCCACCAGCCTGAAGCACATGCTGGGCTATGACGACAGCCTGGATGCCTTCGGCGTGCACGGTGTCGGCGGTCTGGTCGGCGCCATCCTGACCGGCGTGTTCGCCAAGATGTCGGTGTCCAACAGCGAAGGCGGCTTCGCCTCCGTCCTGCAGGCCGACCCGAACGCCACGCTGGGCCTGCTGGAAGGCAACGCCGCCGCCGTGTGGATCCAGGTCCAGGGCGTGCTCTACACCATGGTGTGGTGCGCCGTCGCCACCTTCGTCCTGCTGAAGGTCGTCGATGTGGTGATGGGCCTGCGCGTCGAAGAGGATGTGGAGCGCGACGGTCTCGACCTCGCCCTGCACGGTGAGAGCATCCACTAAGACAAAACCCTTTCCCACGGGTCTCTTGCGAAAGGCCGCCGGTTCTCCGGCGGCCTTTTCCGTTTGGATTGTTGCATGGGTGGAAACGCTGTGGCGCGGGCGGGCCGGCTTCACGGCGGGGCCGGGGCGGACTACCTCTGGTGCAACGTCATTGTGATTTGTCAGGAGTTGCCGCCATGTCCAACAAGCCCGCCACCCCCGGTGTCCGTCCGGTGCTCGCCGCCGTGGAGGGCATGGCCACCTCCGACGGGGCCGGGGTCAGCATGACCCGCATGCTGGGCACGCCGCGCCTGCGCACGCTCGACCCCTTCCTGATGCTCGACCTGTTCGGCTCGGACCAGCCGACCGACTATCTGGCGGGCTTCCCCGACCATCCCCACCGCGGGTTCGAGACGGTGACCTACATGCTGGCCGGCCGCATGCGCCATGCCGACAACCATGGGCATGAGGGCGTGATCGAGACCGGCGGCGTGCAGTGGATGACCGCCGGCCGCGGCCTGATCCATTCGGAGATGCCGGAGCAGACCGAAGGCCTGATGCGCGGCTTCCAGCTGTGGATCAACCTGCCGGCCCGGCTGAAGATGACCGACCCGCGCTATCAGGAGTTCCCCGCCGCCTCCATCCCGGTGGAAAAGCGCGAGGACGGGGCGACGGTCACCGTGATTGCCGGCGACACCGCCCGCGGCACCGCGGGGCCGGTGCGGGCCGAGGCGACCGACGCCCGCTATTTCGACGTCTCGCTGCCGCCGTCGGTGTCCTTCGCCGAACCGCTGCCGGCCGGCCACACCGCCTTCCTGGTGCTGTTCGAAGGCACGCTGGATGTGGGCGGGGAAGGAGCTTTGTCCGGGCCGCGGGTGATCGTGCTGGGCGACGGCGAGCGGGTGGAGGCGGTCGCCGGACCCGAGGGCGCCCGCTTCCTGCTGCTGGCCGGCGAGCCGATCGGCGAACCCATCGCCTGGGGCGGCCCCTTCGTCATGAACACGCGGGAAGAGGTGATGCAGGCCTTCCGCGACTTCGAGGAAGGGCGCATCTGACCGTCCGAGGCCGCGTGGCGGGCCGTTCATGGCCCGATGCGCGGCATCTCGTGCCTTGCACCCCCGCCATCCCCGGTTATCATGGCGCAATCCGTATTAACACCAACGATGGCGGGGAGCCGGGGCGATGCGAGCAAAGGGTCTGATGGGTGGCTTCAGGGCGGCTGCGGCACTGCTGGCTCTGACGCTTGCCGGGGGGCTTTTCGCCGCCAAGCCGGCCGCTGCGGTGGATTACTCCAAGGCCGCCGCCGATTTCGGGCCCGAGGGCGCCTGGACCAACCAGTGCGACATCGACCGGATGACCGACAGCAAGACCTGCCGGCTGATGATCTACCGCCTGTTCGACGACGGGAAGGATGTCGGCTTCATCGCGCTCAGCATCATTCCGACCGGCAACGACTTCCACCTGTTCCTGACCACCAGCCAGGGCCTGATCGACCGCTGCGCCATCCGCGTCGACCGCCAGCCGCGCATCGAATCGCATGTGGCGACGCTGAACATGTGCATGTTCCCGAACTTCGTGTCCGGCCGCGTCGCCGACCAGTTCCGCAACGGCTCGTCCATCCTGGTCCGCGTCAACTCCCCCCGCCTGGGCAAGCGCGACATCGACTTTCCGCTGAACGGCTTCTCCCGCACCTTCGAGGAGATGCAGCGCAGCCTGCAGTGATTGG
>NZ_CAMLJP010000167.1 GCF_946480385.1 uncultured Azospirillum sp.
TCGACCGCCTGGCCGGCACCTGGACCTATTGGGGCTGGAAGGGCGGCTATTTCGACACCGAAGCTGATGCCCGCACCTTCTTCGACGAGATGCGCTTCATGCTGGCCGCCCAGATGGCGGCCCCGAACAGCCCGCAGTGGTTCAACACCGGCCTGCACTGGGCCTACGGCATCGACGGCCCGAGCCAGGGCCACTTCTACGTGGATTTCAAGACCGGCCTGCTGACCTCGTCCGCCTCGGCCTACGAGCATCCGCAGCCGCACGCCTGCTTCATCCAGTCCGTCGCCGACGATCTGGTGAACGAGGGCGGCATCATGGACCTGTGGGTGCGTGAGGCCCGTCTGTTCAAGTACGGCTCGGGCACCGGCTCCAACTTCTCCAAGCTGCGCGGCGAGGGCGAGAAGCTGGCCGGCGGCGGCAAGTCGTCGGGCCTGATGAGCTTCCTGAAGATCGGCGATCGCGCGGCCGGCGCCATCAAGTCGGGCGGCACCACCCGCCGTGCGGCCAAGATGGTCACGGTGGACATGGACCATCCGGACATCGAAGGCTACATCGACTGGAAGGTGAACGAGGAGCAGAAGGTCGCGGCGCTCGTGACCGGCTCCAAGATCTGCCAGAAGCACCTGACGGCGGTGATGGCCGCCGCCCAGTCGGGCCTGGACCCGAAGGAGAACAAAGAGCTCAAGAAGGCGATCCTCGCCGCCCGCAAGGATCAGGTGTCTGAGAACTACATCCAGCGCGTGATCCAGTTCGCCGGCCAGGGCTTCACCTCCATCGAGTTCAAGACCTACAACACCGACTGGGATTCGGAAGCCTACCTGACGGTCTCCGGCCAGAACTCCAACAACTCCGTGCGCATCTCCAACGAGTTCGTGCAGGCGGTGCTGGACGATGCCGACTGGAACCTGATCGGCCGCACCAACGGCAAGGTGGTGAAGACCGTCCGCGCCCGCGACCTGTGGGACAAGGTCGGCTACGCCGCCTGGGCCTGCGCCGATCCGGGCGTGCAGTTCGACAGCACCATCAACGAGTGGCACACCTGCCCGGCCTCGGGGCGCATCAACGCTTCGAACCCGTGCTCGGAGTACATGTTCCTCGACGACACCGCCTGCAATCTGGCGTCGCTGAACCTGATGTCGTTCCGTCTGAAGGACGGCTCCTTCGACGTCGAGGCGTTCGAGCATGCCTGCCGGCTGTGGACCATCGTGCTGGAAATTTCCGTGCTGATGGCGCAGTTCCCCTCGAAGGAAATCGCCCAGCTCTCCTACGAGTTCCGCACGCTGGGCCTGGGCTTCGCCAACCTCGGCGGCCTGCTGATGGCGTCGGGCCTGTCCTATGACAGTGACGAGGGCCGCGCTTACTGCGCCGGCATCTCCGCCGTCATGACCGGCGTCGCCTATGCCACCTCGGCCGAGATGGCGCAGGAGCTGGGTCCGTTCCCGGGCTTCGAGGCGAATCGCGACCACATGCTGCGGGTCATCCGCAACCATCGCCGTGCCGCCAACGGCGAGATGAACGGCTATGAGGGCTTGGCGGTCGAGCCGGTGCCCTTCGTCGCCGATCTCTGCCCGGACCAGGAGCTGGCTCTGGCCGCCGTCCGCGTGTGGGACGAGGCGCTGGAACTGGGCGAGGCCCACGGCTACCGCAACGCCCAGGCCACCGTGGTCGCCCCGACCGGCACCATCGGTCTGGTGATGGACTGCGACACCACCGGCATCGAGCCCGACTTCGCCCTGGTGAAGTTCAAGAAGCTGGCCGGCGGCGGCTACTTCAAGATCGTCAACCGGCTGGTGCCGGAGGCGCTGAAGACGCTCGGCTACACCCCGGACCAGATCGAAGAGATCGCGCTCTACGCCGTTGGCCACGGCACGCTGAAGAGCGCGCCGGGCGTGAACCACGAGTCGCTGAAGGCCAAGGGCTTCACCGACGAACTGCTGGAGCGGCTGGAGGGCAACCTCGCCACCGCCTTCGACATCAAGTTCGTCTTCAACCGCTGGACCATCGGCGCCGACTTCTGCACCCAGACGCTGGGCATCCCGGCCGAGACGCTGGACGCCCCGGGCTTCGACCTGCTGAGCCACATCGGCTTCACCAAGGCGCAGATCGAGGCGGCCAACACCTTCTGCTGCGGCGCCATGACGCTGGAGGGTGCGCCCTTCCTGAAGGACGAGCATCTGTCGGTGTTCGACTGCGCCAACCCCTGCGGCCGCATCGGCAAGCGCTTCCTGTCCTGGGAATCGCACATCACGATGATGGCGGCGGCGCAGCCCTTCATCTCCGGCGCCATCTCCAAGACCATCAACATGCCGAACACGGCGACGGTCGACGAGTGCAAGGACGCCTACCTGATGTCCTGGCGCCTGGGCCTGAAGGCCAACGCGCTGTACCGCGACGGCTCCAAGCTGAGCCAGCCGCTGCAGGCCGCCCTGCTCGACGACGAGGAGGATGGCGAGGCGATCGAGGCGGTCATCGAGGCGCCGGCCGCCGCCCGCGCCCAGATGGTCACCGAACGCATCGTCGAGAAGGTGATCGAGCGGGTGGTCGAGCGGAAGAGCAGCTCGCGCGAGCGTCTGCCGCACCGCCGCAAGGGCTACACCCAGAAGGCCAATGTCGGCGGCCACAAGGTGTATCTGCGCACCGGCGAGTATGAGGACGGTCGCCTCGGCGAGATCTTCATCGACATGCACAAGGAAGGCGCCGCCTTCCGGTCGCTGATGAACAACTTCGCCATCGCGGTGTCGATCGGCCTCCAGTACGGCGTGCCGCTGGAGGAGTTCGTGGAGGCCTTCACCTTCACCCGCTTCGAGCCGTCGGGCATGGTGACCGGCAACGACACCATCAAGATGGCGACCTCGGTCATCGACTACATCTTCCGCGAAATCGCCATCTCCTACCTGAACCGCACCGATCTGGCGCACGCCACGCCGGAGGATCTGGTGCCCTTCACGGTGGGCAGCGGCGACAAGCAGGGCGACCTGCCGGACACCCAGGTGCAGCCGTCCGACATCGTCCGCCGCATCGCGTCGACCGGCTATGTCCGCAACAACCTGCGCGTCCTGCATGGCGGGCAGACCCAGCGGGCCAGCGCCGCAGCGGCCTTCGCCGCCACCGGCACCGACACGGCGGCCGTGAGCGTCACCGCCTCGGCCGGTACCCAGGCTTCCGCCCAGGCTGCCATGTCGGCCAGCCCGGCGGTCGCTGCCGCCACCGCCCAGGGCCATGTCGCCGCCACCGCGGCCACCGGCACGGCCTATGGCGGCAGCACCAGCGATCAGCGCTTCGACCGCATCCGCGAGGCCCGCGCCCGCGGGTACGAAGGCGATCCCTGCGGCGAGTGCGGCAACATGACCCTGGTCCGTAACGGCACCTGCCTGAAGTGCGACAGCTGTGGGTCAACCACTGGCTGCAGCTGATCTTCCACAGAGCGCTCCCCCGGGAGCCTCGGCGGATGATGAAGGATGAAGGGGAGGGAGCGGGAAACCGCTTCCTCCCTTTTGCTTGTGTACGAACAAAATCGCTGCCCGCTGTTTGGAATTATTCTCGTGTGGATGCAACAGGATGGCCGGATCATGAGGAGCCTTGACCGCGCCGCGTGTGTTCATGTTAGCTGATTTCCCTGGGGCGCCGGCACGGCGTTCCCGAAGCATGTCCGGAGGGATCAGGGGTCATGGATTCGGCCGGGACCGCGCTGGACGACCGCCTGCCGTCCGATCGCCTGTTGCGGGCAACCGCCGCGCAATGGAACGCGGCATTGGTCTGGACATCGGCCGACGGCACCATCGTCGGCGCCAACCCCGGTTTCGCCCGGCTGGCTGGCATCCCTCTGGATGCACTGATTGGCCGCCCGCTGCCCGGCCTGCTCGATTTCGGTGGTCGTGACTGGCAGGCCGTGTGGGATGGGGCGCAGGAGAACGACCATCCACCGCCCGGCACCGGCGCCTTGCGCGTTCCCCGTCGGGATCCGGTCCCGGTCGATCTGCATTGGCAGCATCTGACCGACGGCGACGATGTCCTGCTTCTCTGCGAGATGCGCGATTTCGACGAACGCGAACGGGCGGAGGCGGTGGCACGCCTGCAGCAGAATGTCCTGGAACTGGTGGCCGCCGGCCGGTCGTTGAAGCAGGTTCTGGATTTCCTCTGCCGGCAGGTCGAGGCCTGCGCGCCGGAGGTTGCCTGTTCGGTGATGCTGCGCGACGACGAGAACCGCATGCGGGTCGCCGCCGCCCCCTCGCTGCCCGCCGTCTATGCCAACGCCATCGACGGGCTGGTCATCGGTCCCGACGTCGGCTGCTGCGGCAGCGCGATGAGCCGGGGCGAGGCGGTGATGTCCGTCGACATCGCCGAA
Organism: uncultured Azospirillum sp.; assembly: GCF_946480385.1. Next base: position 4,346 of record NZ_CAMLJP010000167.1, read on the forward strand.
GACCCGCGCTGGGCACCCTACCGCGAGGTGCCGCTGGCCCATGGGCTTGCCGCCTGCTGGTCCAACCCGATCAAGGGGCGGGATGCCCGGATGCTGGGCAGCTTCGCGCTTTATTACCGCGAACCGCGTCCCGCCGCCCCTTTCCACCGCCGGCTGGTGGAGGCCTGCGTTCATCTGTGTGCGCTCGCCATCGAACATGACCGGGCGCGGGCGGAGATCAACCGGCTGGCCTATTTCGACACGTTGACCGGGCTGCCCAACCGCCAGCTCCTGGCTGACCGTGCCACTGCGGCCCTGGCGCTGGCCGGACGCACGCGGCAGCCGGTGACGCTGATGTTCCTGGACATCGACCGCTTCAAGACCGTCAACGATTCGCTGGGCCATGCGGTCGGCGACCGGCTGCTGGTGGAGGTGGCGACCCGGCTGGAGCGATTGTTCATCGAAGGCGACACTCTGGCCCGGCTGGGTGGGGACGAGTTCGTAGCATTGCTGCCGGGTTGCGACGCCGCCCATGCCTCGCTGCTGGCCGAACGGGTGCTGGCCACCCTGTCGGTGCCGCTGACGGTCGTCGATCTGACGCTGACCCCGACCGCCAGCATCGGCATCGCCGTGCATCCCGACGATGGCATGGATTTCGACACGCTGCTGCGCCAGGCCGACGCGGCGATGTACCGGGCCAAGCAGGCCGGCCGCAACCGCTGCCATTTCTTCCGCCGCGACATGAACGAACAGGCGGTGCGCCGGCTTGAGATGGAGGCGGCGTTGCGCGAGGCGCTGGATCGCCAGGAGGCCGGCTGCCCGGACGAGGAGGCTCCGTTCGAGCTGCATTACCAGCCCCAGGTCCGGCTGAAGCCGCATTGCCTGCACCGGGTCGAAGCACTGATCCGCTGGACCCACCCGCGCTGGGGCGCGGTGTCGCCGGTGGATTTCGTGCCGCTGGCCGAGGAGTGCGGGCTGATCGACCGGCTGGACAGCTGGGTTCTGCAGACCTCGGTGGCGCAGCTGGGCCGCTGGCGCGCGGCGGGGGTGCCGGTGCCGGGACTGGCGGTGAATGTCTCGGCTGTCCGTTTTGCCCGCGGCGACCTGCCGGATCAGGTCCGTGCCGCGCTGGCCGCCAACGGCATCCCGGCCAACGACCTGACGCTGGAGATCACCGAGCGGCTGATGATGACGGAGGAGGTCGGCGTCCACGACGCGCTGGATGCCCTGCATGCGCTTGGCGTCACCCTCTCAATCGACGATTTCGGCACCGGCTATTCGTCCTTGAGCTACCTGAAGCGCTTCCCCGTCGGCGAGCTGAAGATCGACCGCAGCTTCGTCAAGGAGCTGGACATCGACGCCGCCAACCGGCCGCTGGTGCGCGCCATCATCCAGATCGGCGAGGCGCTGGGCCTGACCGTCGTGGCGGAGGGGGTTGAGCGTGAGGCCCAGCACCTGATGCTGGAGGCGGAGGGCTGCGCCATCGGCCAGGGTTACCGCTTCGCCCGGCCGATGCCGGCGGCGGCGCTGGCGGACTGGTTGGCGGGGGAAGGCAAGCACTGGGTGGAGTGTCCGGCCGACGCCTGCTTCAGCATCTGAAACATTTGCAGTGGAAATGGTCCCGTTTTTCTTTGGATTTACGGGGTACTTCGACCGCATTTCACCATTCGAATCGGTGCTTATGCGGTTCCGCCGGAGTAATGGGGATCCGGCAATAGGATATAGTCGCAACGCTCCTTTGCCGGCAAAGCGCAGGTCATCCCGTTCTAGACCACGCGACTGTCTTGTGTCCCAACGTTTGGGGCGATAGAAGGTCCACTCAGCGGCATGTGCGGTCAAGCAAACTGACCACGGCGTTTCGCTGAGCGGAAAGGACCCGCCCGGTGGATCGCCCGTGGAGCACAAGGGGAGCACCCGCATGCCGGACGACCATGGGGCGAGAGGAAATCCGCGATGGCGAGCCAGGGTGAATCCAAGTGGGTCTACAGCTTCGGGGCCGGTGCCACCGAAGGACGGGCCGATATGAAGAACCTGCTGGGCGGCAAGGGCGCCAATCTGGCCGAGATGGCCAATCTTGGCCTGCCCGTTCCGCCGGGCTTCACGATCACCACCGAGCTGTGCACCTATTTCTACGCCAACGGCCGCTCCTATCCGCCGGAGCTGACGGCGCAGGTGAACGCCGCCATCGCGCGGCTGGAACAGGCGATGGACGCCAAGTTCGGCGACCCAGTCAACCCGCTGCTGGTGTCGGTCCGTTCCGGCGCCCGCGCGTCGATGCCCGGCATGATGGATACCGTCCTGAACCTGGGCCTGAACGACGCGACCGCGGCCGGCCTCGCCAAGCGGTCGGGCGACGGCCGCTTCGCCTACGACAGCTACCGCCGCTTCATCCAGATGTATTCCAACGTCGTGCTCGACGTTGAGCATCACCATTTCGAGGACATCCTCGACAACCACAAGCGCGACAAGTCCTACAACCTCGACACCGACCTGTCGGCCGAGGATTGGCAGGCGGTGATCGAGGACTACAAGAAGGCCGTCGAGCGCGAACTGGGCCGGCCCTTCCCGCAGGATGTGCAGGAGCAGCTGTGGGGCGCCATCGGCGCCGTCTTCGGCTCCTGGATGAACGCCCGCGCCATCACCTACCGCAAGTTGCACGACATCCCGGCCGACTGGGGCACCGCGGTCAACGTGCAGTGCATGGTCTTCGGCAACATGGGCAACGACTGCGCCACCGGCGTGGCCTTCACCCGCAACCCGTCGACCGGCGAGAACGCCTTCTACGGTGAATATCTGGTCAACGCCCAGGGTGAGGACGTCGTCGCCGGCATCCGCACGCCGCAGCACCTGACCGTCGCCGGCAAGATCGCCAACAAGTCCGACCTCCCCGCCATGGAAGAGGTGATGCCGGAGGTGTTCAACCAGCTGAACGAGGTCCGCCTCACGCTGGAAAAGCACTACCGCGACATGCAGGACATCGAGTTCACGGTCCAGCAGAACAAGCTGTTCATGCTGCAGACCCGCAATGGCAAGCGCACCGCCCCGGCGGCGCTGAAGATCGCCGTCGATCTGGCGAACGAGGGCGTCATCGACCAGAACGAGGCGGTCCGCCGCATCGATCCGGCCTCGCTCGACCAGCTGCTGCACCCGACGCTGGACCCCAAGGCCGACCGCAAGGTCATCGCCAAGGGCCTGCCGGCCTCCCCCGGCGCCGCGTCGGGCAAGGTGGTGTTCACCGCCGACGAGGCCGAGCAGATGGCCGGCAAGGGCGAGTCGGTGATCCTCTGCCGCATCGAGACCTCGCCCGAGGACATCCACGGCATGCACGCCGCCCGCGGCATCCTGACCAGCCGCGGCGGCATGACCAGCCACGCGGCGGTGGTTGCCCGCGGCATGGGCCGTGCCTGCGTGTCGGGCGCTGGCGACCTGCGCATCGACTACAAGACCAGGCAGATGGCCGTCCGCGGCGTCACCGTGAAGGAAGGCGACGTCCTGACCATCGACGGCTCCACCGGCGAGGTGATGCTGGGCGAGGTGCCGACGATCCAGCCGGAACTGTCGGGCGACTTCGCCACCCTGATGGGCTGGGCCGACAGCATCCGCCGGATGAAGATCCGCGCCAACGCCGAGACCCCGCTGGACGCCCGCACCGCGCGGAAGTTCGGCGCCGAGGGCATCGGCCTGTCGCGCACCGAGCACATGTTCTTCGACCCGGAGCGCATCCTGGCCGTCCGCGAGATGATCCTGGCGGAGGACGAGGCCGGCCGCCGCAAGGCGCTCGCCAAGCTGGAGCCCTTCCAGAAGAAGGACTTTGTCGATCTGTTCACGATCATGACCGGCCTGCCGGTGACGATCCGCCTGCTCGACCCGCCGCTGCACGAGTTCCTGCCGAACACCGAAGAGGACATGGCGGAGGTCGCCCAGGCCACCGGCACCGATCCGTTGCGGGTGCGCCACCGCACCATCCAGCTGCATGAAGCGAACCCGATGCTGGGCCATCGCGGCTGCCGTCTGGGCATCTCGTACCCCGAGATCTACGAGATGCAGGCCCGCGCCATCTTCGCCGCCGCCGCCGAGGTCGCCAAGACCACCGGCGAGGCCGTCATTCCCGAAGTGATGATCCCGCTGATCATCACCAGGAAGGAGTTCGACATCCTCAAGGCGGTGATCGACCGCGCCGCCGAGCAGGTGAAGGCCGAGACCGGCGTGACGGTGGAGTACCTGACCGGCACGATGATCGAGATCCCGCGCGCGGCCCTGAAGGCCGGCGAGATCGCCGAGTCGGCCGAGTTCTTCAGCTACGGCACCAACGACCTGACCCAGACCACCCTGGGCCTGTCGCGCGACGACGCCGGCAGCTTCCTGCCGGAGTACCAGCGCCAGGGCATCCTGGAGCAGGACCCGTTCCAGTCGCTGGATGTCACCGGCGTCGGCGAACTGGTGGAGATCGCCACCGAGCGTGGCCGCAAGGTCCGTCCGGACATCAAGCTGGGCATCTGCGGCGAGCATGGCGGCGACCCGGCCTCGATCTCCTTCTGCGAGAAGATCGGGCTGACCTATGTCTCCTGCTCGCCCTACCGCGTGCCGATCGCCCGCCTCGCCGCCGCCCAGGCCGCGCTG
>NZ_CAMLJP010000168.1 GCF_946480385.1 uncultured Azospirillum sp.
GTGCGCTGGATCGACCAGGGCGTCGGCTGCTCCAAGGTGCCGGACATCCACGACGTCGGTCTGATGGAAGACCGCGCCACCCTGCGCATCTCCAGCCAGCACATCGCCAACTGGCTGCACCACGGCATCTGCACCGAGGCCCAGGTGATGGAGGTCATGAAGCGCATGGCCGCCGTCGTCGACAAGCAGAATGCCGGCGACCCGCTGTACAAGCCGATGGCCGGCAACTTCGACGGCAGCATCGCCTTCCAGGCCGCCTGCGATCTGGTGTTCAAGGGCCGCGTCCAGCCGAACGGCTACACCGAGCCGGTGCTGCATGCGCGTCGCCGTCAGGTGAAGGTGGCGGGGTGAGTTGGTTTTTGCGGCGGAGGGGCATCGTCCCCTCTGCCGCAGCCTTTGCTCAGGTTCCGATGTCCAACACCCGCACCGCCACCTGCTTGGTGTAGGGGCTGGCCGCGAAATACTCGTACGTGACCGCGTTCTCCGCGGCGAATTCCTGGAACGCCCGGTACTCGTCGTCGCGCCAGCTGCGGTTGCCGATATATTCGTCGAAGACGATGACGGTCCCCGGCAGCACCCGGTCGGCCAGCGCGGTCAGCACGGTGCGGGCCGAGGCGTAGATGTCGCTGTCGACATTGACGAAGCGCACCGGCCCAGGATGAGCCGCCAGGAACGGCGGCAGGCTGTCCTCGAACCACCCCACATGCAGGCGGGCGTTGTCGCGCACCGGCGGCAGCTGGCTGCCGGTGGTCAGCACGCCGCGGGGGGAGTTGACCCAGCCCTCCGGCAGCCCTTCGAACGAATCGAAGCCGTGGACCTCCTGCCCGGCCACATCGGCGATGTGGTTGAGCGAGGTGCCGCGCCGCACGCCGAACTCCAGCACAAGACCGGAGGTGGCGGCACAGGACAGCGCGTGGCGCAGCAGCCGACCGCTGTTGCCGAACAGGCGGAAGTCGGAGGAGAGCTTCGGCAGCAGCGCCCTGGCGCCGTCGGGAAGCGGCCGGCGCTTCGGGTTGTCGCCAATCTCGGCAGCCTCGACGGAATCGGCCTCGGCGGTGCGGCCAAGCAGCCGAAGGGTGGCGGCGAGATAGCCCCAATATTTGCCGTTGGCACCGCCGCAGCGGGTGGCGCGGCGCAGGCGTCGAAGCGCCTCGTCGGAGCCGTGATGGTGCAGGGCCTGGGCGTGGCTGCCGAACCACGCGGCGGCATGTTCGGGATCGTCGGCCAGCAGGGCGTCGAAATGGGCCAGCGACTCCGCATCCTCGCCGAGATAGGCCGCGGCCATCGCCGCCTCGTAGCGGATGTCTGACGAAATGTCGCCGCCGCGGATCGCCGTCCGGGCCAGGGTGAGCGCATCGCCATAGCGGGCGTCGCGCCGCAGGGCGCCGGCCAGGGAGGCGGTGAGGGTGGCGTCGCCGGGGGTGAGGCGGGTCGCGCGCTCGAACCAGCGGACGGCGGGGAAGGGGGCGTTGTCGGCCTGATGGGCCTGGGCCAGGGAGGACAGCAGGTCCGGATCGGCCGGCCGGTCGGCCAGGACGCGGCGCAGGCAGGCAATGGCCGCCGGGGCGTCGCGATGGCCGAGATGGGCCAAGCCGAGCAAATGGAGCCGTTCCAACCCGTGGGGGAGGGCATCGCCGCGCAGCAGGCGCAGGGCGGGGCGGTAACGGCGCGCGTCGATCAGGGCGCGCGCCTCGTCGAATACAGAATCAGCGGTCAAAATGACTCGTCGTCAGGGCAGCCGGCGGAAGGTCCAGACCGACGCCGGCGGCAGGTTCCGGGCGATCCAGGCGTGGCGCCGCGGCTTCAGCCGCAGCCGCCGGATCAGTTCCGGATTGACCGGGGCGAAGGGACCGTAGGTGAATTGCACGAAAACGCCGTCCTGCGCCAGCACGGAAAAGGCGCCGCGCACGATCCGGGCCTGGACCGACAGCGGCATGGCGATCAGCGGCAGGCCCGACACCACCGCGTCGCAGGTCTCCCAGCCATGGGCCTGGACGATGCGGTGGACCCGCGTGGCATCGCCGCGCACCACCGTGGCGTTCGGGTGCAGGATCGACAGATGATCGGCGAAGGCGGGGTCGAGTTCCACCATCAGCAGATTGTCGGGAGTGACGCCATGGGCCAGCAGCGCCGAAGTGACCGGACCGGTGCCCGGCCCCAACTCTACCACCCGCTGCGTGGGGCTGCATCTGGCGGCCTTCGCCATGGCGCGGCACAATTCAGGACCGCTTGGAGTTACCGACGCGACCTTCAGGGGTGAGCGAATCCAGCGCTCGACAAAAAGCTTGCGTTCAGCAAGTGACATCGACCGACCTCCCAACAGACGCCGGATCAATTCCTCGGCTCTGCTTCAACCCTTTCTACTGAGTTACGTTTCATTGCGCCAGCCGAATGGATTTTGAATGATCGTTTAACAAAACGGTGACGCTGCAATGACGATTCCTTTTTACCAAGTATTTTGGTCGGGTTAACGTCCGATGGACTAGCCGGAAGGGGAAGGGGCGCAGCCATGCCGGCAGCGGCGAACCGCAGCGGCAATGTTCTCCTTTTCTTCCACTGCACCGTTGACAGGGCCGTGACCGCCGGGCACCGTTGCGAAACCGGAAGGACGCCGGACGGACAGGGGACCAGGGGACCGGAACAGGACATGCCGACGCTCGCACCCGATCATTCGGATCTGTTCGACGATACGGGCAAGCCGCCCCGGCTGTTGGAACTCGACGTCGCTCGGGTGATGCGCAATCCAAGCATGCCGCGCCGCCATTTCGACCCGCAGGAAATGCAGAGTCTGGCCGACTCGATTGCGCATTACGGGCTGAAGCAGCCGATCCTGGTGCAGGAGGTCGTCGGCGGCCATCGGCTGGTCGCCGGCGAACGGCGGCTGCGGGCGCATGAGATACTGGGACTGGCGACCATCTATGCGCTGGTCACCTCCGGCAACCCGGACGAGCTGACGCTGGTGGAGAATGTGCAGCGCGTCGATCTGGATGCGCTGGAACTGGCGGAGGCGCTGTCCCGCCTGATCGACCGCTTCGGCTATACCCAGGAACAGCTCGGCCGCATCATCGGCAAGAGCCAGAGCAACGTCAGCCATACCCTGCGGCTGAACAGCCTGCCGGAGACGATCAAGCAGGAATATGCGGCCGCCCATCACGACGTCTCGCGCTCTACCCTGATCGAGATCGCCTGGATCAAGGATCTGGACGAGCAGATGGCGCTGTGGGAGCAGGTGAAGGCCGGCGACGGCACCGTCCAGGCCGCCCGCAGTCGCAAGGACGCCGCCAAGGAACCGTCGCTGCGCACCATGTCGGCGGTCGGCCGCTTCCTCGATGCTCTGCGCCGCGCGACCGCCCGTCTGGGCGACCCGCGCGAGCACCGCGCCTATGTCGACGACATGCAGCGCCGCGAACTCATCAGCCTACGCCGCCGCATCGACCTGCTGCTGGGCGACGAACCGATGATCGATTGAGGGCGCGCCGCTTTCAATCGTTCAGGAACGGATTGTACAGCCGCTCTTCCCCGAAATTCGACATCGGGCCGTGGCCGGGGATGAAGGCGATGTCGTCGCCGTAGGGGAACAGCTTGTCGCGGATCGAGGCGATCAAGTCGGCGTAGTTGCCCTTGGGGAAGTCGGTGCGGCCGATCGAGCCCTGGAACAGCACGTCGCCGACGATGGCGAGCTTCGACGGCCGGTGGACGAACACGACATGGCCGGGGGTGTGGCCGGGGCAATGGCGGACCTCCAGCGTCTGGTTGCCGACGGTCACCGTGTCGCCTTCCTCCAGCCAGCGGCCGGGCGTGAAGGAGCGGACGGGCGGGAAGCCGAACATCTGGCTCTGCATCGGCATGCCGTCGATCCAGAACTGGTCGTCGCGGTGCGGCCCCTCGATCGGCAGCGACAGCTTGTCGGCCAGATCGGCGACGGCGCCGGCATGGTCGATGTGGCCGTGGGTGACCAGCACCTTCTCCAGCGTCACGCCCTTCGCCTTTGCCGCGGCCAGGATGCGGTCCAGGTCGCCGCCGGGATCGATGACGGCGCCCTTCATCGTCTCGGGGCACCAGAGCACCGTGCAGTTCTGCTGGAACGGGGTGACCGGAACGATGGCGTACTGCATGTCCTGACCTTCGGCTCTGCGGGAAAATGGCGGAATGACCCCATGGGCCGGGGGACCTTAGCGCGCCCGCGCCGGATGCCGCAAACCATTCGCGCAAAGCCGGTCGCAATGGCCGGCAAAACTGGCTAAGGTCCGGGCGTCCGGCCGGAGCAAGCCTTTGGGTGGAATGCCGCGCCGGTACGAAATGTTAACCTCCGAAGCTTTAGATCGGGGCGGACCAACCACCGTCGCCGCAATAAAACGGATTCCGCCGGAATGCTGTCGCAGAAAGCCAAATATGCGTTGCGTGCCCTTATCATGCTGGCGGAGAAGGACACCGGCGACCTGATCCTGATCGCCGACATCGCGGAACGCGAGAACATCCCGCGCAAATTCCTGGAAGCGATTCTGGTCGAACTGCGCAAGGAAGGCATCCTGTTCGCCAAGCGCGGCAAGAGCGGCGGCTACCGGCTGGCCCGCCCCGCCGCCCAGATCACCTTCGGCGAGGTGATTCGCCTGATCGACGGCCATCTCGCCCCGCTTCCCTGTGCCAGCAAGGGCTCCTTCAAGCCGTGCGAGGACTGCATCGATACGGAGACCTGCTCGGTCCGCTGGCTGATGCTGCAGGTCCGCGACGCCACCGCCTCCGTGCTCGACAACCGGACGCTGGCCGACGCCCTGCGCCACCGACAGTCCACCGGCGGCATCGCCGCCAATTTCGACATCTGACCGTCCCGCTTGCCGCCACGCTGAAATCGGGTTTGAGACGGCGGGCGGGCCTCCCGTATGGTTGACCGAACCATTGGTTTGGGAGGGATCGGCATGTCTGAAGAGAAGGTGGCCGTTATCACGGCCGGGGGCAGCGGCATGGGGGCGGCTTCGGCGCGCCGGCTGGCGGCCGACGGGTTCAAGGTCGCGATCCTGTCCTCCTCCGGCAAGGGCGAGGCGCTGGCCGCCGAGTTGGGCGGCATCGGGGTCACCGGGTCGAACCGGTCCAACGACGATTTGAAGCGGCTGGTCGATGCCGCCATGCAACGCTGGGGCCGCATCGACGCGCTGGTCAACAGCGCCGGCCATGGGCCCCGCGGTCCCCTGCTGGAAATCAGCGACGAGGACTGGCACCGCGGGATCGAGGTCTATTTCCTCAACGTCGCGCGGGCGGTGCGGCTGGTGGCGCCGGTCATGGTGGCGCAGAAGGGCGGCTCGATCGTCAACATCTCCACGGCCTGGGCGTTCGAGCCGAGCGCCATGTTCCCGACCTCCGCCGTCGCGCGGGCGGGGCTGGCCGCCTACACCAAGATCTTCGCCGACCAGTATGCGGCGGACAATGTGCGGATGAACAACGTCCTGCCGGGCTGGATCGACAGCTTGCCCGCCACCGAGGAACGGCGCCAGAGCGTGCCGATGCAGCGCTATGGCAGCAGTGACGAGATCGCGGCGACGGTAGCCTTCCTGGCCTCGCCGGGTGCCGGCTACATCACCGGCCAGAACATCCGGGTCGACGGTGGCCTGAGCCGCTCGGTGTGAGCCGGGGGAAGCGGCTGGGAAACGAAAAAGGGCCGGCGAAATGCCGGCCCTTTTTGCTTGGGAACTCCCCGCCCTTTCAGTCGGCGAAGGGGTCCGTCATCAGGATGGTGTCGTCGCGTTCCGGGCTGGTCGACAGCAGGGCGACCGGGGCCTGGATCAGCTCCTCGATGTGGCGGACATACTTGACGGCCTGGGCCGGCAGTTCCGCCCAGGAGCGGGCGCCGCGGGTGGTGTCCTTCCAGCCTTCGAAGGTCTCGTAGATCGGCTCGACGCGGGCCTGGGAACCGGCGTTCGACGGGTAATAGTCGATCTCCTTGCCGTCCAGCTTGTAGCCGACGCAGACCTTGATCTCGTCGAAGCCGTCCAGCACGTCCAGCTTGGTCAGCGCGATGCCGTCGATGCCGCCGGTCTTGACCGCCTGACGGACCATGACGGCGTCGAACCAGCCGCAACGGCGCTTGCGCCCGGTGACCACGCCGAACTCCTTGCCCTTCTGGCCGATCAGTTCGCCGATGTCGTCCAACAGCTCGGTCGGGAAGGGGCCGGAGCCGACGCGGGTGGTGTAGGCCTTGCAGATGCCCAGCACATAACCGACGGCGCGCGGGCCCATGCCGCTGCCGGCGGCGGCGTTGCCGGCCACCGTGTTGGAGGAGGTGACGTAGGGATAGGTGCCGTGGTCGATGTCCAGCATCGTGCCCTGGGCGCCTTCGAACAGGATGCGCTTGCCGGCGCGGCGCAGCTCGTCCAGCTGCTTCCAGACGACGGCGGCGTAGGGCAGGACCTGCGGCGCGATTTCGCGCAGCGGGTCGAGGATGTCGGCCGGGGTCATCTCCGGCGCGCCCAGCGCACGGAACAGCGCGTTGTGGTGGGCGAGCAGGGCGTCGACCTTCTCGACCAGCACGGCGTCGTCGGTCAGGTCGCAGAGGCGGATGGCGCGGCGGGCGACCTTGTCCTCATAGGCCGGGCCGATGCCGCGGCCGGTGGTGCCGATCTTGCCGGCGCCCTTGGCCTCTTCCCGCGCCTTGTCCAGCGCGCTGTGCACCGGCAGGATCAGGGGCACGTTTTCGGCGACGATCAGGTTTTCCGGGGTCACGGAGACGCCCTTTTCCTTGATCGCGTTCACTTCGCGGATGAAGGCCCACGGGTCGAAGACGACGCCGTTGCCGATGACCGACAGCTTGCTCTGGCGCACCACGCCGGAGGGCAGCAGGCTCAGCTTGTATTCGACGCCGTTGATCACCAGCGTGTGGCCGGCGTTGTGACCGCCCTGGAAGCGCACCACCACATCGGCCCGGCTGGACAGCCAGTCGACGATCTTGCCCTTGCCCTCGTCGCCCCACTGGGCGCCGACCACCGCAACGTTGGCCATCTCTCGTCTCCGCAAAACTTCAAAAGGAACCGCTCAACCTCCCGATCCACCGCAGGGCACCATCCGCGCGGCGTGGGGGTCCGTTCACCCTAAACCCAAGCTTATCAAACCCAAGCTCATCCGACCGGCTTGACGTCCCCGCCGGCCAGCCAATGGCCGCACTGGAGCCGTTTGGCTTCCGCGGCCGCATCGGCCACCGGAGCGAGCCCGGCGACCGTCACCCATCCGTCGGCCCGCAGCCTGCGCGCCGTCTCCCAGCCGCTGCCATGCGGCACATACACCCGGCCGGGGGCCTTGGCCGCCGGAACCGCGCGCAGAAGTGTATCCATATACAGCGTGAAACCGGTCGCCGGCTCCCCGCGATCCTCGCCCTGGGCGCCGGCGCGGTAGCGTCCGCCCTGGCCCAGTTCCCCCGCGGCGCGGGAGAACAGCGTGAAGCTGAGGCCGGTCTGGTATTCGAAGCCGCGATGTTCCACCAGATCGATGGTCACCGTCAGGTCGGGCATCGCCGCGCGTAGCAGGGCCAGCGTGTCGGTCAGCCGGCGGCGGTCCTTCTCGGCGCCTTCCGGCAGCGGCAGCGCGGCCAGCGCCTGCATGGCGCGGTCGGCGGGGCCGGAGGCGTCCATCAGCGTTTCGAGCAGCTTGGCCGCCGGGCCGCCGACGGCGGCGACGGCAGCCGAGTCCTTGCGGTCGAGCGCGGCGCGCAGCTGACGGATCTCGTCCTCGCCCAGGCCCAGACCGGCGCAGATGCGCGACACCATGGTCGGCACGCAGAGGTCGACCGACAGGTGCGGCACGCCGATGGCGGTCAGCGCCTGGACGGCCAGCAGCACCACCTCGGCGTCGGCCTCCGCCTCCAGCGCGCCGATCAGCTCGACGCCGACCTGGGTGAACTGGCGTTCGGGGCGCAGCTGCGATCCCTTCACACGCAGCACCTGCCCGGCGTAGCACAGGCGCAGCGGCCGGGCCTCGTTCTTCAGGCGGGTGGTGGCGATGCGGGCGATCTGCGGGGTGATGTCGGCGCGGACCGCCATCATCCGCTGCGAATGCGGGTCCATCAGCCGGAAGGTCTGCTTGGACATCGCCGCGCCGGGGCCGGAGAGCAGGTTCTCCTCGAACTCCACCAGGGGCGGATCGACGCGGCGATAGCCCTGCGCGGCGAATTCCGCCAGCAGGCGTTCGACGGCGGCCGCCTCATGCGCCGCTTCGGACGGCAGCACGTCGTGCAGTCCGGCGGGAAGCAGGGCGGAGCTCAGTGCGTCGGCGGGCATGACCAGCGTGTCTCGTTGCAGGCAGGGACAGGGATGCCGCGGCGAATGTCGGGCACACGGGGCGGGCTAATACCCGACACCCGCGCCGCATGCAAACGGAAAAG
>NZ_CAMLJP010000169.1 GCF_946480385.1 uncultured Azospirillum sp.
ACGCCGCTGGTCAGATCGTCGAGCGAGATGCCCCAGCCCTTGTGATCGGTCAGCCAGTTGCCCTTGATGTCCGTGGCAAGGCCGCCGGTGTCGATCACCTCGTTGCCACGGATGACCGAGCCCATGTTCTGGGCGGAGCGGCCAAGCATCTCGATACCGCCACCGTCGGCGGTTTCCTGCCCGACATGATGGATCTTGTTGAACTCCACGATGTTCTTGCGGTTCAGCTGGCCGTCGTCCCATTCCTTGAACGACACGCCGTAACGCGGGGCATCGGTGATGTCGTTGTGGCTGACCAGCGTGTTGCTGCTGCCCACCGCGCCGATGCCGGCGCCGCCCTTGGTGATCTGGCCGATATGCTCGATGGTGTTGGCGTAGATGCGGTTGCCGTTGGCGGCATGGATCATCGAAACGCCGTTGTTGCCAAGCTGCTCCATATGGTTGCCGGCAATGCGGCTGTTGTCGGTGCCGTCGAGCGAAACCGCGGTCCCGACATTGACGAAGTGATTGCCGCCGACCGAGTTGCCGTGCCCGCCCTGCATCGACAGCGCCGAGCCGTCATAGCGGGTGTCGGAGAAGGTCAGACCTTCGATGCTGACGTTGCTGGCATTGCTGGTCTTGATCAGCGTGCCGAGCCGGGCGACGACCACGCCGTCCGACTGGAAGCTGCCGGCATGCTCCGGCTTCACCACCAGCTTGCCGTCGCTGGCGCGCCAGCCGAATTCACCGGCGTCGCGGATCAGCGAAGCGTCGTTCATCACCCGATAGGTGCCGCCGGTGCGCAGGCCATAGGAGGCCGCGTCGTCGAGCGTCACCGTGTGGTGATACTGGTCGATCGCCTTCACATGCGAGATGTCGTCCTTCAACCGTTCGGTGTCGAAGGTCTGAACGACCAACCCGGCATGGGGCTTCAGGCCCGAGGGGATGTCGCCGTTCGAGAAGTTGAAGCTCGTCTTGCTGGCGCCGCTGGAATTGGCCTTCAACACATGCCAGCCGCTGGTCGCGGCATTGGCCGGGTTGAAGTCGCCGGTCTGCGCCGCATGCTGGCGGTCGCCGCCGATGCTGACGTCCAGGCCGTTGGCCGAGGAGAGCTTGGCGGAATAAAGCCCCTTGCCCTCATAGGTGAAGCCGGTCACCCGCTCCCCGCCGCTCAGCACCGGCGTCTCGCTCTTGTAGGCGAGGAAGCTGTGGCCGTCGTCGTGGGAGTCGAGGGTCAGCGTCTTGTTCAGGCGATAGGTGCCGCCACGAACATAGGTGGTGTCGATGTCACTCGCCCGCATCGCGTCCCGCGCCTTCTCGAGGCTGGCAAAGGGACCATCGGTGCCGGCGGCGTTGGGAGCGGCGAGCCGCCCGGACCAGCTGTCATTGCCCTTGGTGGACACGAAAAAAGCGGTCTGGTCGGTGGTCGTCATAAGTCATTCCTCCGTTCTGATGGAGGCAAAGTTCGAATTTTTTAGTTAAAAATTTATTTACGGCTTAAGTACCTCTGACGGACAGGTTGGAAATGCAAGATCGGTAATTTGTATCCTGATACCGTATCCAAGATTGGTAGAGTTGTTGTCCCATTTTGTTTGCGAAACTGGAATATGAACTGCGATTTTGAATTCCTACGATCTACTCGCGCAATGCGGGTGGGATCGGATGCAAACGCGGTTCCGACATTTGCGGTAAAGTTACAGGCCATCGCCGCACTGGCCATTTTCTGGAATTTTATGATAAGCTTGTCACCGCCGGGGTCTTGTTCTTGGTCATACAGCGGTGCCGCGCCCAGTTCAGCGTCAGGGCCGCCCTTCCCCGGCTACAGGACGTGAAAGGGACCTGTCTTGAGCGAAGAGTTGAAGAACGTCACCGCGACGAACGTCACCGCGACGGTGAAGTGGTTCAAGCCGGAAAAGGGTTTTGGGTTCGTCCGCCTCGCCGATGGCTCCGGAGAGGCTTTCTTGCACGCTTCGGTCCTGGCCGCCGCCTCCCTGCCCAACCCGGTCGAGGGCACGACGGTCGTCTGCGATCTGGCCCAGGGCGCCAAGGGACCCCAGGTCGTCGCCATTCACTCCGCCACGCCGCCGGAAACCCCGCCGGCACCGCGTGCCCGCAACCAGCGCCCGCCGCGCGCCACGGCCTCGGCCGCCCAGCCGATGGGCCAGCCCCCCGGCATGGGGGCGCAGCCTGACGATGTCGGCGAGGGCTTCGCCCGTCCGCCGAAGCCGCCGCGCGAACGGCGCGAGCGCCAGGCGGAGCCGACCGGCCCAGCCACCATGGCCTACGGTACGGTGCGCTGGTACAATCTGGACAGCCAGTCCGGCCTGATCGAGCCGTGGGAAGACGGCGCGACCGTCTATTTCGACCGTGCGACCCTGCGCCAGTCGGGCCTGGACATCGTCGCCGACGGCGAGGACGTCCGCTATCTGGCCGTCGGGTCGGAAGATGCACCGGTCGCCCAGCGGGTCGAGCTGATCTGATCAAGGCGCTGCCGGAATCAGCCGCGCGGTGGCGTTCTCAAGCCCGCCGCGCGGCTTTCGGCACGCGCAGAGTCAGAACCGCGTCGAGAGGGTGAAGAAGGCGCGCGGGGCACGGTCCTGCGTGCTGAACGGCGTGGTGATGAAGGGCTTGGCAAGCTCAACGCTGGCGTCGATGCGCCGAAACACGCCAAACCGCAGGCCGACGCCGGCCGAGGCGAGGGACCGGCGGCCGTGGCGTGTGCCGCCCTCGTAGTTGTAGACCGCACCATAATCGCCGAAGCCGTAGGCGACCGCGTAATCCAGCCCCTCCTCCTGGACGGGCAGGATGTATTGCAGCTCCACCCGGCCGGCGAAGCCGCTGTCGCCGGTGATTTCCGACGGGTCGAAGACACGGCCATACTGCTTGCCGCCGAGGCCGTATTCCTCCGACGACAGCAATTGGTCGGGGCTGTATTGCGCCTCGCCGGACAGGGCGAGGACCAGCGAATCGGTCAGCTGCTGGTTGCGCTGGGCCGAAACCAGCAGCTTGCGGAAATCGCTGCGCCCGCCGCTGCGGGTCAGGTTGGCGCTGCCGGATTCCGTGGCGTTCAGGATGTCCAGGCCCTTGGACAGTTCCGCCGTCAGCAGGTTCGACCCACCCCAGCCATCGGCGAAATCGTAGGAGACATTGGCGGCGACGATGCGCAGCCGGTCCTGCGACAGCTTGTCGCCCAACGCGTCGGTGCGGCTGTCGCGGATGGTGAAGCTGATGCCGGCGCGCAGCGTCTCCGTCCGGCTGCGGATGAAGGGATGCGACACCGCCACGCGGCCGGACGTGGTCAGGCTGTAGAGGTCGAGCGGCCGCACACTGTCGCCGGGCTGCGACCAGGAGCGGCGGACGCCATACTCCACCGTCGTGCCTTCGGCATCCACCGGCACCAGTTGTCCAACGTCGAAGAAGCGCAGTTCGCGGATCTGCGGGGTGACGATGCCCTGCGCGGTGGTGCGCTCGAACAGGCCGAGCTGGTCCTCGACGCTGGCGACGCCCGTCAGCTGGAACGGACCGATCGAGCGGGTGCCGCGGTTGTCGAGCGACAGGAAGCCGTTGAAGGGCGTGCGCTCCAGCGCCAGCGTCAAGCGCGAGGCGCCAGGGGTGTCCGGCGACGCCTCCAGCACCGTCTTCACCGCGACGCCGGGCAGGTCGTCGGCCAGCAGGACATAGCGCTCCATATCCGCCATGCGCAGCGGCCGGGACGCCTTGATCTTCTCCCCCATCCGCCGCAGCAGGCCGAGCCGGTCGGTCGCCTCGCCCTGGACCACCACCTCGTCGACATAGCCCTCCACCACCTGCAGGCGGACGACGCCGTCGCGGATGCGCTGGGCCGGCACCACCGCCTGCGACAGCACATAGCCGTCGTTGCGGTAGCGGGCGGTGATGGCGTCGCGGATGGCGTAGAGGTTGGCCAGGGTGATCGGCTTGCCCAGCTTGTCGCGCCACAGGGTGGACAGGCTGTCGCGGTCATAGACGCTGTTGCCGTCGATGCGGACCTCGCTCAGCGTCAGAGTGATGCGCTCGGCATCGCGGGGCGGCGGCGCCTTTTCCGGCGCCGGCATCTCGATCTCCGGCGAGGATTGCGGCACGGCCGGCCGTTCGAAGCGCTGCTCCAGCCGGTTGGGGTCGAGCGAGGGCGGCAAAACCGGCGGCACCGCCTGGGCCAGCGCCGGCAGCGGAACGGCGACCCCGGCCAGCAGCAGGGCGGACAGGCGGGCGAGCCGATGCAGGCGTCGAGGCATGGGGATGGACATGGCGGTTCGGGACACGGCTTGTCGTCGTCCGGCTATTTGTCGGTGAGGGCGGTGACGCCGGCCCAGTCCGGCTCGGGCGCCGAGCCGATGCGCTTTTCCGCCTTGTGCAGCATCGCCAGGGCGGCACCGTCAGTGGCGACCAGGGCACGGAAGCCGGCTGCGGCTGCCTCGAACCGGCCGGCGCGCCAGTGGTCGAGGGCGGCGGCGTAGGCGGCGCGCTGGGCGCGGTCCTCCGGATCGGCGCGGCGGGCGTCGGACAGCGGTTCGAACACCTCGACCGGTTCGCTGCGGCCGACGACCTGCACGATGTCGAGCGCGCGGAAGTCCTCCGGGTCGCCATGGTGGCGCATGGTCTCGCCACTCACCATCAGGGCGGTGTTGTAGTATTTGTTGGCGCCCTCCAGCCGCGAGGCCAGATTCACGGTGTCTCCCATCACCGTGTAGTTGAAGCGGCGGGGCGAGCCGATGTTGCCGATCAGCGCCGGGCCGGTGGCGATGCCGATGCGGTTGGAGCCACGCCCGCTGGCCGTCGCCAGCAGCGTAGGATCGTCCTCCATCGCCTGACGCATCGCCAGTGCCGCCGCCACCGCGGCGCGGGCATGGTTGTCGATGGCATAGGGGGCGCCGAACACCGCCAGCACCGCGTCGCCGATGTATTTGTCGACGAAGCCGCCATGCGCCTCGATGATGTCGGTCATCACCGTGAAATAGCGGTTCAGCACGACGACCAGGGCTTCCGGCTCCATCCCCTCCGACATCTTGGTGAAGCCGGCGATGTCGCAGAACAGGATCGACAGGTCGCGCTCCTCGCCGCCCAGGCTGGGGGACTGGCCCGACGCGATCATGTCGTCGATCAGCGATCCCGGCAGATAGAGCTTGAAGGCGTTGCGGATGTGGCGCTGGTCGCGGTCCAGCACGGCGAAGCGCAGGCCCAGCGCCAGCGGGAAGACCAGCAGCGCCGCCAGCGCCGCCTGCAGGTAGGGCAGGACCAGCCCGCCCTGGAAGGCTTCCACCGCCACGCCGCTCCAGCCCGCCAGCAGCAGGAGCAGGCCGAATGCCGCCACCGGCGGCCGGGTCGCCAGCGTCACCAGGGCGGCCAGTCCGGCCAGCAGCAGGACCAGGGCCGCGGCGGCCGGCCGGCCGGCCTCCGTCAGCGCGTCATGCGCCATCAGGTTGGAGATGGCGGCGGCATGGATGTAGACGCCGGGAATGCTGTCGCGGGTGCGGCCGGCGACATACAGCTCGCTCATCACCGGCAGGGCGCAGCGTTCGGGAAGATTCATCCCCTCCGGCTTGGTGACCCAGCGGTTGGAGGACAGCTTGCGGTCCTCCACGTCCAGCACGGTGCCGACCATCACCGCCCTGCCCTTGAAGTGGCTGGCGAAAAAGTCGGTCTTGCCGGCCTCGGCGCAGGCATACAGGTCGGCCAGCGAATAGGTCGGAATGGCGCCGGGCGCAGTGGCATGGTTGACCAGCAGCCGGTTGCCCTCCCCGCCCTGAATCCGGTAGCCGGCCAGCGTGGCGGAGCCGTCGGCCCCCCGTTCCAGCGGCGCCTTCAGCGCGCGCGAGGCCACCTCCACCGCCATGCCCGGCTCGGCCTTCGGCTTGCCGTCGGGACCGGCCACCGTCAGCGTCAGCGGCACGCGGCGCAGCACGCCGTCAGGATCCTCGACCAGATTGACCGAGCGGACATTATTCACCCCGGCGGCGATCATATAGCCGCGGTAGGGCATCAGCGGATCGCTCTGATGCTGCACCTTGGCCAGCACCAGCCGCCCCTCCTTGCCGCCGCGACGCAGGGTCAGCAGGTAATCGCGCTCGAATCCGGGGATCAGCGTCTCGACCGAGGTCGGGTGGACGAGGTCGAGGCCGATGGCCGCCACCCCGCCGTCCAGCATGGCGCCGAGCACGGTGCCCAGCCGTGGCCCCCACAGCGCCTGTGGCGTTCCGGCGAAGGGCGGGCGGCGATAGGTCTCCTCGTCGATGCCCACCACCACCACCGGCGATGGGTCGGGGGCCGGCCGGGGGCCATGCAGCCGCTCCCGCAGCCAATAGAGGCTGTCGATCGACGGCCCCTGCAACGAGGACGAGGCCGCCAGCACCAGAAATGATGCCACGACCGGCGCCACCGCACCGAGCAGGACCAGCCGGACGCGCCGGGGCAGCCTCATCCTCTTCAACGGTCGCGCCCGCCGCTCAGAAGCGGATCAGGCGGCCGAGCGCCGGACCGCCGCCGGCCGCGGCCTTCTCGTCGATCTTCACGATGAAGGACTTCTGCCCTGCGGAAACCTTGTAGAGGCCGCCCGGCTCCAGTCCGCTGCCCTTCTTCGCGGTGTCCAGCGTGGTGCCGGGCACATTGACCGTGGTCAGCGCGATGCCCTGCACGTCCAGACGGTCGATGGTGACGGGGCCGGGTGCCGACAGGATCAGCACCGGATGGGTCTTGAACAGGGTCAGGTCCGGCTTGGGCAGCGGGGCCTTCATGCCCGGCAGGGCGATGGGTGCGCTGCGGAAGACGGTCACCCCCGCCTTGCCCGCCTCGTTGGAGGCCAGCAGCAGCTTGCCGCCGTCGCAGGGCAGCGTGTGGCGGTCGACGCTGCCGCCCTCCACCGCCGACTCGCGGGCGCCCACCGTCACCGAACCACCGGTGATCGTCTCGTTCACGCAGGATTCCAGATAGCTCAGCGTCAGCGTCTGGCCGGCCTTCAGCGCCACGGTGCGGCCCGCCGCCAGGTAATCCATCGGCTGCACGCCGTCGACGCCGTCGGACACATCCTCAACCAATGCGGTGGGAGCGCCTGCGGCCGGCGCCGGATCGGCGGCGAGCGCCAGCGGCGAGGCGGCCAGCAGAAGCAGGGACCCTGCGGCAATGGCGCGAAGCGGCATCTGGAACGCGACGGACATGAAAAACGGCCTCCCGGTCAGTGCAGGGGGACTGGACCCCATGCGGACGGTTTCAATACGGCTCCGTACCCTTTAGCGAAGTTACCGAGTTACTTCAAATCCAATACGTCGCCTGCGGGCAAGGTCACGGGCGGGCCACCAATAAAGCCGGGCCGCTCCACCGACACGCAATTGTCAAGGAAGTGAAATAAACCCGCCATGGCGGCGTCATGACCACAGGCTAATATACACGTCCCGCGCGTGGCGGCCTTCCGGGCTGTGGCGAGCGGAACGCACATCATTGGAGCGTCGCGACCGAACATGGGCACTGAACACATCGTCCGCTCCTTCGCGCAGGAATTGCAGCGCCTGTCCAACCTCGTCACCCAGATGGGCGGCGTGGCGGAGGCGCAGGTCGAAGCCGCGGTGAAGGCGGTGACCCGCCGCGACGTCGGGCTCGCCTCGCAGGTGATGCAGGCCGATGCCCGGCTCGACGCCTATGAACGCGACATCGACGCGGAGGCGGTGCGGCTGCTGGCGCTGCGCCAGCCGATGGCGCAGGACCTGCGCGAGATCGTCTCCGCCCTGAAGGTCTCCGCCGATCTGGAGCGGATCGGCGACTATTCCGCCAACATCGCCAAGCGGTCGCTGGCTCTGGCCCAGGTGCCGGTGGTGCGGCCGGCCGCCGGCATCCCGCGCATGGGCCGGCTGGTCGAGACCATCCTGAAGGAGGTGCTGGACGCCTACATCGAGCGCGACGTCGACAAGGCCATCGCCGCCTGGGAACGCGACGAGGAACTGGACGACCTCTACACCAGCCTGTTCCGCGAGGTCCTGACCTATATGATGGAGGATCCGCGCAACATCACGCCCTGCACGCATCTGCTGTTCATGGCGAAGAATCTGGAGCGCATCGGCGACCACGCCACCAACATCGCCGAGATCATCCATTTCCTGGTGGTCGGCTCGCCGCTGACCGTGCTGCGCCCGAAGAACGACGGCAGCAGCTTCGCCGTGGTGTCGCCG
>NZ_CAMLJP010000170.1 GCF_946480385.1 uncultured Azospirillum sp.
GCTCCTCCGGCCCACCCTGACCGCAAAAGGGGCGCGGCAATGACCGCAGACATTCTCATCCAAGTGCTCGTCTCGGGCCTGCTGATCGGGCTGATCTATGCCCTGGTTGCGGTGGGCTTGACGCTGATCTTCGGCGTGATGGACATCGTCAATTTCGCCCATGGCGAATTCCTGATGCTGGGCATGTATGCCAGCTTCTGGGCCTTCGCCCTCTTCGCCATCGACCCCATCGTGGCACTTCCCCTGACCGCTCTGCTGCTGTTCGCGGTGGGCGTCATCGTCTACCAGACGGTGATCCGTCGTATCCTGAAGGCGCCGATGCTGTCGCAGATCTTTGCGACCTTTGGCCTGATGATCCTGCTGCGCGGTCTGGCCCAGTTCTTCTGGAAGCCGGACCACCGGCTGATCCCGCACAGCCTGGTCAGCGGCAACATCGCTCTTGGCCCCGTCCAGTTCGGCCTGCCGCAGTTCGTGGCAGCGCTGGGTGCGGTCGGCGTCACCGGCGCGCTGTGGATGTTCCTGCACCGCACCCGGCTCGGTACCGCGCTGGAGGCCACCGCCATCGACCGTGAGGCGGCGACCCTGATGGGCATCGACGGGCAGAAGATGTTCGCCCTTGCCTGGGGTATCGGCGCCGCCTGCGCCGGTCTGGCCGGCGGGCTGATCGCCACCTTCTTCCCGATCTTCCCGGAGGTGGGGTCGAACTTCATCCTGATCGCCTTCGTGGTGGTCGTGCTGGGCGGCTTCGGCAGCGTCACCGGCGCCTTCCTGGCCGGCATCATCGTCGGCCTGATCGAGGTGCTGGGCGGCTTCCTGATCGGCCCGGAATACAAGACCGCCATCGTGCTGTCGCTGCTGCTGGTCGTGCTGCTGGTGCGTCCGCGCGGCCTGCTGGGGAAAGCCTGATGACGACCGGAACCAACTTCTCGCGCAAAGCAATGGGCACCGGCGCCCTGCTGGCGCTTGCCGCCGTGCTGCCGCTGGCGATCACCGAACCGTCGCAGCAGAATTTCCTGATCCTGATCCTGATGGGAGCCCAGATGGGTGTCGCCTGGAACATCGTCGGTGGTTATGCCGGTCAGGTCTCGCTCGGCCATGCGGTGTTCTACGGCATCGGTGCCTACACCTCGACCATGCTGCTGACGACGCTGGGGCTGACGCCCTGGATCGGCGCCCTGGCCGGCGGGCTGCTGGCCACCCTGTTCGCGCTGGTCATGGGCTGGCCCTGCTTCCGGCTGAAGGGGCATTATTTCGCCATGGCGACCATCGCGGTGGCGGAGATCATGCAGATCCTGGTCACCAACAGCGACTTCCTGGAGGGCGCCGTCGGCCTCTACCTGCCGATGGATCGCAGCGGCTGGGGCTGGCTGATCTTCCTGTCCAAGCTGCCCTACTACTACATCATCCTCGGTCTGCTGGTGCTGACCATCCTGGTGTCCTGGGCGATCGAGCGCAGCCACATCGGCTATTATTTCCGCGCCATCAAGGACGAGCCGGAGGCTGCCCGCGCGCTCGGCGTCAGCCTGACCCGCTACAAGCTGATCGCGCTGTCGGTGTCGGCGTTCCTGACCGCGATGGGCGGTAGCTTCTACGCCCAGAAGGAGATGTTCATCGATCCGGGTTCCGTGTTTGCGACGACCATCTCGATCAAGATCGCGCTGATCGCCATCCTGGGCGGTGTGGGCCGGCTGACCGGTCCGGTGCTGGGCGCCGTCATCCTCATCACCATCGAGGAATACAGCCGCACCCTATTCGGCAGCACCGGCTCCGGCACCGACATGATCATCTACGCCGCCATGATCATCCTGGTCGCCGTGTTTAGCCCGTCCGGCGTGCTGGGCCTGCTGGGCGACTTGCATCGCTGCCTGGGCCGCCACCTTCCGGGGGCGAAGCATGATGCGGTGAAGGCCGAGAAGATGGAGGTCCGCCCATGAACACCGCTCCCCTGCTTGCCGTGGACGGCCTGGGCAAGGCCTTCGACGGACTGATCGCCAACCGGGACATCAGCTTCGTCGTCCATCATGGCGAGATCATCGGACTGATCGGCCCGAACGGTGCCGGCAAGACCACGCTGTTCAACTGCCTCGCCGGTTTCCACACCCCCACCACCGGCCGCATCGCCTTCGAAGGGCACGACATCACCGGCTCGACGCCGGAGGCCGCGGCGGCGCTGGGGATCGCCCGCACCTTCCAGATCGTCCGCGTCTTCCAGTCGATGACCGCGCTGGAGAACGTGATGGTCGGCGCCATGCTGCGCAACAAGCGGGTGGCCGAAGCCCGCGACCGGGCGGAGGAGGAGTTGGCCTTCGTCGGCCTGTCGCATCGGGCGGACACCCCGGCGTCCGACCTGACGGTGTCGGAGCAGAAGCGGCTGGAGGTCGCCCGTGCGCTCGCCACCGAACCCAAGCTGATCCTGCTGGACGAGGTGATGGCCGGCCTGAACCCGACCGAAGTACGCGAGGCCTCGGCCCTGGTCCACCGCATCCACCAGCGTGGCATCGCCAGCATCATCGTCGAACATGTGATGGAGGGCATCATGCCCATCGCCCACCGGATGCTTGTGCTGGATTATGGTGCCAAGATCGCCGACGGCACACCGGCCGAGATCGCTGAGAACCCGGCGGTGATCGCCGCCTATCTGGGGGAGTGAGACGATGCTCCAACCGACGCTGTCCGAACCCGTCCGCCCAGTGGTCGTCGCACCGGCGGGCGAGGCGATGCTGCAGGTCCGCAACATCCAATCCAGCTACCGCCGGGTTCCGGCCATCCGCGACATCAGCCTGACCTTGAACCGGGGCGAGATCGTCGCGCTGGTCGGCGGCAACGGCAACGGCAAGTCCACCACGCTGCGCGCCGTCGCCGGGCTGAACGCTCTCGATGGCGGGTCAGTCCTGCTGAAGGGCCAGGACATTTCATCCGTGCCCGCCCATGAGCGGGTGAAGCGCGGGCTGGTGCTGGTGCCGGAAGGCCGCCGCTTGTTCCCGCGGCTGACGGTGGAACAGAACCTGATGCTGGGCGGCTTCACCACCAGCGATGCGGAGAAACGCGAGGAAACGCTCCAGTTCGCCTACGACACCTTCACCGTGCTGGGCGAGCGGCGGAAACAGCAGGCCGGCACCCTGTCCGGCGGCGAACAGCAGATGCTGGCGATGTGCCGCGGGCTGATGAGCCAGCCGGATCTGCTGATGCTGGACGAGCCATCCTGGGGCGTCGCGCCCAAGCTGGTGACCCGCATCTTCGAGACCATCCAGCTGATCCGCCGGCGCGGCATCACGGTGCTGCTGGTCGAACAGAACGTCCACCGCGCGCTGGAGATCGCCGACCGCGGCTATGTCATTCAGACCGGCCGCGTCGTGATGGAAGGCAGCGGCCAGGACCTGCTGGGCAACGACGAGGTGCGGCAGGCGTATCTGGGCATGTGAGCGCCATTCCGTCCACGACCGCCATCCCTCTCTACCCTTTTCCGGACCATCCCCATGACCAGACCCTTCCTCACCGCCGCCGCCGAACGCCTGCGCATCCGCAGCGGCGCCGTCAGCGGCCAGACCGCCGGCCTCGCCCCCGGCCATGTCCAGGCCAATCTTGCCATCCTGCCGGCGGATTGGGCCGGCGACTTCCTGCGCTTCTGCCAGGCGAACCCGCGGCCCTGC
Source organism: uncultured Azospirillum sp. (assembly GCF_946480385.1). Next base: position 3,651 of record NZ_CAMLJP010000170.1, read on the forward strand.
CCGCTGTTGGCGGTTTCGGAGGTCGGCGACCCGCGCTTGCCGACGCTGGGCCACGACATCGACATCCGCACCGACGTGCCGCGCTACCGCGTCTATCGCGACGGCGTGCTGATGGACGGGCCGACCGACATCACCGACCTTTGGCAGGATGATTTCGTCGCCTTCCTGATCGGCTGCTCCTTCTCCTTCGAGGAGGCGCTGCTGGCCGACGGGTTGCCGGTGCGGCACATCGCGATGAACCGCAATGTGCCGATGTACGAGACCAACATCGCCTGCACGCCCGCCGGCCGGTTCCGCGGCAACATGGTGGTGTCGATGCGGCCGATGGTGCCGAAGGATGCCATCCGCGCCATCCAGATCACCTCGCGTTTTCCGTCGGTGCATGGCGCGCCGGTGCATTTCGGCGATCCGGCCGCCATCGGCATCCGTGACATTGCCGATCCCGAACATGGCGAGGCGGTTCCCATCGAGCCCGGCGAAGTGCCGGTCTTCTGGGCCTGCGGGGTGACGCCACAGGTCGCGATCCGCAACGCCCGTCCGCCGATCGCCATCACCCACAGCCCCGGCGCCATGCTGATCACCGACCTGCTGAACACGCACCTGTCGGTGCTCTGACCGCTCCGTCTTCCCCTTACAAATTCCAGCAACACCGGCCGCTGCGCGGGCACTCCGCCTCGCGCGGCAACAGTGGAGGCTTGCCCGATGCCGCGTCCGTTTCCCTCCCGCCTGCTGTCCACGTCCATTCTCGCCGCCGGCCTGCTGGCCGTTGCGGGACCGGCTTCGGCCGACCAACTGCGCATGGTGGCGCTCAGCTTTCCGCCGCTGATCTATGACGACGGCGGCAAGCCGGCCGGCATCGCCTATGACATCGTGACGGAGGCGATGAAGGCTTCCGGCCACAGCGTGTCGGTCGAGATCATGCCGTGGGCGCGTGCGCTCGACACCGTGCGCGAGGGCGGGGCGGACGCCATCTTCACCGCCTACAAGACGCCGGAGCGCGAGCAGTTCCTGACCTACTCCACCCAGGTGCTGGTGCCGCAGGTGGTGTCGCTGTTCGTCGCCAAGGACAGCCCGGTCAGCTTCGACGGCGACCTGTCCAAGCTGGCCGACCGCAAGTTCGGCGTGGTCAACCAGATCAGCTATGGCCCGATCCTCGACGACGCGATCAAGACCGGCGTGCTGCCGGCGGTGGAGAAGTCGAACGACAGCGACACCAACGTGAAGAAGCTGGTGTCCGGCCGCTTCGATGTGATGCCCAGCAACCGCTATGTCGCGCAGTATTTCCTGAAGCAGGCGGGTGCCTTGGACAAGGTGAAGGAGCTGACCCCGGCGGTGCAGGAGATCCCGAGCTACATCGCCTTCACCAAGGCGCGCGACACCAGCAAGCTGCGTGACGACTTCGACAAGGGCGTCGCGGCGATGAAGGCCAGCGGCGCCTATCAGCAGATCCTGGACAAATACGCCCGCTAACCGCAGGGCGCTTTCCCTTCGACCAGATTCCGAGAAGCCGCCATGAGCGTGACCACATCGTTTCCGGCCCCCGTTCTGCGGGCGGCCGGCGACAGCGCCCTGATCGTCGAGTTGGGCGACGGCATCGCCCAGAACCTGAACGCCGCCGTCCACCGGCTGGACCGCCGCATCGCCGACGCCGGCCTTCCCGGTATCGTGGAGACGGTACCGACATACCGCTCTCTCCTGGTGCAATTCGACCCGGCGGTGACGGCGGCGGAGCCGCTGGGGCAAGCGCTGCTGGGACTGGCGGCGGAGTTGACCCAGGCGGCGGCGGAACCGCAGCTGCGCTGGATCGTGCCGGTCTGTTTCGGCGGTGGCCATGGCGAGGATCTGGACGAGGTGGCGCGCCGGTCGGGATTGAGCGCGGAGGAGGTGGTGCGGCTGCACTGCACCGCCGACTACCGCGTCTATATGCTGGGCTTCTCTCCCGGCTTCGCCTATCTCGGCGGATTGCCGGAGCTGCTGCACCAGCCACGGCGCGAGAATCCGCGCATGGTCACCCCGGCGGGCAGCGTCATGCAGGGCGGGGCGCAGGCGGCGATCTCCCCCATCGCGATGCCCAGCGGCTGGCACCTGCTGGGCCGCACCCCGGCGCGAACCTTCGATCTTAAACGAGAGCCGCCCTTCCTGTTGGCGCCGGGCGACCGCATCCGCTTCACCGCGATCAGCGCCGCCGAGTTCGACCGTCTGGAGGGGATAAGCGGCTACCTGCCCGACTGCGAGACGGTGACCGCACCCACCGCCCTGCTGCAGGGAGCCGCCGCATGACCAGCCATCTGCGTGTCGTGACCGCAGGTCCCAGCTCCACCCTGCAGGATCGTGGGCGGACCGGGTATCAGCGCTATGGCGTCTCGGTCGCCGGGGCGGCCGATCCGCTGTTGCATGCCGTCGCCAACGCCCTTGTCAGCAACCGGCCTGGCGAGGGGGCGGTGGAGTTCACCCTCAGCGGCGACAGCATCGTCGTGGAAGGCGGGCCGGTGCGCGTCGCCGTCGCCGCCGACGCCGAACTGACGGTCGATGGCGAACCGGCCCCGGCCTGGACCAGCCTGCGCCTGACCGATGGGCAGGCCCTGCGCATCGGCGCCTTGCGCAGCGGCATGCGCGGCTATTGGGCGGTGGAGGGCGGCTTCGCCCTTCAGCCGGTGCTGGGCAGCGTCGCCACCCACATACGGAGCCGTATGGGCGGGTTGGACGGCGGTGCGCTGAAGGCCGGCGACCGTCTGCCGCTGGCCCTGGATCAGGCGGCGGACAGGGGAGAGCGCTGCCTCGACCCATCACTGCTGCCGGCACGCGGCGGGCGGCTGCGCGTCATGCTGGGTCCGCAGCAGGATTACTTCACCCCGGCCGGGATCGAAGCCTTTCTGGAAGAGGACTACACCGTCAGCCACGAGGCCGACCGCATGGGCTGCCGAATGGACGGCCCGTTGATCGAGCATGCGCGCGGCTTCAACATCACCTCGGATGGCATTCCGCTGGGCGCCGTGCAGGTGCCGGGGACCGGGCGACCCATCGTGCTGCTGGCCGACCGCCAGACCACCGGCGGCTATCCCAAGATCGCCTGCGTCGTCGGGCCGGACGTCGCGGCGCTGGCGCAGATGCGGCCGGGCGAACGGCTGCGCTTTACCGCCGTCGATGCGGCGGAAGCCGGCCGCATCCAGGCCCGTCATCGCGAGATGGTGGACGGCCTGCCGGCGCTGCTGCAATCGGCCGGCGGCTTCGCGCTGTACGACAGCGGCCGGTTGCTCGGCTTCAACCTGATCGGCGGCGCCGTCACCGGCTGGGACTGATCCCGCCGCTTTCCGTCACCGACAATGGAGGTCTCCCGATGCTGCAGCGTGTGGGCCGTACCCTTGCCATGCGTGTCGTCGTTCCCATCGCCCTGATGGTCACGGTCATCAGCGCGACCGGTATAGCCGCCGTCGTCACCGTCAACCGCGAGGATGCCCGCACCGCGTTGGAGGACCGGGCCGCCGTTACCGTCCGCGTCATCGCTGGCGGGCTGGCGGAGCCGCTGTGGAACGTCGATGCCGAATCCGCCGCGGCGCAGCTGGCGGCTCTGTCCAACGATCCCGATTATCTCGGCAGCCGGGTGCTCGACCCCAAGGGACAGCTCTTCGCCAAAAGCGGCGACGTGTCGGACGGCGACCCGTCGGTGCTGGTCCGCCGCGCCGACATCCGGCGCAAGACCGGTGCGCGTGTCGATACGCTCGGCACGGTGGAGATCCACTTGTCGCCCCGCCGCGCCGAACGGCAGGCGGCGGAGCGGGCTTGGCTGCTGGCCGGTGGCGGGCTGGCGGCGCTGGTGGCGCTGTGCGGCGTGCTGTTCCTGATGGTGCGCAGCGCCACCCGGCCCATCGTCCGCCTGACCGGGGTGATGACCAGGCTGGCGGCCGGCGACGGCGCGGTCGATGTGCCCTCGCTCGACCGCCGCGACGAGATCGGCCGCATGGCCGAAGCCGTCCAGGTCTTCAAGGAGCAGGGCGCCGCCAAGCAGCGGCTGGAGGCCGAACAGGTCGCGTTGTGCCGGCAGGCCGAGGCGGAGCGGCATGCCGCCATCGCCGCTGTCGCCGACGATTTCGAACGGCGCGTCGGCAGCGTGCTGGGCGAGGTGCTGCGCACCACCGACGGCATGGGCACCGCAACCCGCAACCTTGCCGACGTGGCGGAGCAGAACGGGGAGGTCAGCCGGCAAGCCGCCGGCAACGCCGCGGCGGTGAACGCCTCGGTCGACGGCATGGCCGCAGCGGTGGACGAACTGGTGGCGTCGATCCGCGAGATCTCGGTCCAGGCCCAGCATTCGCAATCCATCGCCGACGAAGCGTCGCGCCGGGCATCGCGGGCGACGGAGCAGGTGGCGGGGCTGGTCCAGGCGTCCGACCGGGTGTCGGCGGTGGTGACGTTGATCCACGCCATCGCCAAGCAGACCAATTTGCTGGCGCTGAACGCCACCATCGAGGCCGCCCGCGCCGGGGAGGCCGGCAAGGG
>NZ_CAMLJP010000171.1 GCF_946480385.1 uncultured Azospirillum sp.
CCTGGTTGATGCGGAAGTAGGTCGACAGCTCCATCGGGCAGCGCACGCCCTTGGGAATGTAGACGAAGCTGCCGTCGGTGAAGACCGCGCAGTTCAGCGTGGCGTAATAGTTGTCGGTGTAGGGCACCACCGAGCCGAGATACTTCTTCACGAGATCCGGGTGCTTCTGCACCGCCTCGGAGATCGCGCAGAAGATGATGCCCATCTCCTCCAGCTTCGCCTTGAAGGTGGTGGCGACCGACACGCTGTCGAACACGGCGTCGACGGCGATGGCCGGGCTCTTGCCCTCCGACCCTTCGACGCCGGCCAGGATCTCCTGCTCACGCAGCGGGATGCCCAGCTTCTCGTAGGTCTTCAGCAGCTCCGGATCGACCTCTTCCAGCGACTTCGGCCCGGCCTTCTTCTTCGGCGCGGCATAGTAATGCGCGTCCTGATAGTCGATCGGCGGGAAGCTGACGGCGGCCCATTGCGGCTCCTCCATCGTCTGCCAGACGCGGAAAGCCTTCAGGCGCCAGTCCAGCAGCCACTCCGGCTCCTCCTTCTTGGCGGAGATGAAGCGGACGATGTCCTCGTTCAGGCCCTTCGGCGCGACGTCGGATTCGATGTCGGTCGTGAAGCCGTACTTGTACTTCTGCTCCGTGACGGCGCGGACCTGCTCGACGGTTTCCGGTTGGGCGGCCATGGCTTTGCCTCGTCCTTCTCAAGAATTCTGTTCGGTGCGCGCCGTTCAGTGCGCAGGGCGGGCCGGCTGGGCGGCTGTGGAGTTCGTTGCGGCTGCCGGGGCCGGGAAGGTGATCGGGACCATCATGTCGGCCAGCGTCACCTCCTCCAGCGCGCCGCGAATGGCGCGGTTCACCTTTTCCCAACCGCCGCGCATGGGGCAAAGTTGCTCCACCCCGCATTGGCTGTCGGCACCGTCGACGCAGGCGGTCAGTGCGATGGGACCGTCGAGCGCCGTGATGATTTCCGCGATGGAGATTGCATCGGCCGCCCGGCTCAGCGCATAACCGCCGGCGGCGCCGCGCTGCGAGGTGGTGAGCCCCGCCGGCGTCATCGCCTTCATCAGCTTGGCGACGGTGGGTGCGGGAACGCCGGTGCGGTCGGCAAGATGGGCGACGGTGTGGACCGTGCCGACCTGGCGCGCCATCTCGCTCAGCACGACGATGGCATAGTCGGTCAGCTTGCTCAGCCGGATCATGCCCGCACCCCGTTTCACCCCGGTTTCGAATACAGGACCAATTTAGTCCTGATTGCTCCGGGGGGCAAGGGGCGTTTGTCGATTAAAGTGCAGGGTTTCTGCCGGTTTGGCGAGCGTGCATGGCTGATGCGCCGGCAATACCCGTCAGCGCCACTTGGTTATAGCGCCGCTCCCGCCGCCACGCTACAGCGATGCTACAGCTTTCCCGTGGCGGTGTGACGGTTTGTCGCGGAGAGGCGCAGCCCCCCGAATGCGGAAAACCCCGCGCCGGGGGCGGCGCGGGGTTGGTCCGGTGAAGCCCGGGGTAGAAGGTCAGCCCGGCTTCTTCACTTCCGCGCGGGCGGCGTCGGTGGCTTCCGACACGACGTCGTGCAGGTCTTCCTTCGCCGACTCGACCACGGTATCGGCAGCGGCCTGGGCGGCGCGGGTGCCGCGGTCCAGCGCGTCCATGGCGATGGCCTTGGCGCGCTCGGTCGCCTCGTCGGCATAGTCGCCGACCCACTGCTTCTCGTAGCGGGTGCCCGGCAGGGCGGCGCCGATGGCCGCGCCCAGCGCCACGCCCATGGCGCCGGCAACGATGGGATGATCCTCCACGAGGTCCCAGAAGCCGGTCGACATGTCATGCGCGCGGTGGCGCAGGTGGTCGCGCGACGGCGCCATGGAGGACAGGCGCGACATGCCGCGGCTGGCGTAGCTCTGCGACTGCCGCTGGCCGTGGATGTCGCCGCGGACATCACCCCGGCCCGACGTGTGGTCGCCGTCCGACCCGCCCATCATGCCGCTGACGGTCCCCGACGCGCTGTCGTAGGCCGAACTGGCGGCGTGGCGGGCGCTGTCGGTGGCGCCGCTCAGCGACTCGCGGGCGTAATCCACGGCATCGCCCATGCGGTGGCGGGCGTTGCGGACGGTGCTGGACCGGGCGATGCGGCGGTCGTAGCCGGTGCTCGACAGCGCCAGCCAGCCGAGCCCGATGCCGACCAGGGCCAGCGGGATCGGATTGCTGGTCACGCTGCTGAGCATCGATCCCGACGAGTGGGACTGCGACTGCCGGTAATGGACGGTCTGGCCACTCTCGTAGCGGTCGGACTGGTGCAGGTGGGAACGCTGGGACGGGGTGTCCGGCGTCGACGGCGAATAGGTGTGCTTCATGGAATTCTCCATCAGGGATTGGGGAGACCACCGCGTCAGTCTGTCGCGCAGACGGGAGCTGCGGTCGCGCAGCGCCTCGACGGTGCCGCCGATGCGCGCGCGGCTGGCGCGGATGTCGCCCTCCAGGGCGTCGAGGTCCTTCGATTGACGATCGTCGTCCGCCATCGGCCGGCCCCTCAGCGGGCAAGCTGGGATTTCGCCCAGCGCTTGTCCTCGTCCAGCGTGTTGATCGTGCGGCGGGGGCGGAGGTTGGCGGGGCTCAGCCGGTTCTTGCCGACATAGGCCAGGATGCCGCCAACCAGCAGTACCGCCACGCCGACGATCAGCGCGGACAGCCACGGGGCCAGAACGTTGGCCAGGCCGAGAACCGCGGAGAGAAGCAGGAACAGGACGCCGGCGAAGGCGACCAGTCCACCGACGGCGATGAAGGCCACGCCGCCGGCCGCCTCGGAGGCCTTGTCGGTCAGCTCGGCCTTCGCCAACGCGATCTCGGATCGGGCAAGGTTGGCGGATTCGCGGGCGAGATCGGCGAACAGGCCGGCGAGCGGCCGGTCCTGCCGCGGATCCCGCGGCTCGTCATAGCGGTTCTCGGCGGCGCTCATGGACGCTGTCCCTGCGGCTTGGAGGTGGAGGAGGTGCTCCCGGCGGCCCCGCCCTGGGTGCCGCTGGTGCCGGTGCTGTTGCCGGTCCCACCGACGCCGGCGGTGCCGGAGTTCATGGCGCTGCCGGCGCTGCCGGTCGTTCCCGACATGCCGCCCGACGTGCCGCCCGGGGTGCTGATGGTGCTGGTGCCGAGCGCCGTGTCGGGCGAGGACCCGGTGCCGCGGCCGGTGACGGAGGCCGGGGCGGTGGAGAGAGGCATACCGATGCGGCCGGCGGCCGGCTTCGGCTCACCCAGGCGCTCGGATGCGCGCTCCGATTCCATGCGGCCGGCCAAGCTGCCGGTGTTGACGGCGGAGGACCCGGTCGTCGGTGTGTCGGCGCTGCGCGACGGGGTGGAGCGGCTGACGGACTCGGCGATGCCGCCCGCCATGCCGCGGCCCGGGCTGGAGCCGCGTCCCATGTCGCGGTTCATGTCGCGGCCGGTGTCGTAGGCCGAACCACGCGCGGTGCGCACGGACTGCGACGGGTGCGCATTGCCTTGCCGGGAGATCGAGGCGCGGTGCATCCGCCGCTCGCCGGAGCTTTTGATGAAGCGCGCGGCGAGGAAGCCGACGGCGAAGGCGGCGCCGATGAACACCTCGGGCTGGCGGCGGGCAAAGCCCTCGACCTCGCCGACGATGTCGTCGACATTGGCGTCGCGCAGCATGTCGGCGACCCGCTCGACGCGGCTGGCCGCCTGCTCGGCGTAATCGGCGACCACGCCGCCATTCTCCTCATTCAACTGCTCGGCGGCCTTGTGCAGGGCGTTGGCGACCCCGCCCAGCTGGTCCGCGGCGCGGCCGGTCTGCTGTTCCAGCAGCGAGCGGATGCGCCCCTGGGCATTGCCCAGCGTCTCCCGCCCGGTGGCCATCGCGTCGTCGGCGGCGCGGTTGACGGTCTTCTTCATCTCTTCGACGCCGCTGCGTCCGCTCGACGTGCTGTTGCCCGTGGTGGAGCTGCCGGCGGCGAAATTTCCAGTCTGCGAACTTCCGGTGGTGGAACTTCCGGTGGTGGAGCCGGTCGGGTTCGGTCCGCCGGTGCCGGTCATGTCGCGGTTCGGCATCTTGTCTTTCCTCCTCGGGGATTCCGGTATTCCGCGGCTCCGCGCCCTGCGGCATCAAACCGCCCGTTGCGGAATCGGGTGTCGGGAAGGGAAACACCAGCCAAGCCTTCGGGGTTCCACGCACGCGCCGCGCGAAATGGACAGTTGCTACGAATGTGCTAAACTTTGCCGGGAATATCCTGGTGCGGCCCGGCCGGAGGGTGGCGGCATGAGCATTTTCAGCGTGGTGGCCGACGGACAGGCCGGGCTTTTTCGGCTTCAGCAGGCGAAAAAGCCTTGGGAAAAGGACCTTCAGGCGAAGGACGCCCAGGGGCAGCTCGCCCAGAAGGCGGAGCGGGCGCAGGCGCTGACCCAGCCCCTCGCCAAATGGCAGAGCGACCACGCCTCCGCCCGGGCGGCGCTGGAGGAGGCGAGGCGGGTCGGCGGACCCAAGGAGGCTGCCGCTGCCCGGCTGGAACAGGTCGAACGCAAGATCGAGCAACTGAAGCTCGCCATGCGCTTCGCCCAGGGCGATCCGCAGAAGCTGGCGTCCCTGGCGCGGGAGGCGGCGCTGCTGGCGCGCGAGGCTGGGCGCGCCGCCAAGGAATATGGCGCTGGCATCAAGGCCGCGGCGGAAATGGGGCTTCCGGGCGATGCGAGCGCCGCCACCGGTGGCTCGATGCTGTCGTCGGAAACGACGATCACCCGCAGCACCACCAGCCTGACCCTGCAGCAGACCGAGGTGACGCTGACCATCGGCATCTCGACGGGGGAGGGGGCCTCCGCTGAGAGTGCCGCCGACCTGATGGCGGCGGATGCCGGAGCGGCGGCGGATTCGACAGTGGGCGCTGGGGTGGACTCCGGGACGGGTGCGGCGGGACAGGACGGCAAGCTGTCCGACGACATCGCCCGGCTGGTGGAGGACGTGCTGTCCGGCTTGGGCGGGGGCTGGCTGGCCGGGGTCGACCCGGCATCCGCCACGACGACCGGGACCGGCGGCCGTAGCGCGATGATCCAGCAGCTGATGGCAGACAACGCCATGAAGATGTCGCGCTATCGCGAGGCCGACAGTTTCGGCCAGCGGGTGGAAGGGGTGCTCGCCACCTCCAAGCGCATCATCGGCGAGGCCAAGGCCGCCAACATGCTCGACGAGTCCGAAAAGCGGCGGCGCGAGCGGCGGGAGGGTTTCAAGGCCGACGACAGGATGGTGGAAGCGGCACAGAAGGAGGTCAACGCCCTGCGCGCCGCGGCGTTCGGGTCCAGCGACGCCCTTGGCGCGGCCGGACTGCTCGGCGGTGGCGATGCGGAGAGCACGGAGATGCCGGTCCTGCCATCGGCCGCCGATCCGGCCGCCCAGCCGGCCGCGGCGCTGAATCTGCTGGCCTGACCGGGATAGGCCGCCTGCTACCATTTCTCCATACGCTGCGGTGCGACATTGTGTTGACCGGCTCGCGCTTGAGACGCGATAACCGATGAACCAAGACTCCCGGAGAGGAGTCTGCGAACCGAGCGCAAGAGAATGGGACACGCAACGAGATGAGCAACTGGATCCGCCGTGGCGGCCTCGAAATCGCCCAACCGCTGTACGACTTCATCAATGACGAGGCGCTGCCGGGGACCGGTGTCGACGCCGACCGTCTCTGGACCGGCCTTGACCAGCTCCTGCACGAGCTGGCGCCGCGCAACAAGGCTCTGCTCGACAAGCGCGACAGCCTGCAGGCTCAGATCGACGCGTGGCATGTCGCCCGCCGCGGCAAGCTCTTCGATCAGGCCGAATATGAGTCCTTCCTGCGCGAGATCGGCTATCTGGTGCCGGAGGGCGGCGACTTCGCCGTCGGCACCGGCAACGTCGATCCGGAAATCGCCTATCTCGCCGGCCCGCAGCTGGTGGTGCCGATCACCAACGCCCGCTATGCCCTGAACGCCGCCAACGCGCGCTGGGGCAGCCTGTACGATGCGCTGTACGGCACCGACGCCATTCCCGGCACCCCGGCGGCCGGCGGCTATGACGCCGCCCGCGGCGCGCAGGTGATTGCCTGGGCGCGCAAGTTCCTGGACGAGAGCGTTCCGCTGGCCGAGGGCAGCCATGCCGACGCCACTGCTTACGCGGTCGAGGACGGCGCGCTGGCGGTGACGCTGAAGAGCGGCGGCAAGACCGGCCTGAAGGACAAGGCCGCCTTCGTCGGCTGGCAGGGCGAGGCTTCGGCGCCGTCCGCCGTGCTGCTGGTCCAGAACGGCACCCACATCGAGATCCGCATCGACCGCAACAGCGTGATCGGCAAGGACGACGCGGCCGGTGTCGCCGACGTGGTGCTGGAAGCGGCGCTGTCGACCATCCAGGACTGCGAGGATTCCGTCGCCGCCGTGGATGCGGAGGACAAGGTCGTCGCCTACCGCAACTGGCTGGGCCTGATGAAGGGCACGCTGGAGGCCAGCTTCCCCAAGGGCGACAAGACCGTCGTCCGCAAGCTGAACCCCGACCGCGTCTACACCACGCCGACCGGCAGCGTCACCCTGCATGGCCGCAGCCTGCTGCTGGTCCGCAATGTCGGCCACCTGATGACCATCGACATGGTCAAGCTGTCCGACGGCAGCGAGGCGCCGGAAGGCATCCTCGACGGCGTCTTCACCTCGCTGATCGCGCTGCACGACCTGAAGGCCCCCCAGAAAGCTGAAGGTGGCCTGCGCAACAGCCGCGCCGGCTCGGTCTACATCGTGAAGCCGAAGATGCACGGGCCGGAAGAGGTCGCCTTCGCCGACGAGCTGTTCGGCCGCGTTGAGGATCTGCTGGGCATGGCCCGCAATACCCTCAAGGTCGGCATCATGGACGAGGAGCGCCGCACCAGCGTCAACCTCAAGGAGTGCATCCGCGCCGCCAAGGACCGCGTGGTGTTCATCAACACCGGCTTCCTGGACCGCACCGGCGACGAGATCCACACCTCGATGGAGGCCGGCCCGGTCGTCCGCAAGGCGGCGATGAAGGCCACCAAGTGGATCTCGGCGTACGAGGACAACAATGTCGATGTCGGCCTGCGCGCCGGGCTGAAGGGCCGCGCCCAGATCGGCAAGGGCATGTGGGCGATGCCGGACCTGATGGCCGACATGCTGGTCGCCAAGATCGGCCACCCGAAGGCCGGCGCCAACACCGCCTGGGTCCCGTCGCCGACCGCCGCCACCCTGCACGCCACCCACTATCACGCCGTGAATGTGGCCGAGGTGCAGGACCAGCTGGCCAAGCGTCAGGCCGCCGCCCTGTCCGACATCCTGACCATCCCGCTCGCCGACCGCCCCAACTGGTCGGAGGACGAGATCCGGCAGGAGCTGGAGAACAATGCCCAGGGCATCCTCGGCTATGTGGTGCGCTGGATCGACCAGGGCGTCGGCTGCTCCAAGGTGCCGGACATCCACGACG
>NZ_CAMLJP010000172.1 GCF_946480385.1 uncultured Azospirillum sp.
CCCGCTGACACTCCTACTTTGCGCCAACTCCTGACACTTCTAAACAGTCGCAACATTGTTCGCCCTTATCGGCGTTCCTCCGTAAGCGTGCATGGCTGGGTCGTTGTGGGTTGACCGGTTGCGGCGTGGCGGATGGCTGGTGCATTGCCCATTTCCGGCGTCGCACCTTCTGACCCGGATGGATGATGTCGTCGAAAAACCAGCCCACCCCGCCCGACCAGCGTCAGGCTGTTCTGTCCCAGCGTCGCAACCTCAAGATGGCTGAATCCGCCCATGCCTATGTGCGCGGCAGCACAGTGAAGTTCTACGAATGGCTTGAGCAGTCTGGCGGAAAGGTGCCGGATGGGCCGCCGGTCTGGATCTGCGGCGATTGCCATGTCGGCAATCTCGGGCCGGTCGCCAACGCCAAGGGCCGCATCGACATCCAGATTCGCGACGTCGACCAGACGGTGGCCGGCAACCCCGCCCACGACCTGATCCGCCTCGGCCTGTCGCTCGCCACCGCGGCGCGCGGGTCGGACCTGCCCGGCGTCACCACGGCGCTGATGCTGGAGCAGATGATCGAGGGCTACATGATGACCCTCGACGGCGACCTCGGCGGCGAGACGCTGCGGAAGAAGCCGTCGGTCGTCCGCGTCGGCATGCGTCAGGCCATCGGCCGCACCTGGAAGCATCTGGCCAAGGACCGCATCAAGGACATCCGCCCGACCATCCCGCTCGGAAAGCGATTCTGGCCGTTGACCGACGAAGAACGCGCGGCGGTTCAGGAACTGTTCGCCAAGGACCAGGTGCGCCGTCTGGTGACCGCCCTGCACTCCCGCGACGACGATGACCGGATCGAGCTTCTGGACGCCGCATATTGGGTGAAGGGCTGCAGTTCGCTGGGCCGGCTGCGGATCGCGGTGCTGCTCGGCGTCGGCGAAGGTCATTATGACGAGGGCGGTCTCAGCCTGATCGACATCAAGGAGGCGGTGCAGGCCGCCGCTCCCCGCGCCACGAAGAATGGCATGCCGCGCGACAACGCGGAACGCGTGGTTACCGGCGCGCAGAATCTCTCGCCCTACCTCGGCGACCGCATGCGCCCTGCCCGCCTGCTCGACCGCGCGGTTTTCCTGCGCGAACTGCTGCCGCAGGACATCAAGCTCGACTTCGACCATCTGACGCGCGAGGAAGCGACCCGCGCCGCCTTCTTCCTGGCCGCCGTGGTCGGCAAGGCGCATGCCCGCCAGATGGACGAGGCGACGCGCAAATCATGGCACAACGAGCTGGCGCGCAACCGTACCAAGAGCCTGGACGCGCCGTCCTGGCTGTGGTCCAGCATCGTCGATCTTATCGTCGTCCACGAGGCAGCCTATCTGGAGCACTGCCGCCGCTATGCCGAACGCCCTGACGGCTGACTGAGAAGGCCACGCGCCATTTCCAGGCAGGCGTCGCGGTCTGGCTGGAAATCCTCGGCGATCCACCATTCCTCGATGCGCTTCAGCGTCTCGCCGACCGCCGGACCGCGCGGGACTCCCAGTTCCAGCAGGTCGCGGCCGGCGATGGGCAGCTTCAAGCCCGGCAAATCTTCGGCCACCTCCAGCGCCCGGCGTAGCGCCGTCAGGTCCAGCGGGCCGTCATGGATGGCGGCGGCGATCAGCAGCAGGTCGCCGAACAGCTCGGCATCGCCCAGGCGGTAGAGCGCCTGACGCAGAGCCTTGCGGTCATCGGACGGCGCCAGCGCGACCGGCGGCTCGACCATGGCCAGTAGGCGGTCGCGCTCGTGGTTGGACAGGCGCAGCGCCTCGGCGGCACGCAGCGCACCCGGCCGGTCGCTGTCCAGTACCGCCGCCAGCCGGCGGGTCGGATCGGGCGTCGCCCCCAGGTCGCGCTCCACCGCGATCAGCCGCTCCAGCCGATCGGTGTCCATGGCTTCCGGCAGCAGGTGGACCATGATCCCCTGCCCCATCATCAGCCGCCAGACCGCCGCGGCGCAGGATGCGGTCAGCAGGCGGAACAGCTCCCCCCGCACCCGCTCGCCCGACAGGGTCGGCAGGCGCGGCGCCAGCTCGCGGCAGGCGGCCATCGCCTCGGCATCGGGATCGCCGCGACCGTAATGGGCCTGGAAGCGGAAGAAGCGCAGCAGGCGCAGCACATCCTCCTCGATCCGCCGCCGCGCCTCGCCGACGAAGCGGACGCGGCCGGCGGCAAGGTCGGCGAGACCGCCGAACGGGTCGAACATGGAGCCGTCGGGCGTGCAGCTCAGCGCGTTCATGGTCAGGTCGCGGCGGGCGGCGTCCTCGATCCAGTCGTCGGTGAACTCGACGCGAGCATGGCGGCCGAAATTCTCCACATCGCGCCGCAGCGTGGTGATCTCATAGGGTTTGCCGCCGCACAGCGCGGTGACGGTGCCATGGGTGATGCCGGTGGGGATGACGCGGATCCCGGCGCCCTCCAGCAACTCCATCACCCGTTCCGGGGGAGCGTGGGTGGCAATGTCGATGTCCTTCACCGGCCGGCCGAGCCACGCGTCGCGCACGCAGCCGCCGACGAATCGCGCGTCGGCACCGCCCGACGCCAGGGCATCGAACACGGCGAGGCTTTCGGGCGCGGTCATCCAGGGTTGGGGGGACAGGCGTGCGGCAACGGTCATGGCGCGCGACGCTATCCGATTCCCGTTTCCCGTTCCACGGTTGTCAGTTCGGCACCGTCAGTTCGGCCCCTCCCCCGCCTCCCGCACGGCAGCGCCCAGCACGTCGCGCAGATTCACCAGCATGCCGGCGGTCGCCCCCCAGATGTAGCGCTGCGGATAAGGGAAGGCGTAGAACCAGCGCGGCTTACCCAGGAATTCGCGGCTGTGGCGCTGCGGGTTGGACGGGTCGAGGATGAAGGACAAGGGCACCTCGAACACCTCCGCCACCTCGGTCGGGTCCGGCGTCAGCATGAAGGGCGGCGTCACCACCCCGACCACCGGAGTCACCCGGAACCCGGTGCGCGTGACATAGGTGTCCAGCCGGCCGACAATCTCGATCCGGCCGCGCTCCAGCCCGATCTCCTCCGCCGTTTCGCGCAGCGCCGTTTCCTCCGGACTGCCGTCCTCCGGCTCCATCCGGCCGCCGGGAAAGCTGATCTGGCCGGCATGGGCGCTCAGCGTCGCCGTGCGCTGGGTGAAGATGACGGTCAGCTCCTCCGGCCGGTCGACCAGCGGGACCAGAACCGCCGCCTCGCGCAGGGTGGAGGGCGGCCCCATCTCCGGATTGAGGTCGTGGTCGCCCCTGATCTTGGCCGCTTCCCTGGGCGGCATCCGGTTCGAATGAACGGCGTTTTCGACGGCCGCGTCGGTGCTCATCGCCGGAAAGCGCCGGCGAACCTCGTCCAGGCTCAGTCGCCAGGCAGCTTGCCCAGCGCGAAGAAGACCTTGTTGCTCCATAGACCCACCTCGGACTCGCCGGTTTCGGTGCGGCGCGTCTCGCTGCGCTCCACCATGTCGTAGAATACGGCCCGCAGGATTCGCGCCTCCAGCCGGCTTCTGATTTCGATGTAGGGTGCCGGCTCCCCGGTTTCAGGGTTCACGGCGACGCGGATCGGGTGTTCGGGGCCGGCCTCCACCCAATGGTCCAGGTTGGTGCGGAAGGACAGCACCTGATCGGCCCCGCTGCCCGCCACCGTCATCTCCACCGCGACGAAGGGAGCGTCCTCCACGACGATCTTGCCGCGCTCGACCGGCGTGATCAGCCAGTAATCGCCGTCGTCGTCGCGTTTCAGGACAGTGGAGAACAGCTTCGCCAGTTCGATGCGGCGGATGGGATCGCCATTGTGGAACCAGGTACCGTCGCGCGCAATGCGGATGTCGTACTGCTCCAGCGTCGGCGTCCGGCCCAGCGCGGCCGGCAGGTCCGGCGGCGTTGCGGAAGCGGTTTGCCCATCTGAGCGCTTGTCATTCGCCATCGCGTTACCGACCTTCATGGAGTTGGGAGCCGTTTTGTCCCCGGACATGCGCATTTTCGCCACACTCGACCGCTAGGTCCACCCCGTTGGTCCTTGCGCCTCCACCCATCGGGCGGCGGGATTCGGAAAATGGGTGTCGACAACGCGCAGGAACAGGGCCAACCATGCGGATCCCGTGTTTCACGTCACGGCACCCTTACCAAGGGTGGCCGCGACGACGACACCGACCGGCCCATCATCGGGGAGCAGCAGACCTTGAGCGCACAGGACATCCTGAGGGGGCAGCCTCCCGTGCCGGAGGACCCGCAACGGCTGATGGAGGAGATCGAGGCGCTGGGCGACCGGCTCGCTTCGGTCCGCGACCGCATCGGCCGGGTGATCTTCGGCCAGCATGAGGTGATCGACCGCACGCTGGTTACGCTGCTGGCCGGCGGCCATGTCCTGCTGATCGGCGTTCCCGGCCTGGCCAAGACGCGGCTGGTGGAAACGCTGGGCACCGTGCTGGGCCTCGCCGAAAAGCGAATCCAGTGCACGCCCGACCTGATGCCCGCCGACATCCTCGGCTCCGAAGTGCTGGAGGAGGGGGAAAGCGGCCGCCGGTCCTTCCGTTTCCTGCCCGGCCCGGTGTTCAGCCAGCTGCTGATGGCGGACGAGATCAACCGCGCCAGCCCACGCACCCAGTCCGCCCTGCTCCAGGCGATGCAGGAAGGCCGGGTGTCGGTCGCCGGCCAATACCACCCCCTGCCCCAGCCCTTCCACGTGCTGGCCACCCAGAACCCGCTGGAACAGGAAGGCACCTATCCGCTGCCGGAAGCCCAGCTCGACCGCTTCCTGATGCAGATCGACGTCGACTATCCGGACCGCGAGGCCGAGCGGCGGATGATGATCGCCACCACCGGCTCGATCGACGAGCGCGCGGTGACGGTGCTGTCCGCCGCCGACCTCCAGATCGCCCAGCGCCTCGTCCGCCGCGTCCCGGTCGGTGAAGGGGTGGTGGACGGCATCCTCGACCTCGTCCGCCGTGGCCGGCCGGAGACCTCCGAGCTGATGGAGGTGCGCCAGCACGTCGCCTGGGGTCCGGGACCTCGCGCCAGCCAATCCCTGATGCTGGCCGCCCGCGCCCGCGCGGTGCTCGACGGCCGGCTGTCGCCGTCGCTGGACGACGTGGTGGCGCTCGCCAAGCCGATCCTGAAGCACCGCATGGCGTTGAACTTCGCCGCGCGGGCCGATGGGGTGACGCTTGACGACGTCATCGACCGCCTCTGCGCCCCCCTGATGTGACCCTCCAGAGCGGAGCCGCAATGCCGCGAAGCCCAGCCTCCCCGCAAACGAGTCAGCTGTCGAACACCCTGCTGGCGCGCCATCGCGCGGAGGAGTTGGCATCCGCCCTGCCGCCGCTTCTGGTCGCGGCGGAACGGGTGGCCGCCACCGTCGCCCAGGGCGTCCACGGCCGCCGCCGCGTCGGTCTGGGCGAGACCTTCTGGCAGTTCCGCCGCTACCAGCCAGGCGACGCGCCGTCGATGATCGACTGGCGCCAGTCGGCCAAGACCCAGCCTGTGTACGTCCGCGAGAACGAATGGGAGGCGGCGCAGAGCGTCTGGCTGTGGCGCGACCGCTCCGCCTCGATGGATTTCCGCTCGGCCTCCGGCCTGCCGACCAAGCGCGAGCGGGCGGATCTGCTGACGCTCGCCACCGCCGTGCTGCTGGCCCGTGGCGGCGAGCGGGTGGCGCTGCTGAACAGCGGCGTGCGCCCCGACCATGGCAAGACCGCCATCGACCGCATCGCCCGGCTGATGACCGACCCGCATGCCGCCGCCGCGCCCGACCCGCTGCCGCGGGTGGAGCCCCTGCCCCGCCACGCCCAAACCGTTCTGTTCGGCGACCTGCTGTCCCCCCTGCCGGAGATTCACGCCACCGTCGCCGGGCTGACCGGCCGCGGCCTGCGCGGTCATCTGGTCCAAATCCTCGATCCGGCGGAAGAGACGCTGCCCTATGACGGCCGCGTCGATTTCCACGGTATGGAGGGTGAACAGAACCTTCTGGTCCCCCGGGTGGAGGCCGTCCGCCAAGCCTACCGCGAGCGGCTGAAGGCGCAGCAGGACGGGCTTGCGGCACTGGCCCGCACCGCCGGCTGGAGCTTCGCCGTCCACCGCACCGACCGTTCGCCGCAATCCGCGCTGCTCACCCTGTGGGGTGCGATGGCGATGGAGGCGGTGTGACGCACCGGCCGACCACGTCATCCTCTTGCCCTTTCCCCTCGTGAAGACGCGCCAATGCTGGGTCTAGGACCGATCGCCTTCGCCGCCCCCTGGGTCTTGACCGCACTGGCAGCCCTGCCGGTCCTGTGGTGGCTGCTGCGCGTCACGCCCCCGGCGCCGCGCACCATCCAGTTCCCGGCCATCCGCCTGCTGCGCGACCTGACCGCGCAGGAGGAGACGCCGGCCCGCACCCCCTGGTGGCTGCTGCTGCTGCGGCTGATCGTGGCGGCGCTCATCATCCTGGCGCTGGCCGGGCCGTTGCTGAACCCGCGGGCCGCCTTGCCCGGCGGCGGGCCGCTGTTGCTGGTGGTCGACAATGGCTGGGCCGCCGGACGTGACTGGCCGACCCGCAAGCGCACGATGGACGAGCTGATCGCCCAGGCCGACCGCCAGCAGCGCCCGGTGATCCTGCTGCCCACCGCACCGCCGGCCGATGGCCAGCCGATCCATGCCAGCGCCGTCGTACCGGCGCAGGAGGCGCGCCGTTTGGCCCAGGCGATGGTCCCCCTGCCCTGGCCGACCGACCGCGCTGCGGCGCTGGAAGCGCTGAAGGCGGTGGCGACGCAGGCCAACGGCCGCGGCTCCATTCATGCGGTGTGGCTGAGCGACGGCGTCGGCGACAACCAGGCTGCCGCACTGGCCGCGGGATTGCAGCGGCTGGGGTCCGCCGACGTCCTCGACGATTCCGCCGAGCATCCGCCACACCTGCTGCTGCCGCCGTCCAGCGAGGGGACCGCCCTGACCGCCCGCATTGTCCGCGCCGATCCGTCCAAGCCGGAGCCGGTGACCGTCCGCCTCGCCGCCACCGACGGCCGGCTGCTGACCCGCCAGACGGTCGCTTTCGAACCCGGCCAGAAAATGCGGGAGGTCCGGCTGGACGTGCCGACCGAACTGCGCAACGACGCCGCCAGCCTGCGGGTGGAAAGCGACACCACCGCCGGGGCCACCGTCCTGCTGGATGAGCGCTGGCGCCGCCGTCCCGTCGGTCTCGTCTCCGGCCGGTCGGAAGGGGAAAGCCAGCCGCTGCTGTCTGACCTCTATTACCTCGAACGCGCGCTGTCGCCCTACAACGAGGTGCGGCGCGGCGAGACGCTGGACCTGCTGAAGCGCGATCTGGCCGTGCTGATCCTGTCCGACATCGGCGCCCTGACCGGCACCGAGGTGCAGGACATCGAGGATTGGGTGAAGAAGGGCGGCGT
>NZ_CAMLJP010000173.1 GCF_946480385.1 uncultured Azospirillum sp.
GCCGCCACCGTCGCGATCACCCCGCACCCGACCCCGCAATAGGGACAGGTGGTCTTCACCTCCCGTTTCGGCCCGGAGGCAGGCTCCGCTCCATCAAACATGGCCGCAGGCCTTGCGGCAGCCGCCGCGCGACAGCTTGGCCTCACCCAGTGCGAGGGAGACGCTGCGCCCCTCCACCCGCACCGGAACATGGCCGGTGCGGCCCTCGTCGGGGGCGACGGCCTCGCCGGTCGCCAGCTCGATCACCCAATTGTGCAGCGGGCAGGTGACGCGGCGGCCATGGACGATGCCCTGGGACAGCGGCCCCTGCTTGTGCGGGCAGGCATCCTCCAGCGCGAAGACCTCGTCGGCCGCCGTGCGGAACAGCGCGATGTCGCCATCGGGGGTGCGGACGACGCGCGAGCCCAGCACCGGGATGTCGTCGATGCTGCCGACCTGGGTCCAGACAGTCTCAACAGCGGCGTTTTCCATGATGATGCTGTCCATGATCCCTTACCCCACTTCGGCGAGCAGATTGAATTCGTGACGGTCGACGCCCTTGGCGGCGCGCTCCGCCCACGGGTCGTCCTGCGAGAAGGTCTGCGAGAACAGGAAGCGCGCGTTCAACGCCCGCCGCCGCTCCGGATCATCGACCAACGCCGCCTTGATGTGGTCGAGGCCCACCCGCTCCACCCACGGCGCGGTGCGCTCCAGATAGCGGGCCTCCTCGCGGTACAGCTGCATGAAGGCGCCGGTGTATTCCAGCACCTCCTCCTCGGTGGCGACACGGACCAGCAGGTCGCAGGCCCGGACATGCAGGCCGCCGTTGCCGCCGACATGCAACTCGTACCCGCTGTCGATGCACACCACGCCCAGATCCTTGATCGTCGCCTCGGCGCAGTTGCGCGGGCAGCCGGACACCGCCAGCTTGACCTTGTGCGGGGTCCAGGTGCCCCAGGTCATCCGCTCCAGCTTGACGCCCAGCCCGGTCGAATCCTGCGTGCCGAAGCGGCACCATTCCGACCCGACGCAGGTCTTCACCGTGCGCAGCCCCTTGGCATAGGCATGGCCGGACACCATCCCGGCGGCGTTCAGATCGGCCCAGACCGCCGGCAAATCCTCCTTCTTCACGCCGAACAGATCGATGCGCTGGCCGCCGGTGACCTTCACGGTGGGGATGGCGAACTTGTCGACCACGTCGGCGATGGCGCGCAGCTCGGCCGCGTTGGTCAGGCCGCCCCACATGCGCGGCACGACCGAATAGGTGCCGTCCTTCTGGATGTTGGCGTGGGCGCGCTCGTTGATGTAGCGCGACTGGTAATCGTCCCGGTATTCGCCCGGCCAGGCGCACAGCAGGTAGTAGTTCAGCGCCGGCCGGCAGGAGGCGCAGCCGTCGGGCGTCGTCCATTCCATCGCCTGGAACACGTCGGCCATGGTCTTCAGCCCATGCTCCACGATGGCCGACCGCACCGCGTCGTGGGTGTGGTGGGTGCATTTGCACATCGGCTTGACCTTCGGCGCCGCCGTGAAGCCGTCGCCCAGCGTCACCGCCAGCAGCCGCTCCACCGTGCCGGAGCAGCCGCCGCAGGAGGCCGACGCCTTGGTGTGCGCCTTCACCTCGTCCAGGCTGGTCAGGCCCTTTTCGGTGATCGCCTTGACGATGGTGCCCTTGCAGACGCCGTTGCAGCCACAGATTTCGGCAGAGTCGGGCAGCGCGGCGATGGCGGCGTTCGGATCGCCGGCATCGGCACCGCCGAAGCCCTGGCCGAAGATCATGGTGTCGCGCTCGGCCGACACGTCGGCGCCGTCCTTCAGCAGCGAGAAGTACCAGGCGCCGTCCTTGGTGTCGCCATACAGCACGGCGCCCAGCAGCTTGCCGTCCTTCAGCACCAGCCGCTTGTAGACGCCGCGCGCCGCATCGCGGAACACGATGTCCTCGGTCCCCTCCCCGCCCGAGAAGTCACCCGCGGAGAACACGTCGACGCCCGTGACCTTCAGCTTGGTCGAGGTGACGGAGCCGGTATAGGCGGCACCCTCCCCGCCGGCGAGGTCGTGGGCCAGCACCTTGGCCATCTCGAACAGCGGGGCGACGAGGCCCCAGGTGACGCCGCGATGCTCGACGCACTCGCCGACCGCGTAGATCGACGGGTCGCTGGTGCGCATCTGGTCATCGACGCGGATGCCGCGCCCGCACTCCAGCCCGGCCGCCTTGCCCAGCGCCATGTTCGGGCGGATGCCCACCGCCATGACGACGATGTCGGCCGGCAGCTCGCGCCCGTCCTTCAGCCGGACGGCGCTGACCCAGTCGTCGCCGACGATTTCCGCCGTGTCGGCACCGGTCAGCACCTCGATGCCGCGGCGCTCCAGTTCACGCTGCAGCAGCATGCCGGCGGACGGGTCGAGCTGGCGTTCCATCAGCGTCGGCATCAGGTGGACAACGGTGACCTCCATCCCCTTGACCCGCAGCCCGTTCGCCGCCTCCAGACCCAGCAGCCCGCCGCCGATCACCACGGCGCGGCCGCCCTTCGCCGCCGCCGCCAGCATGGCGTCCACGTCGGCCAGATCGCGGAAGCCGATAACGCCCGGCAGGGTCGATCCCGGCACCGGGATGATGAAGGGCATGGAGCCGGTGGCGATCAGCAGCTTGTCATAGGGAACGACGCGGCCGGACTGTGAGACGACCGTTTTCCCCTCGCGGTCGATGCCCTCCACCGGCTCGCCGGTCAGCAGGGTGATGCCGTTGGCGTCGTACCACTCGCGGCTGTTCAGCACGATCTGGTCGAAGGTCTTTTCCCCCGCCAGCACCGGCGACAGCATGATGCGGTTGTAGTTCGGATGCGGCTCGGCCCCGAAGACGGTGACCTCATAGCGGCCCGGCGCCTTGGCCAGCAGCTCTTCCACCGTCTTCATGCCGGCCATGCCGTTGCCCACAACCACCAGCCGCTCCTTGGCCGGGCCGGCGGTGCGCAGTTCGGCCTCGTTAAGTTCAACGACGGGCCCGTTGTTCGATGAGAGATGCATGTCCATGGCGCGTCTGCCTCGTCAATCGTGTCCGGCCTGCCGCAAAGTCAGGCACGGGGCCAAAAAGAAAGGCGTCCGAACGGGTCGTCTCCCTGCCCCGCGCGTGGATCGCGAAGGAGGGTGCAGACCTGTTCGGACGCCGTTGTCCGGGCGGTTCGTCGTCGAACCAGAGCCAATTCCGCGCGTCGTCGCACGGCTTCGGCCGATGTCGCGGGTTTCGGCGACGTTGCCGGCACCCGCTGTTGTCTCGCCAATCCCTTCGCAATCCGCGTGCCAATCGCCGCGCCAGCCGACCGGCCTGGGAAAACTCCAGGGAATCCGCGGGGTCCTGCCTGGATTCACACCCAAGACCTAGGTGCCTGTTTTTAGATCATCCTTAGGTGCTGCACAAAGGATGACCATGCAGACTTGTGTGCGCCGCAAAAAACGGCAGGTGGGGTGTGGGCCGGGTTAGGTGCTTCATACCTTCCGCCGGGTCATGACCAGCAGAATCAACCTCCGCGGCCCGATTTTCGGCAAAACCCATCCTTTGGCATGAGGCTTGCGAAGAGGGAGGCCAGAGACGCGCCAACGACGGTGCGTGCATCCCAAGCGTCCAATGATGGGCCAGCCCCCGGCAGTGTCGCCGACCCCGGTATCGACAAGCTTTTCCGGTCGATCCCGCTGGACGCTTTCGACGGCCAAGGTGCGCAAGAGCCATCTGCCTGAAAAACAGCCAGTCCGGGACCTGCCCAGAAAATCGACAAAGTTCGAGACCGGTGTCGCCCCACCCGGCCGCTGGCCCGGATAGTAGAGATGGAGCAACCGACGTGGCCCAGTCTTCCCGCACCACCCTCCGCCAGTTTCTCGCCTCCGCCGCTGCGGTCGTCGCCTTGACCGCAGGCGTCTCTGCCCATGCCGCTCCGCTCGATGTTGAGAAGGACCAGCTGAAACTCGGCTTCATCAAGCTGACCGACATGGCGCCGCTCGCCATCGCCGTCGAGAAGGGCTTCTTCGAGGATGAAGGCCTCTCCGTCACGCTGGAGCCGCAGGCGAACTGGAAGGTCCTGCTCGACCGCGTGATCTCCGGCGAGCTGGACGGCGCCCATATGCTGGCCGGCCAGCCGCTGGGCGCCACCATCGGCTTCGGCACCAAGGCGCACATCGTCACCGCCTTTTCCATGGACCTGAACGGCAACGGCATCACGCTGTCGAACGAGGTCTGGCAGAAGATGAAGGCCAATGTGCCGAAGGGCGCCGACGGCAAGCCGGCCCACCCGATCAAGGCCGACGCGCTGAAGCCGGTGATCGCCCAGTACAAGGCGGAGGGCAAGCCCTTCAACATGGGCATGGTCTTCCCGGTCTCGACCCACAATTACGAACTGCGCTATTGGCTGGCGTCGGGCGGGATCAACCCCGGCTTCTACAGCCCGACCGACGTGTCGGGCCAGATCGGCGCCGACGCGCTTCTCTCCGTCACCCCGCCGCCGCAGATGCCGGCGACGCTGGAGGCCGGCACCATCTATGGCTACAGCGTCGGCGAGCCGTGGAACCAGCAGGCGGTGGTCAAGGGCATCGGCGTCCCCGTCATCACCGACACCGAGATCTGGAAGAACAATCCGGAAAAGGTCTTCGGCGTCACCGATGACTGGGCCAAGAAGAACCCCAAGACCCATCTGGCCGTCGTCAAGGCGCTGATCCGCGCCGCCCAGTGGCTGGACGAGAACAACAACGCCAACCGCGCCGAAGCGGTGAAGATCCTGGCAAAGTCCGAATATGTCGGCGCCGACGCCAAGGTGATCGCCAACTCGATGACCGGCACCTTCGAGTATGAGAAGGGCGACAAGCGCGACGTTCCCGACTTCAACGTCTTCTTCCGCTACAACGCGACCTACCCCTTCTATTCCGACGCCGTCTGGTACCTGACCCAGATGCGCCGCTGGGGCCAGATCGCCGAGGCCAAGCCCGACAGCTGGTACGACCAGACCGCGCGCAGCGTCTACAAGCCTGACATCTACCTGCAGGCCGCCAAGCTGCTGGTCGAGGAAGGCAAGGCCAAGGAAGCCGACTTCCCGTGGAAGAGCGACGGCTACAAGCCGGTCGACAACGGCTTCATCGACGGCATCCCGTACGACGGCCACAAGCCGAACGACTACCTCGCCAAGCAGCCCATCGGCCTGAAGGGCGACCAGAAGGTCGAAGGCGGTCAGGTGGTGGGCGGGTAACCGCCCCCACGTCGCCCCACCACCGCCAGCCAGGAGTCCCCCGCCATGACCAGCCTGACCGATACCTCCGCCGACCTCGCCCGCGCCCAACGCAAGGCGCGCCGCGCCCACACCCTCAACCGCATCGCCTCCGTCCTGACCACCGTCGGACTGGGCTGGCTGGCGCCGCTGCTGCGGCTCGCCGCCGGCGAGAACCCGCGCCAGCAGGGGATCGAGCTGTGGCGCCAGATGGGCGTCCCGCTGACCGCCATCCTGCTGTTCCTCGCCGCCTGGAGCTGGGCCGCCCCGCAGGTCCACACCAGCCTCGGCGCCATCCCCGGCCCGGCACAGGTGTGGGAGCAGGCCACCAACCTCTACGCCGACCACAAGGCCGAGCGCGCCAAGGAAGCCGCCTTCTACGAACGCCAGGAAAAGCGCAACGCCGAAAAGCTGGCGAAGAACCCGGCGGCGGAGGTGAAGACCCTGCCCTATGCCGGTAAGCCGACCTACCTCGACCAGATCGTCACCAGCCTGAAGACGGTCTTCACCGGCTTCCTGCTGGGCGCCCTGGTGGCGGTGCCGCTGGGTGTGGCGAGCGGCCTGTCGCCGACCGTCAACGCCGCGATCAACCCGCTGATCCAGATCTTCAAGCCGGTGTCGCCGCTGGCCTGGCTGCCTCTGGTCACCATGGTGGTCAGCGCCACGGTGGCGAGCGACAACCCGCTGTTCGAGAAGTCCTTCCTGACCTCCGCCATCACCGTCACGCTCTGCTCGCTGTGGCCGACCCTCATCAACACGGCCGTCGGCGTGTCGTCCATCGACCGCGACCTGATGAATGTCGGCAAGGTGCTGCAGCTGTCGGGCTTCACCATGGTGCGCCGCCTCGTGCTGCCCTCGGCGCTGCCCTACATCTTCACCGGCCTGCGGCTGTCGCTGGGCGTGGGCTGGATGGTGCTGATCGCGGCGGAGATGCTGGCCCAGAACCCCGGCCTCGGCAAGTTCGTCTGGGACGAGTTCCAGAACGGCTCCTCCAGCTCGCTCGCCAAGATCATGGTCGCCGTCTTCACCATCGGCCTGATCGGCTTCCTGCTCGACCGCGTGATGCTGGCGCTGCAGTCCGCCGTCAGCCACAGCCCCGCCCGCTAAGCCCTTCTACACACGGAGACGACGACCATGGCGATCCTGGACCTGAACGGCGTGTCGAAGTCCTACGGCGGCAACACCGTGCTCCACAACATCGACCTGTCGATCGAAGAGGGCGAGTTCGTCGCCATCGTCGGCTTCTCCGGCTCCGGCAAGTCGACGCTGATCAACCTGATCGCCGGTCTGGCGATGCCGGACGCCGGCGAGGTGCTCTATCGCGGCAAGCCGGTCACCGGTCCCGGTCCGGAGCGCGGTCTGGTCTTCCAGTCCTATTCGCTGATGCCCTGGCTCAGCGTGAAGGAGAATGTCGCGCTGGCGGTCGACGCCGTCCACAAGGCCAAGGGCGGCGCCGAGCGCGGCGTGCTGACCCGCCGGGCGGTCGAGACGGTCGGCCTCGGCCACGCCACCGACCGCCGGCCGAAGGAGCTGTCGGGCGGCATGCGCCAGCGCGTCGGCTTCGCCCGCGCGCTCGCCATGAGCCCGGAGATGCTGCTGCTGGACGAGCCGCTGTCGGCACTCGACGCCCTGACCCGCGCCAAGCTGCAGGACGAGATCGAGGCGATCTGGCGCAAGGACCGCAAGACCGTCATCCTCATCACCAACGATGTGGACGAGGCGATCCTGCTGGCCGACCGCATCATCCCGCTGACCCCCGGCCCCAACGCCACGCTCGGCCCCGCCTTCACCGTCGATCTGCCGCGTCCGCGCGACCGCACCGCCGTCAACCATGACGAGGACTTCAAGCGCCTGCGCGCCGAGGTCACCGCCTATCTGATGGAGGTCGGCGTCGCCCGCGGCACCGGCGGCGAGGATGACCTCGTCCTGCCCGACGTGAAGCCGATCACCGCCGCCCCGCCGCCCGCCGCCTATATCGAGGCGATGGGCGGGCGCGGGATGGAGGACCGCTATCTCGAATTCACCCGCCTGACCAAGACCTTCGCCACCCCGAAGGGTCCGCTGACCGTGGTGGACGGCTTCGACCTGAAAATGCGCAAGGGCGAGTTCGTCTCGCTGATCGGCCATTCCGGCTGCGGCAAGTCCACCGTGCT
>NZ_CAMLJP010000174.1 GCF_946480385.1 uncultured Azospirillum sp.
TCTCGCCGGGCTGGCGGTGGCGCTGCTCGCCGGGCTGGTGTCGCGGGTGACGGCCTTGCGCGAGGATGCGAGCTTCGCGGCCTTCTATCTGATCTCGCTGGCCGGCGGGGTGCTGATCGTCTCGCTGCGCGGCAGCAACGTCGATCTGATGCATGTGCTGTTCGGCACCATCCTGGCGGTGGACGATGCGGGCCTGCTGCTGGTAGCTGGCATCGCCACCGTCACGCTGCTGGTCCTGGCGCTGCTCTACCGCCCGCTGGTGGTGGAGTGCTTCGATCCCGGATTCCTGCGCGCGGTCGGCGGATCGCGCGGCCGGCTGGGCGCGTTGTGCCACCTCGTCTTCCTGGTGCTGGTCGTCCTCAACCTCGTCGGCGGTTTCCAGGCGCTGGGCACGCTGATGGCGGTGGGGCTGATGATGCTGCCGGCAGCATCGGCCCGCTTCTGGGCGGAAGGGGTCGCCACGCTGGCGCTGACCGCCATGGCGCTCGCCTTCGCGTCGGGCATCGGCGGGTTGCTGTTGTCCTTCCACCTCAATCTGCCGTCCGGACCGTCCATCGTGCTGGTGGCCGGGGCCTGTTACCTGCTGTCGCTGGCGCTGGGTCCGGTCGGCAGCCTGCGCACGCGCTGGTTTCCCGGCCGGCATCTGGAGGCCTGAGGCCCCCTCCCCCGGTTTTCACAATCGCTTCCAAGGAGAATCACCGATGAAACGCATATTCGCCGTCTCCCTGACGGCGGCGCTGGCGCTGTTCGCTCTTCCCGCCCTGGCCGCGCCGGTGAAGGTGGTCGCCACCTTCACCATCCTCGGCGACATGGTCCGCCAGATCGGCGGCGACGAGGTCGCGGTGACGACCCTGGTCGGTCCCGACGGCGACGCCCATGTCTACGAGCCGACCCCGGCCGACGCCCGCGCGCTGGGAGCCGCCGACCTCGTCGTCGTCAACGGACTGGGGATGGAAGGCTGGATCGACCGGCTGGTCAAGGCGTCCGGCTACAAGGGACCGGTCACCGTCACCAGCACCGGCGTCAAGCCGATCGCCGGCGCGGAGGAGCATGAGGAGCACGGGCATGACGGGCATGGCCACGACGACCACGGCCATGGGCATGGCGCCTACGACCCGCATGCCTGGCAATCGGTCGCGAACGCCAAGATCTACGCCGACAACATCCTGAAGGGTCTCGTCGCCGCCGCCCCGGACAAGGCCGCCGTGCTGCGCGCCAACCACGCCGCCTACGAGGCCAAGCTTGACGCGGTGGAAGCCGAGATCAAGGCGACGCTGAAGCCGATCCCGCGCAAGGACCGCAAGATCGTCACCTCGCACGATGCCTTCGGCTATTACGGCAAGGCCTATGGCGTGACCTTCCTGGCGCCCGTCGGCATGTCCACCGAGTCGGAGGCCGCGGCCGGCGACATCGCCCGGATGATCCGCCAGATCAAGAAGGAGAAGATCAAGGCGGTCTTCGTCGAGAACATCGCCGACCCGCGCCTGCTGGAGCAGATCTCCCGCGAGACCGGGGCGCGCATCGGCGGGCGGGTCTATTCCGATGCGCTGTCGGCGGCGGATGGGCCGGCCGCGACCTATGTCGACATGATGCGCCAGAACCTGCACCAGTTCGCCAAGGCGCTGGCGCCCGCCTCGTGAGGGCCGCGGCTGCGGCCCCCTCGCCTCACTCCTCGCCTCAGCCCTCGCTTCGCGGAGCGGGGGCCGTGGCCGATCCGGTCGTTTCGTCGTCCTTCAGGCCAGCCTTGAAGCTCTTGATGCCCTTGGCGAAGTCGCCCATCACCGACGGCAGCTTGCCGGCGCCGAACAGCAGGAGGACGACCAGCAGCACGATGGCCCAGTGGAACAGGCTGAAGCTTCCCATGACGATGATCCGATCTCTTTAAGCCGGCAGCCGCAGGATGCGGCCGTCGGGATGGGTGAAGCGGGCGGTGACGCCGGGATAGGCGGCCAGGATGGCCGGAACCCGATCCGCCGGCACCACCGACAGCGCGGTCGACAGGGCGTCGGCCGTCGTGGCGTCCGGTGCCTGCACGGTAACCGCCAGCCACTGGGCGGCGCAAGTGCCGCTCGCGGGGTCGAACAGGTGGGTGAAACGGCCCGCCGCGTCGAAACGGGTGCCGTAGCCGCCCGAGGTCGCCAGCGCGCCGTCGGTCAGCTCGACCGTCGTCGTGCTGCGGTCGGGGTTGGCGGGATCGGCGAGGCCGACGGTCCAGGGGCGGCCGGAGGGGTGGTGGCCGAGAGCGCGCAGCTCTCCCATGTCGACCAGGACATTGCCCATGCCCTCCGCCTTCAGCCGTTCGGTGACGCGGTCGGTGATGTAGCCTTGGGCGATGCCGTTCAGCGTCACCGCCATGCCGCCGGCGGCGAAGGCGATGCGATCGGGCTCCACCCGCAGGGCGCGGACATCGACCAGCGCGCGGGCGGCGCGGACGGCACCCTCCGGCGGGCCGGCGGGGTCGGCGTCGGGGTGGGCGAAGTGGCCTGCATAGAGCTGCCACAACGGCTGTACCGTGGGGTCGAAGGCGCCGCCGGTGTGGTGCGCGACGGCGACCGCTTCGGAGAGCAGGCGCACGAGGTCGGCGGGGGGCGAGTCCAGCAGGCCGTCGCGGTTGAGGCGGCGCAGCGCGGAGTCGGCGCGGTAGAGGCTGAAGACGCGCTCCAGCCGGGCGACCTCTTCGAGGCTCAGCGCGATCAGGCGGTCGGCTTCGGCTGGGTCGGGATGGGCGATGCTCAGGCTGGCATCGGCACCCAGCGCCACGCCGCGCCAGACGCGGACAGATATACCCTCGGCGCGCAGCAGGCGGTGCGGCAACAGCGAGAGGCCGGCGGCGACGGCGCCGATGGCGAGGAAGCGGCGGCGGTTGAGGAGTGTCGGCATCAATGCTCTCCCTCGGCCATGGTGGCGGCGGGCGGGGCGAGGATCTGGTCCTCCGGCACGTCGGCGAAGCGCAGAACGGTGCCGCCGTTGGCCTGGGCGAAGCGCTCGGCCGCCGATCTGTCGGAGAAGGGATAGGGTTCGGCGTCGCCCATGCCGCCGCGGAGCTTGCTGCCGAGGACGTACCAGGCTTGGTGCGCTTCGACCCACAGCGTCAGGTCGGGGGTGGCGGGGTTGGTCGCGCGGGCCATGTCGGTGACGTAGATGGCGCGGATGTCCTTCGGCTCTTCCGGCAGCATAGTGAAGGCGAAGGTGTCGCGGACGGAGGACAGCCAGATCGGCCGCTCCTCCCCCTTCACCAGGATCTGGCCCTTGGGGCCGGGATGGTCGGCGAGGTTCATGCCGCAGTAATGGCCGACGGCGTCGGCGGTCAGGGTGGCCGGCGGCGGCGGGGCGATCTCCGCCTTCTCCTGCTTGCAGGCGGCGAGCGGCAGCAGCAGGGCGGCGGCGAGAAGGGCGGTTCGCAGGGTGCGCATCAGATCTGCTTCCTCGAAAAGAGGGCGGCGGCCAGCGCCAGTGGGGCGGCGATCCAGCCGGCCATCACCGCCAGCAGAAGCGGGACCGAAAGCTGGACATGGGCGGCGAGGCCGGCGGTGCCGGCGAAGGCGCTGACGCCCTTGAAGCCGGTCAGGTTGAACAGGCGGTAGGCGTCGGCCGGGTTGGCGAGCAGCAGCCAGTTCAGCGTCTCCACCCCCAGTCCGCTGCCGCTGGCCAGGATGCCCAGCAGGGCCATGTCGTAGAGCAGCACGAAGCCCAGCCACACCGCCACGGCGATGCCGGCCGCCGTGCCGCGGTCGCGGACGATGGTGGAGGCGAGATAGCCGAGCGCGGTGAAGGCGGCGCCCAGCATGACGCTGGACCCGATCATCGAGGCGAAGGCGCGCCAGCTTTCCGGGCCGATGGCGGTGTTGCCCATGGCGAGCGCGACGCCGGCCGCGCCATAGCCGACCACGGTTGCCAGCGCGATCACCGCGGCATGGCCGAGGAACTTGCCGAGCAGAAGCTGCCAGCGCGCCACCGGGTAGGACAGCAGCAGGGTCATGGTGCCGCGGTCGATCTCTCCCACCACCGCGTCGAAGGACAGCAGCAGCGCGATCAGGGGGAGGAGGAAGATGGTCAGGCTCGACAGGCTGACGATGGTGATCTCCACCGGGCCGACGCCGACCGTGCCGGTGGGGACGGATCCGAGGAAGCTCAGCGTCAGGGCCAGGGCGGCCATCAGCAGGGTGGTGGCGACGACCCAGCGGTTGCGGGTCGCCTCGCGCAGTTCCTTGCCGGCGATGATGAGCAGCGTGTTCATTCGGCAGCCTCCCGGCGCAGGAAGTGGGCGTACATCTCGTCAAGGCTGGGCTGGACG
The DNA here is from genome assembly GCF_946480385.1 of uncultured Azospirillum sp. The sequence goes on from NZ_CAMLJP010000174.1 coordinate 4,295, forward strand.
ATCTCGATGTCCTCCACAGCAGGGCCGTCGCAGGCGATGCGGCGGACCAGACCGACCTTGTCGTCGTTGGCGCAGGCCAGTTCGACCACGCCGCCGGCCAGACGGGTCAGGGCGGCGCCCTCCCCTACCCGAGCCGCCAGCGCGTCGATGTCGTCGGTCGGCAGGGTCAGGCGGATGCGCACCGGCAGTTGCGCGAGGCTGCGCAGAGTGGCGAGCGAGCCGTCGGCGACCTTGCGCCCACGGTTCATCACCACGACGCGGTCGGCCTGCCCTTCCAGCTCGGTCAGGGCGTGGCTGCACAGCAGGATCGTCGTGCCCTGGTCGCGCAGTTCGGCGACGATGGCGTAGAAGCTCTGGCGCAGGGCCGGGTCGAGGCCGGTGGTCGGCTCGTCGAGGAACAGCAGCTTCGGGCCGCCGAGCAGGGCCTGGGCCAAAGCGAGGCGCTGGCGCATGCCCTTGGAATAGGTCGAGACGCGGCGCTTGATCGCGGCGGGCTCCAGCCCGACCTTTTCGAACAGCGCGTCGTTGTCGCGGCGCGATGCGCCCTTCAGCCGGGCGTAGAAGTCCAGCGTCTCCCGCCCGGTCATGTTGGGGTGGAAGGCGACGTTTTCCGGCAGGAAGCCGATCTTGCGGCGGATGGGGGAGCAGGCGGCGCTGGCCGGGTCGCCGCCCAGCACGCGGATGCGGCCCTCCGTCGGGGTGGTCAGGCCGAGCATCAGCTTGATGAGGGAGCTTTTGCCGGCGCCGTTGTGGCCGACCATCGCCACGCATTCGCCGGGCGCCAGCGTCAGGTCCACGCCGCGCACCGCCTCGGTCTCGCCATAGCGCTTGGTGACGCCCTGCACCTCTGCGGTGAAGTCGGTCATGGCTGGTTCCTTTCGGCGGATTGGACAGGTGTGGGCATGGGGGGTGGCGCCATCAGCGGGGCGCTGTCGGTCACGCCGCCGGGATGCAGGGCCGGGAACTGCTTCTGCGCCCAGCGGATCACCTGGACGCCGGGGCTGTTCATCAGCAGCTTGGCCGCCGGATAGGCCCACATCACCCGATCAACCACGTCGTTGGGGCGATAGGGCTCGTCGGAGATGCCGTCGCCGTTCAGGTCGAAGGCGGCATTGTCGGACCAGTAGTTGCCGCGCCCATTCTCCGACCAGTCGAGATAGCGGGTGCCGACATATTTGACCTGGGTGCGGTTGCCGATGAAGGCGTTGCCGGTCAGGCTGTTGCGCTCCGACCCGGCGGTGAAATGGACGCCGATCTCGCAGCCCTCGAACCGGTTGCCGGTGAAGCGGTTCTTGTTGGCGTTGTAGATGAAGACGCATTTCCAGGTGCCGCTGCGCAGCCGGTCGCTCATCGCCTCGCTGTCGCGGGGGATGTCGTTGTCGGGTAGCGCTTCGCCGCTGTCGGACACCGCACCGGCGAAGCTGCCCTCGATCACGTTGCCTTCGATGCGCGAACCGTTGGCGCTGTTCAGCATCAGCCCATGTTCGCGGTCGGCCTTGGAGCGGTTGTTGCGGATCAGCAGGTTGTTGGAGAACATCACCGCATAGCCGACATTGTTCGCGACGGAGACGTTGTCGGTCAGTTCGGAATCGTTGGTGTACATGTAATGGACGGCGAACCGGACATGTTCGAACCGGTTGCCGGCGAAGACGTTCTTGCGGGACGAGGTGGTGAACAGCCCGTCGCGCCCTTCGCGCACGCTGTTGTCGAGCACGCGGGTGCCCGGCGCGTTCCACAGCTGGATGCCGTTGCCACGTTCCGACACGCGCAGGTCGGTGCGGCCGACGATGTCGTTGCGGCGGATCAGGCTGTCGGCGGCGCCCCAGATGTAGACGCCGATCAGGTTGTCGCGCAGGCGGTTGTGTTCGACCACCGCGCCGCGCGCCTCCTTGCCCAGGAAGATGCCGGCATTCTGGTCGATCAGGCTGAGGCCGGAATTGCGGATCTCCAGGTTCCGCACGGTGACGTTCGGGGCGAGCACGGTCAGCGTGCTGTCCTTGCCGTTGCCGTCGATGACCGCACCCGGCTCTCCGGTCAGGGTGACCGGGGTGCGGACGGTCAGCGGGCCGGGATGAACGCCGGCGGCCAGCACCAGCGTGTCCCCCGGCGCCGCGGACGTCAGCGCCGCCTCCAAGCCGCCGGGTGCCACCGTCACCGTGGCGGCGGCCAGCGGTCCCGTCACCAGGGCAAGTGTGGCACCGAGCAGGATGGACAGGCGGTGATGCATGGGATGCTCTCGGAGCTGTGACAAGTGCCCCACCCGCCCCCGCCCGTGGAGGGGCGGAGGCGGGTGGAGCGTCGCGGGTCAGGTGGCGGTCGGCTCGACGATCATACGGCCGGCCATTTCCATGTGCAGGGCGTGGCAGAACCACTGGCAGTAGTACCAGTGCACGCCCGGACGGTCGGCGGTGAAGGTGACCGAGGCGGTCGCCTGCGGGCCGATCTCCATGCAGACGCCATGGTTGGTCAGGCTGAAGCCGTGGGTCAGGTCGTCGATGTCGTCCATGTTGGTCACATAGACGGTCACCTCGTCACCCTGCTTGACCGTGAACTCCTCCAGCCCGAAGGTCGGGGCGCGCTGCCACATGTAGACGCGGACCTTGTTGCCGTCGCGGATGACCTTGGTGTCGTCCTCCAGCACCACGCCGTCCTTCTTGGCCTGCTGGCGCGCCTCTTCCCACATCGGGTCGTTGCGGTCGTAGACCGAGCGCGGGTTCACCTTGGACCGGTGGACGATCAGGGTGTCGTGCGGCTCGGCGAAGGTCGGGCCGTCATGCACCACCCGCATCTCGTCGCCGGAGATGTCGATCAGCTGGTCGTTCTCCGGCTTCAGCGGGCCGACGTTGAGGAAGCGGTCCTTGGAGAACTTGTTCAGCGACACCAGCCACTTGCCGTCGGCCT
>NZ_CAMLJP010000175.1 GCF_946480385.1 uncultured Azospirillum sp.
CTGCTTCGTCGTCGTCGTCGGTGGCGGCGTCATCGTCGGGCTCGGCAGCGGGCGGGGGCTTGGGGGAAAACGGATGATCCGGAAGACGCATATCTGTTGGAACCGCTGATCGCTGCCCATGTTGGCAATCTAGGAGAGGCCATATTCCATATGGTCCGCAACCTCCGGGAGGCCACTGTGGACGATCCCAAATCACAGCCTCGTGACCAGAAAAACGGCAACGAAAAAGCTGCCGACTGCACCCAGTACGGCCAGGCCGCCGGATCGCCCGGCGGGCGTGGCGGCACCAGCTGCTACGGCGGCATCCAGCGGGTCCAGCCGCGCACGGCGACCGCCGCGACGCTGGCCCCTGACAAGGACCGCACCCCCAAATAGGAAAAGGGGGGAGCCGCGCGAACGGCTCCCCCCTTTTCACGACCTGCCGAAGGTTGGAGGTCAGGCCGCCTTCTTCTCGGCGATCAGCTGGACGAAGCGGTCGAACAGGTAATGGCTGTCCTGCGGGCCAGGCGAGGCTTCCGGGTGGTACTGCACCGAGAAGACCGGCTTGCCCTTCAGGCGGATGCCCTCGTTGGTGCCGTCGAACAGGCTGACATGGGTGACCTCGGCGTCGGCCGGCAGCGTCTCCGGCACCACGACGAAGCCGTGGTTCTGGCTGGTGATCTCCACCCGGCCGGAGGCGAGGTCCTTGACCGGATGGTTGGCGCCACGATGGCCCAGCGGCATCTTGGTGGTCTTGGCGCCCAGCGCCAGCGACAGCATCTGGTGGCCCAGGCAGATACCGAACATCGGCACGCCGGTGTCGAGCAGGCCCTTGATGGTCGGCACGGCATATTCGCCGGTGGCGGCGGGGTCGCCGGGGCCGTTGGACAGGAAGACGCCGTCCGGCTGGTGGCGCATCACGTCCTCCACCGAGGCGGTCGACGGCACCACCGTCACCTTGCAGCCGGCCGCGGCGAGGCAGCGCAGGATGTTGCGCTTGGCGCCGTAATCGATGGCGACGACATGGTACTGCGGCTTGTCCTGGGTGGCGTAGCCGCCGCCGATGGTCCAGCCGGCCTCGGTCCAGTCATAGGTCTGGCGGCAGGACACGTCCTTGGCCAGATCCATGCCTTCCAGACCCGGCCAGCCCTTGGCCTTGGCGATCAGCGCCTCGATGTCGAACTTGCCGTCCGGGGCATGGGCGACGACGCCGTTGGGCGCGCCCAGGTCGCGGATGCGGCGGGTCAGGCGGCGGGTGTCGACGCCGGTCAGGCCGACGAGGCCGTAGCTCTTCAGCCAGTCGTCCAGGTGGCGGGTGGCGCGCCAGTTCGACGGGTCGGTGATGTCGGCGCGCAGGATCAGGCCGCGCGCGGCCGGCGTCACCGTCTCGATGTCCTCGAGGTTGGCGCCGGTGTTGCCGATGTGCGGGAAGGTGAAGGTGATGATCTGGCCGGCATAGCTGGGATCGGTCAGGATCTCCTGATAGCCGGTCATGGAGGTGTTGAAGCACACCTCGCCCACCGAATCCCCCGTGGCGCCGATGCCTCGGCCGCGGAACACCGTGCCGTCGGCCAGGACCAGGACGCCGGTGTGAACCGCATTGTCGGAGGGGGGAGTGGCGAGAGTCATTCCTGTGAACCTTCCCAAAAACCGCGGCCGGCGACGGATCGGGTGATCGGCGGAACGGCGACGGCCTAGCGTCCCGCCGGGCGCGCACACGCAACCGCTCGCACCCCATATCCGCCCTGGAGGACGACGACGTGGGATCGAGTGGGCTGATCGGGTGGGCCGGACATCCTATATGACGATTGGCTGCCGGATTTCCAGCAATAGCTTTGCAAGGCGGCCCTGATCCGCCGACAAGGTCGGAGGGTCCCGGGGCGCCCTTTCGCTGGATGGGGCTTTTGCCATGGAAATCGGCGGCCATTTTCGGAATAGTCGGCTGTCCGGCCCGGAGCCTTTCGATCCCGGCCCGCTCCCGGCCCGACGAACCAAGGAAGACAGGACATGACGCTGCGCACGCAGTTCAACGACAGCCTCAAGGATGCGATGCGCGCGAAGGACCAGCGCGCGGTGTCCACCATCCGCATGATCCTCGCGGGACTGAAGGACCGCGACATCGCCGCCCGCACCCGCGGCGTGACCGACGGCATCGACGAGGCGGAGATCCTGTCGATGCTGCAGACCCTGGTGAAGCAGCGCAACGAATCGGCGGGGCTGTACGATCAGGGCGGCCGTCCCGAACTGGCTCAGCAGGAGCGCGAGGAGATCGCGGTCATCGAACGCTTCCTGCCCAAGCAGATGAGCGAGGAGGAGTCGGCCGCCGCCATCGACGCCATCGTGACCGAACTGGGCGCCTCCAGCATCAAGGACATGGGCAAGGTGATGGCCGAGCTGAAGGCCCGCCATGCCGGCCAGATGGACTTCGCCAAGGCCGGCGCTCTGGTGAAGGCGCGGTTTTCGGCGAAGTAAGGGCCGGCAAACAAGGCGCACTGGCCGCCGCGCGGCGACTCGGGCTAGGCTGAGGTCTGATCCCCCGCGCGGCAGACGGGCAGGAGGACAGTGGAATGGTCGCGATCCGCAAATCCACCTTCTCAGGCATGACCGTCGCGGAGTTCCTGGACTGGAACGGCGACGGCACCGACACGCGCTATGAGCTAGTGAACGGCGAACCGCGCGCCATGGCGCCGACGAGCATCACCCACGGCATCCTGCAGAGCACCGTCGCCCGCCTGATCGGCAACCATTTGGCCGACCGCGCGCCCGGCTGCCATGTCGTGACCGCGCCGGGCGTGCAGCCCCGCGTCCGCTCCAGCCACAACATGCGGATTCCCGACCTGGGCGTGACCTGCACCCCGGACGAACGGGGTCTGCGCACGCTGCCCGATCCGGTCCTGCTGATCGAGATCCTCTCGCCCAGCAACGAGGCCGAGACTTGGGAGAATGTCTGGACCTACACCACCTTGCCGTCGGTTCGCGAGATCCTGGTGCTGTGGACTGCCGGCGTCGGTGCGGAGCTTCTGCGGCGGCAGGCGGATGGCAGCTGGCCGGAAAGTCCGCAGGTGATCGTCGGAGACGAGGCGCTGACCCTGGACAGCATCGGCTATCAGGCCCCCACTCTATGCCGGCACGCATCTCGTCAGGCAGCCGGACTGACGCAGTGCGCCTGCGCCATCTGCACCCTTGGGGCCGGCGGCGCTGGTTCCCATACTATGCCTCTGCTATAGCCTAGCGCCCATCATCCTCCGTACCCCGGTGACCGTTCGACCATGGCTTTCCCGCCCCAATTCCTGGAAGAACTGCGCACCCGGCTGACCCTGTCGGAAGTGGTTTCCAAGCGGCTGCGGTTGATCCGCGCCGGCCGCGAGTACAAGGCCCCCTGTCCCTTCCACAATGAGAAGTCGCCGTCCTTCTACGTCAACGACCAGAAGGGCTTCTTCCATTGCTTCGGCTGCGGAGCCCATGGCGACATCATCGGTTTCGTCATGCGCCACGACAATCTCGGCTTTCCCGATGCGGTCGAGCATCTGGCCGGCGAGGCCGGCTTGCCGGTTCCGCGCCCGACGGAGGAGGACCGGCAGCGCTACGAGCGGCGCAAGACCCTGCACGACCTCGTCGAGCAGGCGGCGCGCTGGTTCGAACAGCAGCTGCACACGCCCGCCGGACGGCCGGGGCTGGACTATTTCATGCGGCGCGGGCTGGACGGCGAGACAATCGCCCGCTTCCGGCTGGGCTATGCCCCCGGAGATTCGAACGCATTGCGCACCTACCTCGGCAAGCAGGGCTTTTCCGACGAGGACATGGTCAATGCCGGGCTGCTGAAGCGGCCGGACGACGGCCGGTCTCCCTACAGCTTCTTCCGCAACCGCGTGATGTTCCCGGTGACCGACCGGCGCGGGCAGGTGGTCGCCTTCGGCGGGCGCATCCTGGAGGGCGACGGGCCGAAATACGTCAACACCGCCGACACCCCGCTCTTCCACAAGGGCACGCTGCTCTACGGCCTGTCGCGGGCGCGGCAGGCGGCGGCGGACGGCAAGCCGGTGATCGTTGCCGAAGGCTATATGGATGTCATCGCGCTGGTCCGCGCCGGCTTCGAGGGCGCGGTGGCGCCGCTGGGCACCGCGCTGACGGAGACCCAGGTGCAGGAGCTGTGGAAGCTGATCCCGGCGGCGGAGAAGGTGCCCTTCCTGTGCTTCGACGGCGACAATGCCGGCCGGCGCGCGGCGTGGCGGGCGGTGGAGCGCATTTTGCCGCACCTCGCCCCCGGCCAGTCGGCCCGCGTCGCCTTCCTGCCGGAGGGCGAGGACCCCGACAGCCTGATCCGCGCCCAGGGGCCGAAGGCGATGGGGGCGGTGCTGGAAGCTGCCATCCCGCTGTCCGACGCCCTGTGGCGGATGGAGAGCGACGGCCGGCCGACCGACACGCCGGAGGCCAAGGCCGCGGTGAAGGCGGCGCTGGAGGCCCGCGTCGCTACCATCGCCGACCGCGACGTCCAGAGCTTCTACCGCACCGAGATGCGCCGCCGCGTCGACGAGGCCTTCGCCCCGGTGCGCCAGGGCTACAACCGCGGACCCTGGGTGCCGGGGCAGGGGCGGGGCCGCTTCGGCGAGGCGCCGCGCCGCCATGTGCCGGGGACGCCGGGCCGCCTGACCTCCAAGCCGGTGGGGGAGGGGCGCGGCCGCGCCTCCCGCCTCGCCTCGATGCGGGAGCGGATCCTGCTGGCGACGATCATCAATCATCCGGAATTGTTCGGCGAACTGGCCGAGCCGCTGGGGCTGTTGCCGTTCGGTGACCCGGAGCTGGAAAAACTGCGCTGGGCGGTCATGGAATGCCTTTCAGACGAGCGCAATCACGACTCGACACTTGACGCCGCTGCGCTTTGTCGCCACTTGTCATCCGCCGGCCATGAGACGATGGTCGGTGCTTTGCTAGGCGAGTCGACCTATGTCCATGCCGGCTTCGCCCGTCCGGACGCCTCTACGGAGGACGCCCGGAAGGGATGGTGGCCTGCGTGGCGGCATCTGCATCACGAGCGGGTGCTCGACGATCTTAGGGAAGCGAAGGCGGCTCTGACCCGTGACAACAGCGAGGCCAACTTCGCGAGGGTCGTGGCTCTTCAGCAGGAGGTCATAAGGTCCGGTCTGGGTATCGCGGACGACAGTGACTTTGACGATGTCTGACGGTTGATGATGCAGATCGTCGCCAATCGGGCATCGGTTGATGGGACTGAGGGCAACAGGACGGGGCCGCATGACAGTTTCTGTGATGGCGGGTTCTGGGTAGATACATGGTTGGGGGTGGGGCGGACGGGCCGGGAAACCGGGACCGGGCGCTCCTTTCGTCTTTATTCACTGGGGTAATGCGGGGGCACCGATCGCATGGCCACGAAAGCTGCGAACAGCGTGGAAGTTTCCGAAACGCGGGAGGAATCCGCAGACGGTCCTCTGATGGACGGCATGGGTTTGGCCGTCAAGAAGATGATCGCCCGCGGCAAGGAGCGCGGGTATGTCACCTATGACGAGCTGAACGCAGCGCTGCCGCAGGATTCGTCCTCGTCCGAGCAGATCGAAGACACGATGGCGATGCTGTCCGAAATGGGCATCAACATCGTCGAATCGGAAGAGCAGGATTCGGAGAACAGCGGCGAGGGGGCAGGCGAGGGCGAAGGCCGTTCGTCGGGCAATCTCGACGACGACGACATCGGCCGCACCGACGACCCCGTGCGCATGTATCTGCGCGAGATGGGGTCGGTGGAGCTGCTGTCGCGCGAAGGCGAAATCGCCATCGCCAAGCGGATCGAGGCCGGCCGCGAGATGATGATCGGCGCGATCTGCGAATCGCCGCTGACCATCCGCGCCATTCTGGAGTGGCATGATTCCCTGATGGAAGGGAAGATGCTGCTGCGCGACATCATCGATCTGGACGCCACCTATGGCGGCGGCCCGGACGGCGAGGAGATGCCGGAGGGGCTGGCCGAGGTAGTCGAGACCGCCGGCACTCCCGGTGCCGCTCCCGCTGCGGAGGCGCCGGCCGAAGAGGAAGGCGACGAGCCGCGTCCCCCGCGCGCCGAAGGCGAGGGCGACGAGGGCGAGGAAGGCGAAGAGGGCGAGAACAGCCTGTCGCTGTCCGCGATGGAAGCCGCGCTGAAGCCTCAGGTCATCGAGACCTTCGAGAACATCAAGGCGACCTACGACAAGCTGCACAAGCTGCACGAGGCCCGCATGGGCGCGATGCAGCGCGGCGAGGACGTCGGCAAGCAGACGGACAAGAAGTACGACAAGCTGAAGCTCGAAATGGTCGAGCTGATGAACACCGTCCGCCTGAACAACCAGCGCATCGAACAGCTGGTCGAGCAGCTCTATGGCCTGAACCGCAAGCTGACCGGCTTCGAAGGCCGCCTGCTGCGCATGGCCACCGAGTGCCGGGTGAAGCGCGAGGACTTCCTGAACCAGTATTTCGGCCACGAGCTGGACCCGAACTGGCTGGAGCGCATCCGTGGGCTGAACCCCAAGACCTGGGGCAAGTTCGCGGAGAAGTACGACGGCGACATCCGCAAGACGCGCGAGGCGATCTCCAACGTCGCCGAGGAAGCGCGCCTGCCGATCAACGAGTTCCGCCGCATCGTCTCCACCGTCCAGAAGGGCGAGAAGGAAGCGAGCCGCGCCAAGAAGGAAATGGTCGAGGCCAACCTGCGTCTCGTCATCTCAATCGCCAAGAAGTACACGAACCGCGGCCTGCAGTTCCTGGACCTGATCCAGGAGGGCAACATCGGCCTGATGAAGGCGGTGGACAAGTTCGAGTACCG
>NZ_CAMLJP010000176.1 GCF_946480385.1 uncultured Azospirillum sp.
TGCCAGCTGTTCGTCAGGATGCTGGCCGGGTCGATGTGCAGGAACGACAGCACGAAGCCGACGACGAAGCACAACACCAGCGTCCGAATGATCCAACCCACCAAGACCTCACCTCACGCTCGTCACGGCGGAGCGTGCGCTCCGCCTGAAGCAACGCGCCGCCCCGCGACCGGGTTCCGGCGCTGTCAAACCTCCTCCCGCTCCACCGATAACGCGCGCGGCAACTTGAAGACAATGTTCTCCGTCGCCGTGCGCAGCTCCTCCACCGTCACGTCGAAGCGGGCGCGGGCGGCCTCGATGAACTCCTCGACCAGCACTTCCGGCGCCGACGCGCCGGCGGTGATGCCGAGACGGGCGACGCCGGCCAGGGCGTTCCAATCGATGTCGACGGCGCGCTGGACCAACTGCGCGGCCGGGCAGCCATGGGTCTTCGCCACCTCCACCAGCCGCTTGGAGTTGGAGGAGTTCGGCGCACCCAGAACCAGCAGTGCCTCCACCTTCGGCGCGATGGCCTTCACCGCCGCCTGACGGTTGGTGGTGGCGTAGCAGATGTCTTCCTTCTTCGGACCGGCGATGGCGGGGAAGCGGGCCTGGAGTGCCGCCAGGATCTCCGTCGTCTCGTCGACCGACAGGGTGGTCTGGGTGGCGTAGGCGAGGTTGTCCGGGTCGCTCACCTCAAGGGTCGCGACGTCGGCCACCGTCTCCACCAGCACCACGGCGCCTTCGGGCAGCTGGCCCATGGTGCCGATCACCTCCGGATGACCGGCATGTCCGATCAGGACGATCTGCTTGCCCTCGTCGAAATGCCGTTCGGCCTCGCGATGCACCTTGCTGACCAGCGGGCAGGTGGCGTCGAGATAGAACAGCCCGCGCGCCTCCGCCGCCTGCGGCACCGATTTCGGCACGCCATGGGCGGAGAAGACCACCGGGCGGCCGTCCGGCACCTCGGTCAGCTCGTCGACAAAGACGGCGCCCTTGGCTTCCAGGCTTTCGACCACGAAGCGGTTATGCACGATCTCGTGCCGGACATAGACCGGAGCCCCGAAGCGGTCGAGCGCCGTCTCGACGATCTGGATCGCCCGGTCCACCCCGGCGCAGAAACCGCGCGGCGCCGCCAGCAGGATCGTCAGGGGCCGGGTGGCCTGGGGAGAGGTCGTGGTCATATGCGCTGTACCGCCCTTGCGTGGAGTGGGTCGCCCTTAGGTGGTCCTGCGCCAGACGGTCACAAGGGATAGAACCGCCGCGCGGTCTTGTGCCGGTCAAGCTGGGACACTAAAGTCGCGGTCCAACAGCCCGTCAACCGATCAGGCCGAACCGATGGACCGCCGCGACCGTAATATAGGAACCCCCGCCCGGAAAAGCCCGCTGGCGTCCCTCTTTGGGATGGGCCGCCCTGCGCTGCTCGCGGCCGGGGCCGTGCTGGTGCTTTCCGGCTGCTCCGGCATGGGGATGGGGCCGACGAATCCGTCGGAGGCGGCGCTGGCCTGCCCGAAGGTCAACATCGTCCGCGACCTGCAGGAGGTAACGGTCTTCCGCCCCGGCGGCAAGGATTTGACCGATCTGGAGTCGCGCGCCGCTCTGGTCGATTTCACCGGCAGCTGCGACTACACCAGCAGCGGCGTCACCGTGAACGTGAACGTCTATCTGGTGGCCGAGCGCGGCCCGGCCCTTCAGGGCAACACCGCCAAGTACCAGTATTTCGTCGCTCTGGCCCAGCCGGACGACACGCTGGTGTCGAAGGCCTATTTCGACACCGACGTGACCTTCGTCCCCGGCCAGCCGCGCGCCGGCACCCGCGAGGAGCTGACCCCGAAGATCCCGCTGCCCAAGGACGCCAACGCCAAGGACTGGAAGATCTATCTCGGCTTCCAGCTGACGCCGGAGCAGCTGAACTTCAACCGGACGCAGATGAAGAAGTAAGCGCTGCGGTTCATCGGTGCCGGAGCCTTCCCTTTTCGACCGTCATTCCCGCGAAGGCGGGAATCCAGCCGCATCAACCGCTTGATCAGGAAGCCTGGATCCCCGCCTTCGCGGGGATGACGGCCGAAGAAGCTGTGGCTTGGCTTCGAATCCCGCCAATTGACAAACTTGTATATTCGCGACACTGTGCCGCCATCACGCCGATGATCCCTCGCGGGAGAGATCGCTTTCGGGCTTGTCGTAAATCGACAGGTCCGCGGGCGGCGCCGAAGGAGCAACCGCCCCCGGAAACTCTCAGGCAAAAGGACCGCAAGGGGATAAGGCAACTCTGGAAAGCAGCTTCGGCGCTCACCCGCCGCGACTCACCGAAGGAGTAAACCGGGTGCCCGGCTCGACCGGACAACGGTGAATCTCTCAGGTCCAAGACAGAGGGGGCAGCTTCCTGCATCGATCCCGATGCGGGCGCTAGAACCCTGTCGGAGGACCCGCGTGACCGAGGCCGCAACCGCTCTCAAGACCACCCCGCTGCACGCGCTCCATGTCGAGCTCGGCGCCCGCATGGTGCCTTTCGCCGGCTATGACATGCCGGTGCAGTATCCGCTGGGCATCCTGAAGGAGCACCAGCACACCCGCGAGAAGGCCGGGCTGTTCGACGTGTCCCACATGGGGCAGGTCCGCCTGACCGGCGACGATCCCGCCAGCGCCCTTGAAACGCTGGTTCCCGGCGACATCAAGGGGTTGGCGCAGGGCCGCATGCGCTACACGCTGTTCCTGAACGAGCAGGGCGGCATCCTCGACGACCTGATGGTGACCAATGCCGGCGACCACCTGTTCCTGGTGGTGAACGCCGCCTGCAAGGAGCAGGACGTCGCCCATCTGCGCGAGAAGCTGGCCGGCAAGGCCGAGGTCGAGCTGCTGGACGATCTGGCGCTGATGGCGCTCCAGGGCCCGATGGCGGCCGAGGTGATGGCCCGCTTCGTGCCGGAAGCCGCCACCATGAAGTTCATGAGCTACCTGTCCGCCACCTTCAAGGGCGTGCCGGTGATCCTGACCCGCTCCGGCTACACCGGCGAGGACGGCTACGAGATCTCCTGCGACAAGGGCGACGCGGAGATGGTCGCCCGCGCGCTGCTGGGCGAGTCGGAGGTCGAGGCGATCGGCCTCGGCGCCCGCGACTCGCTGCGGCTGGAGGCCGGGCTCTGCCTTTACGGGCACGACATCGACACCACCACGACGCCGGTCGAAGGCGCGCTGGAATGGACGCTGCCGAAGCGCCGCCGCGCCGAGGGTGGCTTCCCCGGTTACGACATCATCCACCGGCAGCTGACCGAGGGCGCCACGCGCCGCCGCGTCGGCATCCAGCCGGAAGGCCGCCAGCCGGCCCGCGAGCACACCGAAATCCAGGACGCCAACGGCAACCGCATCGGCGAGATCACCAGCGGCGGCTTCGGCCCCACCGCCGGCGCGCCGGTCGCCATGGGCTATGTCGACATTGCGAACTCCGCGGTGGGCACGCCGCTGACGCTGATGGTGCGCGGCAAGCCGCTGCCCGCCCGCGTCGCCGCCACGCCCTTTGTGCCGCAACGCTATTACCGGGGCTGACGCCTCTACTTCCCGACCGCCAACAACCGTTTTGAACAGGGAACCCTTCCGATGAGCAAGAAATTCACCAAGGACCACGAGTGGGTTCAGGTCGATGGCGATGTCGCCACCGTCGGCGTCACCGACTTCGCGCAGAGCCAGCTGGGCGACGTTGTGTTCGTCGAGCTGCCCGAGGCCGGCCGCGTGCTGGAGCAGGGCAAGGAAGCCGCTGTCGTCGAATCCGTGAAGGCTGCCAGCGACGTGTACGCACCGGTCTCCGGCACCGTCGTGGAGGCCAACCAGGCCCTGGTCGATGACCCGTCGATGGTCAACAGCGCCGCCGAGACCGATGGCTGGTTCTTCAAGATCCAGTTGAAGGACGCCTCCGAACTCGATGGTCTAATGGACGAATCGGCCTACAAGGCCTTCGTTGAGGAATCCCACTGACATGCGCTATCTGCCCCTGACCGAGGCCGACCGGCAGTCGATGCTGGAGGCCGTCCGCGCAACATCGGTCGAAGACCTGTTCCGCGATGTTCCAAAGGCGGCCCAACTGGCTGGCCCGATCGGGGGCTTGCCCAACCATATGGGCGAGCTTGAGGTCGAACGGCTGCTGGGGACCATGGCGGCGAAGAACCTGACGGCGGGATCGGTGCCGAGCTTCCTCGGCGCCGGCGCCTACCGCCACCATGTCCCGGCCACCGTCGACCATCTGGTCCAGCGCGGCGAGTTCCTGACCGCTTACACGCCGTACCAGCCGGAGGTGAGCCAGGGCACGCTGCAGGTCCTGTTCGAATTCCAGACCCAGGTCGCGCTGCTGACCGGCATGGATGTGGCCAACGCCTCGATGTATGACGGCGCCACCTCCTGCGCCGAGGCGGTGATGATGGCCAATCGCGTCACCCGGCGGAAGAAGGCGATCCTGTCCGGCGGCCTGCACCCGCACTACCGCGACGTGACCACCACCGACGCCCGCTTCATCGGCTTCGAGGCGGTGGCCCTGCCGGCCGCCCCGACCGGTGGCGAGGATCTGCTGGCGCTGGTCGACGACAAGACGTCCTGCGTCGTCGTTCAGAACCCCGACGTGTTCGGCCATGTCCGCGACTACACCGATCTCGCCGCCGCCTGCCAAGCCAAGGGCGCCCTGCTGATCGTCGTGGTGACCGAGGCGCTGTCGCTTGGGCTGCTGACGCCGCCGGGCGACATGGGTGCCGACATCGTCGCGGCGGAAGGCCAGTCCTTCGGCAACGCGCTGAATTTCGGCGGCCCCTATGTCGGGCTGTTCGCGGTGAAGGACAAATATGTCCGCCAGATGCCGGGCCGCCTGTGCGGTGAGACGGTGGACGCCGACGGCCGCCGTGGCTTCGTGCTGACGCTCTCCACCCGCGAGCAGCACATCCGCCGCGAGAAGGCGACCTCGAACATCTGCACCAACTCCGGCCTGTGCGCGCTGGCCTTCTCGATCCATGTCAGCCTGCTGGGAGAGGCGGGTATCACGCAGCTGGCCCAATTGAATCACGCCAAGGCGGTCCAGATGGCTGACAAGCTGGCGGCTGTTCCGGGTGTCGAGCTGCTGAACGACGGCTTCTTCAACGAATTCACCGTCAAGCTGCCGAAGCCGGCCGCCGCGGTGGTCGAGGAGCTTGCCAAGCGCCGCATCCTCGGCGGCGTGCCGGTGTCACGCCTCTATCCGGGCGAAATGGAAGACCTGCTGCTGGTCGCCGTCACCGAGACCAACACCGATGCGGACATGGACGCCTTCGCTGCCGCTCTGACTGAGGTTCTGGCATGAGCATGAACAACCAGGGCCGTCCCTCGGCCATTCCCGCCGGCAGCGCCGGGTTCGACAGCGTGACCGGCACCGTCACGGGCAACCGTGGACTCCAGATCGAAGAGCCGCTGATCTTCGAACAGGACAGCGCCGGGCGCACCGGCGTCGACCTGCCGGACGTGCCGAAGGTAGCCTCCCGCCTGGGTGCGGTGAAGCCGCGCGCCAAGGTGGGCCTGCCCGGCCTCGCCGAGCCGCAGGTGGTCCGCCACTACACCCGCCTGTCGCAGAAGAACTACGCCATCGACAGCGGATTCTATCCGCTGGGCTCCTGCACGATGAAGCACAACCCGCGCTTGAACGAGAAGATGGCGCGGCTTCCCGGCTTTTCCGACGTGCATCCGATGCAGCCGGTCAGCACGGTGCAGGGTGCGCTCGAACTGATGGACCAGCTGGCCCATTGGCTGAAGACGCTGACCGGCATGGCCGCCGTGACGCTGGCGCCCGCCGCCGGCGCCCATGGCGAGATGTGCGGCATCATGGCGATCCGCTCGGCGCATGAGGCGAAGGGCGACAGCGGCCGCACCAAGATTCTGGTGCCGGAAAGCGCCCACGGCACCAACCCGGCGACCGCCGCCGCCTGCGGCTACAGCGTCGACGCCATCCCGGCGACCGCCGAGGGCCGCGTCGATCTGGAGGCGCTGAAGGCCAAGCTCGGTCCCGACGTGGCCGGCCTGATGCTGACCAACCCCAATACCTGCGGCCTATTCGAACGCGACATCATCGCGATCGCCGACGCGGTGCATGAGGCGGGCGGCTATTTCTACTGCGACGGCGCCAACTTCAACGCCATCGTCGGTCGGGTGCGTCCAGCCGACCTCGGCATCGACGTCATGCACATTAACCTGCACAAGACCTTCTCCACCCCGCATGGCGGCGGCGGTCCGGGGTCGGGGCCGGTGGTGTTCGCGGAATCGCTGGCGCCCTACATCCCGGTGCCCTACGTGACGCATGGCAAGGATGGCTTCGCGCTGGTGGAAAATGCCGGCGACGGCTTGGCCTTCGGCCGCATGAAGGCCTTCCACGGCCAGAT
Source organism: uncultured Azospirillum sp. (assembly GCF_946480385.1). The sequence continues at coordinate 6,363 of NZ_CAMLJP010000176.1, forward strand.
GGGCATGTTCGTCCGTGCGCTGTCCTACATGCTGAGCCATGGCGCCGACGGGCTGTGGCAGGCGTCGGGCGATGCGGTGCTGAACGCCAACTATGTCATGGCGCGGCTGGAGGACGTGATGACGGCGTCGTTCGAGGGGCCGTGCATGCACGAGTGCCTGTTCGACGACCGCTTCCTGAAGGGAACCGGGGTCACCACGCTCGACATGGCGAAGGCGCTGATCGACGAGGGCTTCCACCCGATGACCATGTATTTCCCGCTGGTTGTCCACGGCGCTCTGCTGATCGAGCCGACCGAGACGGAAAGCAAGGCCAGCCTCGACCAGTTCGTCG
>NZ_CAMLJP010000177.1 GCF_946480385.1 uncultured Azospirillum sp.
AGCGGGCGCGCGACATGGCGTCGTCGCGCAGCCGCGCCGCCGGATGGCCCTTGGCAAGGTCGGCGGCATGGGCGGCGATCTTGTAGGCGATGACGCCGGCCTTCACATCGTCGCGATCCGGCAGGCCCAGATGCTCCTTGGGCGTGACGTAGCAGAGCATCGCGGTGCCGAACCAGCCGATCATCGCCGCGCCGATGGCGCTGGTGATGTGGTCGTAACCCGGCGCGATGTCGGTCACCAACGGCCCGAGCGTGTAGAAGGGCGCCTCGCCGCACAGCGCCAGCTGCTTCTCCACATTGTGCTTGATCTTGTGCATCGGCACATGGCCCGGCCCCTCGATCATCACCTGCACGTCGCGCGCCCAGGCGATCTTGGTCAGCTCGCCCAGCGTCTCCAGTTCGGCGAACTGCGCGGCGTCGTTGGCGTCGGCCTGACTGCCCGGCCGCAGGCCGTCGCCCATCGACAGCGCCACGTCATAGGCGCGGCAGATCTCGACGATGTCGGCGAAATGGTCGTAGAGGAAATTCTCGCGGTGATGCGCCAGACACCATTTGGCGATGATCGAGCCACCGCGCGAGACGATCCCGGTCACCCGCTTGGCGGTCAGTGGGATATGGGCCAGCCGCAGCCCGGCATGGATGGTGAAGTAGTCGACGCCCTGCTCCGCCTGTTCGATCAGCGTGTCGCGGAACAGCTCCCAGGTCAGGTCCTCGGCCTTGCCATTCACCTTCTCCAGCGCCTGATAGATCGGCACCGTGCCGATGGGAACCGGGGAGTTGCGCAGGATCCACTCGCGGGTCTGGTGGATGTCGGCGCCGGTCGACAGGTCCATCACGGTGTCCGCCCCCCAGCGGATCGACCAGACCATCTTCTCCACCTCTTCCTCGATCGAGGAGGTCACCGCGGAGTTGCCGATGTTGGCGTTGATCTTGGTCAGGAAGTTGCGGCCGATGATCATCGGCTCCGACTCGGGATGGTTGACGTTGGACGGGATGATCGCCCGCCCGCGCGCCACCTCGTCACGGACGAATTCCGGGGTGATGAAGTCGGGGATCTCGGCACCGAAATCCTCGCCATCGCGCGCGGCCTCCAGCGCAGCGGCGCGGCCGAGATTCTCGCGGACGGCGATGTATTCCATCTCCGCGGTGACGATGCCGGCGCGGGCGTAGGCCATCTGGGTCACCGCCCCGCCGCCCTTGGCGCGCAGCACGCCGCTGTCGGTCGTCTCGACGTCGCCACGCGCCAGGATCCAGTCGTGGCGGTGCTTGGCCAGTCCGGCCCGCACGTCGATGGCGACCGACTCGTCCGTGTAGGGGCCGGAAGCGTCATAGACGGTCAGCGGCGGCTCGCCGCCCGACAGCGCGATCTCGCGCATGGCGACGCGCAGATCGGGAAAGCGCGTGCCGGGCACATGGATTTTCCGCGACGACGGCAGCGGGCCGGTCGAAATGCGGATGGCGTTCTCGTTGAAGTCCTTAGGCATTGGGTTTCTCCGTCGGAGTTGGGCGGACAAACCCGGGACTGCGGACGGAGGTGCGGTATCATCGTGCGGGCCATGCGCCCCAAAGATGTGGGGCCGATACGGCCGGACGGGGCGTGGTCGGCCCGTCACGAGGTCCCTCCCTTCGCCGGTATGACCCGGATCAGGTTCGAAGGGTCACCACGCTGCCGGCGACGCTTGGCGCCGTCCGGCCGTTGGTATCTCAGCCCCCTGTCGGGACCCCCCTGGAATGCGCCCATCCTGCCGACGGAGAACGCGCCTGTCAAAAGGAAAGCGCCGCGGACGATCCGCCTGCCACATTGTGGAAACGCGCTACATCCAGCGCTTCGACCGCACATAGACCACCGGCAGCAACGCCGACAGCAGCATCAGCCCCAGGGCGCTGACATAGCCGAAGGGCGAATCGCTGCCGGGCATATCGGTGAAATTCATGCCGCCGATGCTGGCGACCAGGGTCGGCGGATAGAGCAGAACGGTCAGCACCGACACGATCTTCACGATCTCGTTCTGCTCGACGTTGATCTGGCCCAGTGCGGTATCCAACGCCAACGCGACCTTGCCGGCCAGGAAACGGGCATACTGGTCGAGCCCGCGCAGATCCTGCAGCGTGGTCTTGGCCCAGCGCCGCGTCGCCTTGCCGGAATTCCAGCCGTCGCCGCGCGCCAGGAAATCGGTCATGCGGGTAAGGCTGGCCAGACTGACCCGCGCCTTGCCGATCAAATGCCCGGCATGGCCGATGCGCTTCAGCGTCTGGGCATCGTCCAGCGTTTCGCCGCGCGACCGCAGCTTGCGCCCGCGGAAATAGCGGCGGTTCAACGCATCCAACTCCACCCCGGTGCGCCGCAACACGACGGAGGTGCGGTCGATCATCCCATCCACCAGCGCCGCCAGAACCAGCTCGCCACGGGCGGCCGAAATCTCGCCATGGGTGGCGCGGCGGCGGAAAGCCAGCAGCGCCTGCGGATCGATGTCATGGATGGTAACCAGCCGCCGCCCGGCCAGCACGAAGCTGACCGTGGCGATGCGCGGCTCGTCGGTGTCGGCCCAAACCAGTGCGGTGACGGTCATGGTCAGGGCGCCGCCGGCCACGCGCAGACGGCTCGATTCCTCGATTTCCGCCATCTGCTCGCGGGTGGGCAGGCCGGTGCCGACCAGCGCCTCCGCCCGCGCCAACTCTTCGGACGTCGGATTGATCAGGTCGAGCCACACGGCGGAGTCGGGCAATGGCGCCGCCTCGTCCGATGCCGCCCCCCTGGCCCAGCGCAGCAGACCGCCGTCATTGACGAAGACATGCAGCAAGGCTGTGCTCCTTGCGTGGTTCGAGACGGCGTTACGTCACCCGGCCGCCGCGTCTCGGCTTCGCGGTCGGCGGCGCCTTCTCCCCGTCATCGAGGTCCAGCGCCGCACCCTCGGCCTTCAGTGCCTGTTCCAGCTTGCGCCGGAAGGCACCGCCATCCCGCTTGGCGTCGAGGAAATGGCCGACCGCCTCCTTCGCCGCGTCGGTGTCATAGGGGACCTTGCCCAACGCCGCCAGCCGGGCACGCTCCACCAGCTTCGGGTCCATCTTCTCGCGGATGGCCTTCATCTGGCGGAGCAAATCCTTGCGCAGGTCGGACATCAGCCCCCCTTATTCCGGCATCAGGCCTTGCCGATCAGGGTGCCGGCGCCGCCTTCGGTGAAGATCTCCAGCAGCAGTGCATGCGGCACGCGGCCGTCCAGGATAACAGCGGCATCGACGCCCTGCTCCACCGCGCCGATGCAGGTCTCGATCTTCGGGATCATGCCACCCGAGGCGGTGCCGTCGGCGATGGCCTTGTGGGCATCGGCCAGCGACATCTTCTCGATCAGCTTCTTTTCCTTGTCGAGCACGCCGGCCACGTCGGTCAGCAGGAAGAAGCGCGCCGCCTTCACCGCCGCCGCGACCGCACCGGCCGCCGTGTCGGCGTTGATGTTGTAGGTGTCGCCGTTCACGTCGAAACCGACCGGCGCGATCACCGGGATGATGTCCGACTTGGCCAGGGCCTGCAGGATCTCCGGGTTCACCTTGTAGGGCTCGCCGACGAAGCCCAGGTCCAGCACCCGCTCGATGTTGCTGTCGGGATCACGCTGCACCCGCTCCAGCCGGCGGGCGGTGATCAGGTTGCTGTCCTTGCCCGACAGGCCGACGGCACGGCCGCCGGCGCTGTTGATGGCGGCGACGATCTGCTTGTTGATGGAGCCGGCCAGCACCATCTCGACCACCTCGACCGTCTCCTTGTCGGTGACGCGCAGGCCGTCGATAAAGCTGGACTTGATCTTCAGACGCTCCAGCATCTGGCCGATCTGCGGGCCGCCGCCGTGGACGACCACCGGATTGATGCCGACCTGCTTCAGCAGAACGATGTCGCGCGCGAACAGCTCCGCCAGGCTGGCGTCGCCCATGGCGTGGCCGCCGTACTTGATGACGAAGGTGCTCCCGGCATAACGGCGCATGTAGGGCAGCGCTTCGGACAGGGTACGGGCCTTGGCGAGCCACTCGTCACGGGTGGGAGTCTGCACGGGAGGATGCCCTTTGTCGGGGTGGAGTGTTGGGTTTCTTTAACGGAAAGGCCGGCCGGTTGCCTAGGGGGCAATTTAACGGTCACATACCCCCGCGCCGGCCTCCCGCGGTCGCAGCCGCTGCGGCTCCGGCCGCGCGCCACAATCCGACCAGCCGCGTCATCGGCTGCGTCAACGCAGTGACCGCCACCGCCATCAACACCATCGCCGAGAAACAGGGGCCGGACAGCACGCCCGCTTCCAGCAAGACGGTCAGCACGATCACCTCCATCAGCCCCTTGCACGGCATCAGCGTGCCGAGCCTGAGCGCGTCCGGCCAGGACTCCCCGGTCCAGCGCGCGGGCAGCGTGGTCCCGGCCATCTTGCCTGCCAGCGTGGCGAGGCTGGCGAGTGCGAACACCGACCATTGCGCGGAGTCGTCCAGCGTCAGGTTCACCTTCAGGCCGGTCAGCGTGAAGAAGAACGGCAGCAGGATCAACGTCGCGAAATGCTCCAGCCGGTCGAGGATCGCCGCGGCGTAGCGGCGCGGCATGGCCGTACCGGCGATGAAAGCTCCCAGGATGTAGTGCAGTCCGATCAACTCGGTCACCGCGGCCGAGGCCAGCAGCGCGGCGCAGGTCACCACCACGGCTGTGTCGCCCATCCGCCCGTCCGGCGCCACCCGCTCCAGCAGGCGGTCGAGCAGCGGGCGGACGGCCAGAACCGTCACGCCGACATAGGCGAACCCGAGCACCCCCACTTGGGCCACCGCCCAGGCATCACCGCCACCCGCCGTGGACCATGCCAGGACCGCGGTGATCAGCAGCCAAAGCAGCGCATCATTCACCGCGGCATAGCCCAGCGCCAGACGCCCGACCCGGTCGCCCAACAAATCCATCTCGCGCAGGATGGCCCCCAGCACCGGCAGGGCGGTGACCCCGACACAAATGCCGAAGCCGGCGGCGAACAGGCCGGGGGTCGCATGCCTACCGGTCATGGCGGGAAATGCGCCGGCCAGCCACCAGCCCAAGGCGCCGCCCAGCAGCGTCGGTACCAGCATGCTGGACAGCGCCACTGTGGCGAAGGCCCCGCCCCGCCCGCGGAACTCGGCGGGGTCAAGGTGCAGGCCGGTCAGGAAGGCGAAGAAAACGACGGCCATCAGGGCCAGACCGGACAGCGGCGCCAGTGCCGTCGGCGCGAACAGAACGCCCCACAAATCCGGCACCAGCCGGCCGAGCAGCGACGGCCCCAGTGCCACCCCGAACAGGATCTGGATGACCACCATCGGGGCGATGTGACAGCCGCCGCCGAGCCGCCACAGCAGAAACGGCCCGGCGATCAGCAGCAGGGCCTGCATCAGGAACAGCAGCGCGGGGGAAAGGCCGCCCATCGCCGCCGGCCCTTTATCCGGCGGCCAGAGCCAACGCCGCGAGGCTGGCGCGCAGTTCGGCGATGCCGGTGCCCTTCTCCGAACTGGTGACGTGAATGTCGGGGAAGGCGGCGGGGTGCTTCTTCAGTCCCGCCTGGGTGTCGCGGCGCACCTTGTCCAGTTCCGCCGGCTTCACCTTGTCGGCCTTGGTCAGCACGACGACATAGGGCACCGCCGTGCGGTCCAGCATCTCCATGATCTCGTGGTCGTTCGGCTTCAGCCCATGGCGCGAATCGATCAGCACCAGCGCCCGGCGCAAGGTGACGCGACCGCGCAGGAAGCGGCGGACCATGTCGTTCCACGCCTCCACCTTCTCCTTCGACTCCTTGGCATAGCCGTAACCGGGCATGTCCACCAGCTTCAGCCGGTCACCAAGGTTGAAGAAGTTGAGCTGCTGCGTGCGGCCCGGCGTGTTCGAGGTGCGGGCCAGCGTCTTGCGTCCGGTCAGCGCGTTGACGAGGCTCGACTTGCCGACATTCGACCGGCCGGCGAAGGCGACCTCCGGCAGGTCGGCCTCCGGCAGCTGGTTCAGCGCGTTGGCGCCCCAGACGAAGTCGCACTCCTTGGCGAACAGCAGCCGCCCGGCCTCCAGCGCGGCGTCGTCGAAGCCGGAAACGATGCTGGGGGTGTTGGGGGTCGGCGTGTCGGGGGTGGTCATGGCGGGCGCTCTCGTTGGGATCGGCTAAAAAACATACCGCCGGCAGAGGCCCGTCAAGGGTCTTTGCCGGCGGTACGTCTCAGACATTGAGCAGAGGAGGGATCAGGCCTTCACGCCCATGCGCTTCATGATGGTCCACTGCTGCAGGACCGACAGCGTGTTGTTCCAGGCCCAGTAGATCACCAGACCGGCCGGGAAGCCGGCGAGCATGAAGGTGAAGACGATGGGCAGGAACTGGAACACCTTCTGCTGGACCGGGTCCGGCGGAGCCGGGTTCATCTTCTGCTGGAACCACATGGTCACGCCCATGATCAGCGGCCACAGGCCGAGATGCAGCAGGTGCGGCGGGTCCCAGGGAATGACGCCGAACAGCGTGAACAGGTTGGTCGGATCGGGCGCGGAGAGATCGTGGATCCAGCCGAAGAACGGCGCATGCCGCATTTCGATGGT
>NZ_CAMLJP010000178.1 GCF_946480385.1 uncultured Azospirillum sp.
CGCATCGTCCTCTCTCCGACCGCACCCTGTGTCAGCAGAGAGAATCACGAGAGCCCGCCACAGCACAGCCTTTTTCCGCGTCCTGCTAAGCCTTTTCCTGCGCAGCCGATCTCAGAATTTTGCCAACAAAAAAGCCCGCCTCTCCCCCGAGAGCGGGCTTTTTTGAATGGCTTGTCGACCGGTCAGGCAGCGCCGACGTTGCGGTCTTCCTCACGCTTCTTGCCGCCCGAGGCGGGCTGGTAGGCCAGCGCGGCGTGTTCCGCGCAATAGGGCATGCCGGGCAAGGCGTTCTTGCCGCAGAAATGGAAATCCTGGTGCTTGGGGTCGCCGACCGGCCATTTGCACATCCGCTCCGTCAGAGCAAGGATGGTGGCGCCGCGCGTCGGCTTCTTCTTGATTGGCGACGGCCGGCCCGACAAGCCCAGGCGATGGGCCTTGCCGATGACCGCGTTGCGGGTGATGTCTCCCAGAATGTCGGCGATCTCGCTCGCGCTCAAACCCTGGGACCAGAGATCCTTGAGCTGTTGAATCCGCTCGTCCGTCCAACTCATCCCCGAGTACTCCCGATCCGGTGTCCGGTTATGCTGTGGCAAACAGGTCACGGTCTAGTGCCGTTTTCCATAAGCCGCAACATTTTGTGCCAGCCGGTGAAGAAGCTACCAGATGACGGCCGCAGACGATAGGGGGCGCGGCAACATTCCTGTTGATAAGTCCGTGGGCAAACTCATGAATTCAGGGCGCCATAGACCTCTTCGGCCACGCCGGACAGGGTATCCCGATCGGCTTCTCCGGCGACGGCCAGCGCCAACCCATTGTCTTGCCAATACAAAGCGCGCACACCGCCATCCTGGGCGAAGCGGAACGCTGAACCGGAGGTATTGGGAGAGGGGCGGATATACAACGTGATGCGACGCCCAGCCGCATCCTCGTACATGTACATTGCAACAGGTCCAGCGGAATCGGCCAAAAGCCGCCCGCCGATCAGCTGGTAGCCCCCTCTTGTGACTTTTGGGCAACGCATGTTCTTGCCCAGCCGCTTGGACAGCCAGTTCACCAGATGGGCCTCCTCATCGACGCCGATCTCGACCGGATGGCGGACCTCGACGGAGAAGACGCGATGGGCGGCGACGGCATCGGCGATGAAGGCGGCGGTCAACGGCTCGGCCCGCCAGCCGACGCGGTCACGCAGCAGCCAGCCGCCGGCACCACCGGCAACAAACATCAGAAGGGAGGCGGCGATCGCCATTCCCCACCAAGCCCCCCTGCCCCGGCGTTGCGGGACCGGAGCGGCATGGTCGCGCGCAGCGAAGGGCGGGGTCAGGCGGTCGGGCAGCGGCTGGTCGATCAGCGGGCCGAAGCTCTGGCCCAGCAGCGAGCGCTGGGCACGGTAGCGGTCGAAGCGCTGGGCGATCTCGGGATTGTCGGCAAGGTGGCGCTCGACGTCGGCCAGCCGTTCCTCCGGCAATTCGCCGTCCAGCCAGGCATGAAGCTCGGCCTCGGTCATGGGATTGCGGGTGCCGCTCATCACTTGATCCTCCTGACGACCTGCTGGGTTCCACCGTCCAGCAGGACCCTCAATTTTTCGCGCGCCCGGGCCAGCCGCGACATCACCGTCCCGATCGGCAGTTCCAGAACCTCCGCCACCTCGCGGTAGGACAGCCCTTCCATCCCCGTCAGCAACAGGATGGTGCGATGCTCGTCGGTCAGCTGGGCGAAGGCGCGGACGAAGTCGCGCACCGCCCCGCGGTCGGCCGGCGGAGCGCTGAGCGCCAGATCGTCGGCCAGATCCTCCACCGGCACCTCCGCGCCGCGCCGGCGCCGGCCGCGCTGACCGGAGATGTGCAGGTTGTGCAGGATCGTCATCAGCCAGCCGCCGAGCTTCGACGGGTCGCGTAGCGCATGGCGGTTGGCCAGCGCCTTTTCCACGCAGTCCTGCACGAGATCATCGGCGTCGGACCGGTTGCCCACCAGGGCGGTCGCATAGCGCCGGAGCCGCGGAATATGCGCGGCGATGGCGCGGTCGTCGATGTCTGGCGGGGGGGTCATGTCGGGTCCGGGCAGGGCGTCGTCACCTGTCATGACGCCCTGCCCTGCCGCTTTATTCCCGCCACGGCCATGGGGTCACAGGCCCGGCGAGGAGAAGCCGGCCTTGCCGTCGAAATTGCTGAGATTTTCGGTCTGGGTGAAGTCGATTCCCGCCGCGGCCAGCCGGCCGAGCAGTTCGACGATGGCGCCATGCTGCACCGGTCCGTGCTGCGACAGGAAGCGGCAGCGCCAATGATCGGTGCAGAAGACGTCGGCGTTGCCGTCCGGCCAGACCCGCTGAGAACGGTTGGAGATGCTGGTCAGCTTCAGCGCGTCGGTCGACAGCGGCAGCACCAGCTCCGCCAGATCGTCGGGCAGCCCGCCCGACCATTGCAGGAAGACGTCGACGCCGACCAGTTCCTTCAGCGCGCGCACGCGCGGGGCCAGCCGGTTGATGCCGTCATAGGCCGGACGCGCGGTCGAATAGCCGACCGGCGGCATGGTGACCGGGGTCTGGCCCAGCCGTTCCACCACCGCCTCGGCGAAGGCGGCGGTGCCGGCACGCACGCGGCCCAGCCCGCGGGCATAGATGTCGGCGGTGTGGATGCCGTCCTCGATGGTCTTCAGCCACGCATTGTGGATGCGGGCGGCGATGTCGCCCTGGCCGATATGGACCAGCATCATCACAGCGGCCATCAGCAGGCCGGACGGGTTGGCGATGCCCTGCCCGGCGATCATCGGGGCGGAGCCGTGGATCGCCTCGAACATGGCGCAGGTCTCGCCGATGTTGGCGGACCCGGCCAGCCCGACCGAGCCGGTCAGCTGGGCGGCGATGTCGGAAACGATGTCGCCGTAGAGGTTCAGGGTGACGATGACGTCGAAGCGCTCCGGCTGGTCGGCCAGACGGGCGGCGCCGATGTCGACGATCATGTGGTCGGCCTTGATCTCCGGATAATCGGCCGCGATCTCGTAGAAGATTTTCAGGAACAGCCCGTCCGTCATCTTCATGACGTTGTCCTTGACGAAGGCCGTCACCTTTTGCCGGTGGTTGGAGCGGGCGAAGTCGAAGGCGTAGCGGACGATTCGCTCCGACCCCGGCCGCGAGATCAGCTTCACCGACTGGATCACGTCGTCGGTCTGGCGATGCTCGATGCCGGCGTAGAGGTCTTCCTCGTTCTCGCGGATGATGACCACGTCCATGCGCGGGTGCCGGGTCCGCACATAGGGGTGGTAGGACACGCAGGGACGGACATTGGCGAACAGGCCGAGCGTGGTGCGGGCGACCACGTTCAGCGACTTGTTGCCGTATCCCTGGGGCATGGTGATCGGCCCCTTGAGGAAGACCCGCGTCCGGCGGATCGACCCCCAGCCGGCGGCATCCAGCCCACCGGGATGGCCCCGTTTGTAGACGGCCTCCCCGGCCGGAACCTCTTCCACCTTCAGCCGCGCGCCGGCCGCGTTCATCACATATAGCACCGCGTCCGTGATCTCTGGGCCGATGCCGTCGCCGCGTGCGACCGTGACGGGGGTGATATCGCGCATGCACTCACTCCAAGGGGACGCGCGACCGTAGACGCAAACAGGGGCCTTTTTCAATGGTTGGAGGCAGCGACGGATCGCAGCAACGGGCGGAGCGCACTCCCTACTCCCCGGCTTGTGGGGGCAGGGAGTGCGCGACCGGTCAGTGGTGGGCCCCGGCGACCCCGCCGCGGCCATCCGGCACGCCGATGCTGACATTCTGCATCATGCCCTGGTCCTCGTGGTCGAGGATGTGGCAGTGCAGCACATACTCGCCGATGAAGCGCTCGTAGCGGGTGCGGACAGTCACCTTGTAGACGCCCTTCGGCGGCTGGGCGGTGGTGAGCGCGCTGCTGTTGTCGCTCTTCACCCAGATGGTGTCCTTCCACACGCCCTTCATGCCGGCATAGTCGGGGTCGCCCGAGCCGGGCTCGCTGACGTCACGCCCGTCGGGACCGATGATCGAGATGATCTCGAACGGATTGACGTGGATGTGGAAGGGGTGGCTGACGAAGTAGGATTCCAGCTCCCATTGCTGGGCGGTGCCCAGCACCACCGGCCGGTTGACCACGCTCGGCTGGTAGGCGGCGGCGCCCTTCGGACCATAGGTGCCGTCGGGATTCTCCACGACCTCGAAGCTGTTGGCGACCTGGAACAGCGGGTTGGTGCGCTTGCCCCCTTCCGGCGGCAGGTTGATGAAGAAGGTCAGTTCCTGCTTGGGCTGATGCATCACCTCATGCTCGGTGATCGGCCGGTGGGCGGTGAATTTGCTGAAGCGCGGGCAATAGGGGGTGTCGACCATCGTCTTGCCGAAGCAGCGGGCGGTCAGCCCGTCGATGACCTCCTTGGCGACCGACGGCGCGTACTTCGTCGCGTTGACCGTCAGCTGGCGGATGGTCTCCTTCACCGGATCCTTGACCACGCGGTCGCCCTTCACACGGACGAAGCCAAGCACGCCGGTGGAGGTGGCGGTCTGGTCCGGGCTGGCGTTGGCGGCCGCCGGCTTGTTGACGACGCAGTAGATGCCGGGTTCGGGGAAGTTGACCAGCAGGTCGTCACGATAGCCCGGCTGCATCGGCACGCTGGTGCGCACCTGCCCTTCGTTCATGGTCAGGCCGTCGGAGGCCGCCAGGATGTAGGGCACCGGCTGTCCGGTGCAGCGTTCCTTGGCGAAGCGGTCCTGGTCGGCGGCCGACAGGGTCTTTTCCCGCTGGAGGAAGTCGGTGATGTCCAGCTTGCGGAACTCCACCGTGATGGGGGAGCGGACGCCGGCATGGATCAGGCGCCAGCGCTCGGCCTGCCCGGTCTTGGCGTTGGCGAAGATCGGGCGCACGCGGCCGTTGACGGTGGTGAAGCGCCCGGACTGTTCCCAGGTGCCCGGCCCGAACTGCTGGTAGGACACGATCTCGCCCACCTCGCCCGGCGCGCAGCTCCAGTCGATGGAGCCGTCGGACTTGGTCTTCAGCTTGCCGTCCTTGGTGCAGGCGTAGGGGATCTGCTCGAACAGCAGGACCCGCTCGGTCATCGCCACGCCCTTGGGGCTCTTCAGCAGGGTGTCGAGGTCGCCGTTCGCCTCCGGCGTCGGCGGGCGGTCGCCGTGGATGATGAGCGCGCCGGCCATGCCGCTGCCGACCTGCAGAGCGGTCGAGCCGTGGCGGTGCGGGTGGTACCAGAAGGTGCCGGCCGGATGATCGGCCGGGATGTTGTATTCATATTCGAAATCGACGCCCGGATTGATCGACACCAGCACATTGTCGCTGTTGCCGGTCGGGCTGACCCAGACGCCGTGGCTGTGCAGGTTGGTGCCGTTGAAGCAGTGCGGCGTGTTGATGTCCGCCGCAGCCTGATTGGCGCAGTCCGGATCGTCCGGCAGCTGGTTGTGCAGCTTGATGCGGATGGTGTCGCCCGGCGTCGCTTCGATGGTCGGCGCGACATAGGGATGGGCGGGATCGACGTTGGTGCCGCGATAGCTGCGCAGCCGCACGGCATCCGGACGGCCTTGGGCCGGGTTGCGGATGTAGCCGTCGGTGAAGGAGACGAACAGGTCGTAATTGCGCGCCTGCCCGGTGTGCGGACGGGCGGTCGCCTGCGGCTGGCGCATCAGCAGAGAACCGACGCGCGGCGATTCGGAGTTGGTCAGCAGCGGCGGGTTGCCGAACGCCTCGCCGGCCGTTTCCGGATTGTCCTTCGCCGCCGCGGCGGTTGCCGCCATGGCGGACGGTACAGCGCCCAGCGCAAGGGGCAGCAGCAGGCCGATCAAATATGCATGCCTCATGAATCACTCCCTCTGAAAAGACATATGAGGGTCGATATGATTCCTGATAATTGATTTTTTCAACGGCAATACACGTTTGTTCGCGGTGGTGCCGCCGGCCGACGCGAGGTCGCCGGCGACGGCGGATGGAACGTTTGAAACGCCGTGAACCGGTTTTCCGGGAGCGTTCCACTGTTCCATCGCTCTACCGGCGCCGGGTGAAGGCACCCTGCCCGCCCCGCCGCTCCAGGGCGGAGCCGAGGTTGGGGAACTGGTCGTCGGGATTGAAGGTCCAGGGATAGACGCCCTTCGGCCCCTCCGCCTCCGGCCGGGCGAGGATCGCGGCAACCGCCTGCGGGTTGGGCGGCGTGCGCTCGCGGATGGCGCCGGGGACGCTGTCGTCGTCGAGGGCGGCGGGCGCGTCATCGTCGGGGGCGGTCTGGGGGACGGCTTGGGGTTGGGGGACCGGAGACTGCGCCGGGGGAGCGGCGGCGGCGCCCTTGCCGTCCCGACTGTCGAGGGCGTCGAACTCCCTGAACAGGCCGAGCCG
>NZ_CAMLJP010000179.1 GCF_946480385.1 uncultured Azospirillum sp.
TCGCCTCGTCCAGGATCAGGATCGGCGCGTCGGCCAGGAAGGCGCGGGCCAGCGCCACCCGCTGACGCTCGCCGCCCGACAGCTTGACGCCGCGCTCTCCGACCAACGTCGCATAGCCCTTCGGCAGGCGGGCGATGAAGTCGTCGGCGTTGGCGAGCTTTGCCGCCCGTTCGATCTCCGCCATCGACGCGCCGGGCCGGCCATAGGCGATGTTCTCCGCCAGGGTGCGGTGGAACAGGATCGGCTCCTGCGGGACGATGGCGATCTGCGAGCGCAGCGACTGCTGGGTCGTCGCCGCGACCTCCTGCCCGTCGATCAGCACCCGTCCCTCGGTCACGTCATACAGGCGCTGGATCAGCTTGACGAAGGTGGTCTTGCCCGACCCCGACGGCCCGACCAGCCCCACGCGTTCGCCCGCCCTGATGGTCACGGACAGGTCGCGGTAGAGCGGGGTGGTGTGGCCGCCATATTGGAAGGTGACGCGGTCGAAGCGCACCTCGCCCGCTCCGATGCGGATCGGCGCGGCATCCGGCCGGTCCTCCACCCCCAGCGGTTCGGCGTGGATCGCCACCAGCTCCTCCATCTCGTTGACGGAGCGCTGGAGGTGGTTGATGTGCATGCCGATGTCGCGCAGATAGCCGTGCACGACGAAATAGGTGGTCAGCACATAGGCAACGTCGCCCGGCGTCGCCTGTCCACGCCACCAGAGCCACAGCGCGGTCGCCACCACGCTGCTGCGGATCAGCAGCAGAACCACCAACTGCACGGTGCTGTGGCGGGTGTGGCGGGTCCAGGTGCGATGGGTGCGGCGGCTCCACTTGTCGACCACGCCGGCCAGCCGCCCGTCCTCGCGCGGCTCGGCGCCGAAGGCCTTGACCACGGCGTTGCAGCCGATGGCGTCGGCCAGCGTCCCGCCCAGTTTCGTATCCCAGGCGTTCGACAGCCGGGCGGCCGGGGCGATGTAGAGGGTGGAGAACATCACCGTCATCGCGATGTAGACGGCTGTGCCGAGCGCGATGACCAGCCCCATCGCCGGCCAGTGCAGCCCCAGCGTCACCATCGTGCCGATCAGCACGACCAGCGACGGCCACAGCGCCAGCAGCAACGTGTCGTCCAGCGTGTCGAGCGCCCACATGCCTCGGGTGATCTTGCGCACCACCGACCCGGCGAAGCTGTTGGCGTGCCAGTCGGTGGAGAATCGCTGGATGCGGTGGAAGCTGTCCTGACCGACATCGGCCATGATGCGCAGGGTGAAGGGAATGACTCCGCTCCAGGCGATGTGGCGCATCACCACCATGCCGACGCCCAGCGCCACCATGGCGCCGAAGGCGAACAACGCCTCGTGGAGGGCCGCGTCGCGGTCTCCCGGCAGCAGGGTCAGCGCATCGACCAGCCGGCCGGCGAACAGCGGCATGAAGACGTCGGCCAGCGTCGCGAGCGCGATGGCCCCGGCGATGCCGACGGCCAGCGGGGTCTGGCGGCGCCAGTGACGGAAGGTGAAAGCCAGAACGCTGCGGATGGCGTTCGGGCGCGGGGTGCGTTTCGACAGAGCCATGGGTTCCAACCGGGGCAGGGCCGGCCATGAAGGCGGCGGCGCCGTTGGGGGGAATGGGGAATGGTCGCGGTGCGCGGCTTGAGGCAGCCGGCGCGGAGATGGTGTGCGGCGCTAAATGCCATCTCTTTCCGAGTGGCGAGGATTCGAAGCCGGAAGAACCAGCCGGAACAGCAACAACTGCGCGTCATCCCCGCGAAGGCGGGGATCCAGTGTTCCCAATGCGACCGCTCAGAAAACGCTGGATTCCCGCCTCCGCGGGAATGACGGCCGAACAAGCCTTTAGAACGTCACCGGCCCTTCAAATTCGTCTGGCGCGGCTTCATGCCGGAAGGCTTGCCTCCAGCCCCAGCCGGTTTCGCTCCCGGCGCCTTGCCCACCGGCGGCACGACGCGGCGGCCCTGTCCGGCCTGCTGGGTCAGGAAGGTCTTGCCTTTCGGCCCCTTCTCCCGCGGCTTGGCGGTGGCACCCACCGGCTGCCAGGCCGGGATCAGATGCTCCTCACCTGGGCCGATCAGGTCCTCGCGGCCCATGCGCTTCAGCGCCTCGCGCAGGATCGGCCAGTTCTCCGGATCGTGGTAACGCAGGAAGGCCTTGTGCAGGCGGCGCTGCTTCAGCCCCTTCGCCGACGATACCATCTCCGACCCGACGCGGCGCACCGGGCGCAGGGGGTTGCGCTCGCTATGGTACATCGCCGTTGCCAGCGACATCGGCGAGGGCAGGAAGGTCTGCACCTGATCCGCCTTGAAGCCGTTCCGCTTCAGCCACAGCGCGAGGTTCATCATGTCCTCGTCCGTGGTGCCGGGATGGGCGGCGATGAAGTAGGGGATCAGGTAGAGCTTCTTGCCCGCCTCCTTCGCCGCCTTGTCGAACATCCGCTTGAACTCGTCATAGGCGCCCATGCCGGGCTTCATCATCTTGGCCAGCGGACCCGGCTCGGTGTGTTCCGGCGCGATCTTCAGGTAACCGCCGACATGGTGGGTCACCAGTTCCTTCACATATTCCGGATTGCGCACGGCGAGGTCGTAGCGCAGCCCCGACGCGATGTGGATCTTCTTCACCCCCGGCACCGCACGGGCCTTGCGGTAGAGCTGGACCAGCGAGGAATGGTCGGTGTTCAGGTTCTTGCAGATGTCCGGGAAGACGCAGGACGGGCGCCGGCAGACCGATTCCGTCTCCTTGTCCTTGCAGGCGAGGCGATACATGTTGGCGGTCGGCCCGCCCATGTCGGAGATGACGCCGGTAAAGCCCTTGGTCTTGTCGCGGATATGCTCGATCTCGCGCAGGATCGACCCTTCCGACCGGCTCTGGATGATGCGTCCCTCATGCTCGGTGATCGAGCAGAAGGAACAGCCGCCGAAGCAGCCGCGCATGATGTTGACCGAGAACCGGATCATCTCCCACGCCGGAATGCGCGCGTCGCCATAGGACGGGTGCGGCGCCCGCGCATAGGGCAGGTCGTAGACGCCGTCCATCTCGCTGGTTTCCAGCGGGATCGGCGGCGGGTTCAGCCAGACGTCGCGGTCGCCGTGGCGCTGGACCAGCGCACGGGCGTTGCCGGGATTGCTCTCCTGGTGCAGCACGCGGCTGGCATGGGCATAGAGCACCTTGTCGGCCGTCACCTGCTCGAAGCTGGGCAGCCGCACCGCCATGCGGTCGGCACCGGCGGCACGCGGCGACACCGGCGCCGACGGATCGTCGATGGAGCTGCTGTCGACCACCGTCCAGCCTTCCGGCAGGGACGAGCGCATGATGGCGGTGCCGCGGATGTCGGTCATCGCCTTCGGCGATTCCCCCTTCAGCGCGCGCTGGGCGATCTCGATGATGGCGCGTTCGGCGTTGCCGTAGACCAGCATGTCCGCCTTGGAATCGACCAGGACGGAGCGGCGGATCTTCTCGCTCCAATGATCGTACTGGGCGATGCGGCGCAAGGACGCCTCGATGCCGCCAAGGACGATCGGCACGTCCTTGAAGGCTTCGCGGCAGCGCTGGGAATAGACGATGACGGCGCGGTCCGGCCGCTTGCCGCCCTCGTCGTTCGGCGTGTAGCTGTCGTTGTGGCGCAGGCGACGGTCGGCCGTATAGTGGTTGACCATCGAATCCATGTTGCCGCCGGTCACGCCCCAGAACAGCCGCGGCTTGCCCAGGATCTTGAACGGCTCCGCACTGCTCCAGTCGGGCTGCGCGATGATGCCGACACGCAGCCCCTGCGATTCCAGCAGCCGGCCGATGATCGCCATGCCGAAGCTGGGATGGTCGATATAGGCGTCGCCGGTGACGACAATGACATCGCACTGGTCCCAGCCCAGCCGGTCCATTTCCGCACGCGACATCGGCAGGAAGGGCGCCGCCTTGGGGCGCACGCTCCGGTCCGGGCGGTGAGTGAACAGGTTGGGGGCCGCGAGCATCGCGTTCTCCGGGTCTCTATCAACAATGCGGATGGATAAGCCGACAGTCTTACCCTGTCGGCCGGCAAAATCCCACCGCTGATAACGCAGCGGAGCAATGGGACATTGTGCGGGGTGGCGCGACAGCTATGTGGGACGCCCCACAGCCGGTGCAAGGGCCGGCCATGGGTGTCGGGCGCGGGGCAGGGCAGGGTGCCGTTCAGGCGGCGACACCGTCCGGCCCCACGGCCCGGCCATTGCGGCGCGCAACCACCCAGCCGATCAGCGCGCCGGCTAGCATCACCAGCGCCGCGATCAGGAAGGCCGCACCCGGAAGCGGGAACAGCGCACCGCTGCCCACCGACGCGGAATAGACCGCCCCGAAGAAGACCGGCGACAGGATTCCGGCGACGCTCGCCACGCTCATGTTGGCGCCCTGCAACTGACCCTGCTCCGACGGGCTGACCCGCTGCGTCATCAGCGACTGGATGGTCGGCATCGCCAGCCCCCACAGCGCGTTCGGCAGGATGGCGAGCGCAAACCAGCCGCCATTCGGCGCCAGCCCCATGCAGGCCAGCCCGACGGCCCCGCCGAACAGGCCGACGACCATCGTGCCGCGGTCGCCCAGCCATTTCACCATGCGCGAGACCACCAGCCCCTGCATGACCATGTCGAGCGCGCCGACCACCGCCAGCAGAAGCCCGACATCCCAGGCGCTCCAGCCATAGCGATGCGCGGCATAGAGCACGAAGACGGCGGGAAAGACCTGGTGGGAGACATGAAGCATGAAATTGACCATCGACAGACCCGACAGCTCCGGGTGGGACCGCAGCAACCGCAGCGCCCCGAACGGGTTGGCCCGGCGCCAGGAGAAGACCATGCGGCTCTCGGGCGGCAGCGATTCCGGCAGCGCCACCAGACCATAGAGGAACGCCAGCCCGCTGAGCAGGCCCGCCCCCCAGAAGGGTGCCCGCGGCGAGATTTCGCCCAGCAGACCGCCCAGCAGCGGACCGGCGATGAAGCCGGCGCTGAATGCGGCGCCGATCAGGCCATAGGCGCGCGCCCGCTGCTCCGGCGGCGTCACGTCGGCCATGTAGGCGAAGACGGTGGTGAAGCTGGAGGAGGTAATGCCGGCGATTGCCCGCCCGACCACCAGCCACCACAGGTTCGGCGCCACCGCCATCAGCACATAATCCGCCGCCAGCCCCAGCGCCGACAGCAGGATCACCGGCCGCCGCCCGAAGCGGTCGGACAGCGACCCGATCACCGGGGAGCAGAAGAATTGCATCATTGCCCACAGCGTGACCAGCGCACCATTGATGGTGCCGGCCTGCGCGTCGGCTCCGACGAACTGCTCGATCAACGCCGGCAGCACCGGAATGACGATGCCCATCGCGACGATGTCGAGCACCGCGGTGACGAGAATGAAGGCCGTCGCGGCTTTGCGCGGACGAAGAACGGGAGACATGGAAAAGACCTTTAGGAACAACGAGGTTTAAAGCGCCCAAACAGGGCGCGGGCGCACCCCGGCCAGAGAGGGCAGGCCGGGCGGCATCGCGCAAGGAAGCATCATCATAGGCTGCGTGCAGCCGGTTGTGAAGCGAAATATTTCCGACAGCGGATGTATTCTGTCGACGCAGACGGCGAGGTCGGTTTGCCCATCACCGCCATCGGCAAAACACGTAGGCGCTGATCTCTCCCTCACCCCTCCAGGGTGCGTTCGATCCGCCGGTCCGGCACCAGCCACAACAGGATCACCAGGACGTACAGCAGGATGGACAGCCATTGCAGGATGAAGGCCGCCAGAATGGCCAACACATAGATGGCTATGCTGATCTTGCCCTTCAGATCGGCCCCGACGGCGCGGGCCACCGCCGACTCCCGGCCGCCGCAGGCGATGATCGCATGTTCGGTCAGGCTGTAGCCGACCGCCGCCATGCCGAGGACGACGCCATAGGCCGCCGTCGCCACCGGCGAGAAGGAACTATCGTCGAGCCAGCGGATGACGAAGGGAACCAGCGACAGCCAAAACAGCAGAAAAAGATTCGCCCACAGAACCCGCCCGTCGATCCGCGTGGCTGCCTGCAACAGATGATGGTGGTTGTTCCAATAAAGTCCGACATTGATGAATGACAGCACATAGGCCAGCAGAATGGGAACACGCTCCGCCAGTGCGGCGAGACTGCCGTCGACCGGCACCTTCAACTCAAGCACCATGATGGTGATGACAATCGCCAGCACCCCATCGGTGAACGCCTCCATCCGGCCGGTCTTCATGATCGATCTCCAGAGCGTCAGGCCACTGCCGGCGCTGCAGCGACGGGGTGAAGCGCGCAGACTGCGGTACCGG
>NZ_CAMLJP010000180.1 GCF_946480385.1 uncultured Azospirillum sp.
TCGCGGACGGTCGGGTTGCAGACCATGCGGGCGACCGTCAGCCGCTTGCCGTCCGGCAGGCCGAACAGCATGTTCTCCGCGAGGCTGGCGTAGGGATTGAAGCGGTCGCGATCGAAGCGGGCCAGCAGCTTGTCCATCCCGCGCTCCACGATCGCGTCGCGCAGCCAGTGGCGGGCGCGCAGCAGCGGCTGGGCGACGAAGGGGTAGTCGTCGGGATCGAACACCTCGCGCAGGCCGCGCTGGTAGACGGCGCTCTCGCCGCCGGTCGCCGCCAGACACTGCATGAACCAGGGGCGCAGGCTGGTCCAGTCGGTGGCGCCGATCATGGCGAAATCGGTCCAGATCCCCTCCATGCTGTCGGTGGAGTTGCCCGACGCCTTGGCCTCCGCGATCTCGCGCCGGCGGGCGGGGGAGATGGAGTCCGGATCGTCGGCCGGCGGGCGGTGGCGCAGACCATAGGTGATGTTCTGCATCATGCTGCCGGTGAACATGCGCGGTTCGGGGCTGGCATAGGCCATGCGACGCCCCAGCAGCTCCAGCGGAATGGCTTCCAGCGACTGGTCGCCGATGGTGATCCGGCCGGAGGTCGGCGGCGACAGCCGCACCAGCACCTCCGCCAGACGGCGCAGTGCCAGCGCGTTGGTGCCGGCGATGCCGATCAGGGAGCCCGGCGGCACCTCCAGCGACAGGCGCTGCAGCATGCGGTCGCCATATTCGTTGGCCCAGGTCACCGCCTCCAGCTGCAAGGGAGCCTTGAGGTCGGTGGGGGTGGCGGGCGTCGGCGGCGTCCATTCGAACAGGAAGGGCGGCGAGAACTGCTCGGCGATCTGCTCGTACTTGATCTGGGCGTCGATCATGTTCTGGTAATAGTCGAGCAGCTCCTTCCAGGGGGCGGTCAGGTCCTTGAAGGCGGAAAGCGCGGCCACCAGCGCGCCGATGGTCATGTTCCCGTGCAGAACCAGATAACCGCCGATGGAAAACAGGAAGAAGGGAGTGATCTGATTGATGAAGTTGTTCAGGAACTTGACGAAATACTTTCGCTTGTAGATCTCGAGCCTGATCCAGTAGATGCTGCCGAGATATTGGGAGAATTCCGCCATCACGTAGCGGACGGTGCCGTTGACGCGGACCTCGCGGATGTTCTCCACGCTTTCGCCGATGCGTTCGGACAGCTGCCGGACCTTGCGCACCCGCTCCTTGCCCAGCAGCTTCACCTTCATCTGAAGCTTGGGGATGATGTAGGCCTGCACCGGGATCAGCGCGACCGAGACCAGACCGATGGTCGGCTGCTGGATGAACAGGAACAGCAGGATGGTCAGCATCGTGCCGCCCTGGTAGAGCGGCTGGGCGAAGGAATCGCCGATGAAGCCGGCCAGCGGTTCGGTTTCCGCCGAGATGGTGGAGATCAGCTCTCCCTGGCTGACCTTGGAGAAATGCGGCAGCGGGAAGCGCAGCATGCGGTCGAGCAGCAGGAAGCGCAGCCGCCGCACCTGCCGTTCGCCGACCACGCCCTTGAAGGTGTTGATCCGCATCTTGAAGGCGCCGTTTGCCAGCACCAGCGCCAGGAAGGTGAAGCACAGCACCAGCAGATAGGTCACCGGACCCATGGAGACGCCGAGGATCTCGCGCACCGGCTGGGGATCGGACAAGGCCCGGTTGATGATGATCTTCGGCAGTTCAAGCGAGGCGTAGAGCACCGGGAAGGACGCGACCGTCAACAGGGCGAGCAGGATCTGCTGACGTCCGCTGTGCTTCCATATGAACTGAAATATGTTGCGGTCCATCAATGGCCTTCAGCGTCACGGCCGGTCAGGGCCGCAGGGGTCACGCGCGGGGGGATGAAGGACGGAAGATTGGCGTCGGCCGGGCCGTTTTCCATCGGTGCTTTTTCCACTGATGCCGCTCCGCTCAGCCTTCGACCTTCCAGGCGTGATAGGTCCAGCGTTCGTCCTGCGGCAGGGGGAGCGGAGTCCAGTTGGGACGCTGCAGCGGCCGGTCGGACAGGACGACGCCGCCGGGCAGCATCAGCGCGTCGATCAGCGGTGCCAGCCACGCCGCCTGCTTGGCATCGTGGTTGCGGTCGGTGCTGCCGAAATCGGCATGGGCCAGCCGGGCGCAGCGGCCGAAGCGTTCGGCGGCGGCCGGCATGGTTTCCTGGAAATCGCCGACGAACAGGCGGTCCTCGTCCGGCGTCAGTTCCGGCGGCACGCGCACCCACATGTCGAACACCAGGATGTCGCGCGGCGGGAACAGGTGGCGCAGATGGTCGAAGGTGCGGCCCTTGCCCAGCCCCACCTCCAGCACCATGCCGTCGCGTCCGGCGACCGCACGCTGCGCCCAGGCCAGCGCGTTGCGCTGCACCGTCATCCGGTCGATCATCCGGTCGAGCAGCGACCGGTTTTCCGCATCATTCCCAGCCTTGCCATTACCAACTTCGGCCGCCATCGGCCCCCTCCCCTTGCCAAGCGCACGAACGGCACGCCGCAGTGTGTAAGGCTGCGCGCGCGCCGTCGAGACAAAACGTCGCATGGTCGGGAGCGGCGGGTGCGGCCCTGCCCGACCGGGAGGTTTCCCTTATGGCCGGTTCGGGTCGAAGCGCTTCGCCAGCCCCTGCCAGCAGCGGTAATAATCGTGCTGAAGCTCGGCAGTTTCCAGTGCGTACCGCGTCGGACGGATGACGGCGCGCGTTTCGAACATGAAGGCCATGGTGTCGGCGACCCGCTGCGGCCGGGCGGTGTCGGCGTCGGTGGCCTTGGCGAAGGTCTCCGCATCGGGGCCGTGGCCGCTCATGCAGTTGTGCAGGGACGCCCCGCCGGGCAGGAAGCCCTCCTCCTTCGCGTCGTAGACGCCATGGATCAGGCCCATGAACTCGCTGGCGATGTTGCGGTGGAACCAGGGGGGACGGAAGGTGTCCTCCTGCACCAGCCAACGCGGCGGGAAGATGACGAAGTCGATGCTGTCGACGCCGGGGGTGTCGCTGGGCGATTGCAGAACCAGGAAGATCGACGGATCGGGATGATCGAAGCTGATCGAGCCGATGGTGTTGAAGCGGCGCAGGTCGTATTTGCAGGGCGCATGGTTGCCGTGCCAGGCCACCACGTCCAGCGGCGAATGGTCGATGCGGGCGGTCCACAGGGCGCCGTCGAACTTCGCCACCAGTTCGAAGTCGCCGTCGACATCCTCGTACCAGGCGTCGGGCGTCAGGAAGTCGCGCGGGTTGGCCAGCCCGTTGGAGCCGATGGGGCCGAGATCCGGCAGGCGGAAGGGCGCGCCGAAATTCTCGCAGACATAGCCGCGGGCGGTGCCGTCAAGCAGCTCGACCCGGAAGCGGATGCCGCGGGGGATCAGGGCGATCTCCTGCGGTTCGACCTCCAGCACGCCAAGCTCGGTGGAAAGGCGCAGGCGGCCCTGCTGCGGCACGATCAGCAGCTCGCCGTCGGCGTCGTAGAAGAAGCGGCCCTGCATCGACCGGTTGGCGGTGTAGAGATGGATGCCGCAGCCGGTCTGCGCCTGCGGTCCGCCGTTGCCGCCCATGGTGGTGAGACCGGCGACGAAGTCGGTGGCCATGTCCGGCATCGGCGGCGGGTTCCAGCGCAGCTGGGTCGGCGGGGCCGGCACATCGTCGAAGCGGCTGGTCAGGCGGCCGGACTCCAGCGGGCGGAAGGGTTCGTGCACCACCGCCGGGCGGATGCGGTAGAGCCAGGAGCGGCGG
The DNA here is from genome assembly GCF_946480385.1 of uncultured Azospirillum sp. Next base: position 3,713 of record NZ_CAMLJP010000180.1, read on the forward strand.
TTGTGGGCGCGCGGCGCGGTGAAGGCGGTGCCGCTGATCTGCTCGGCATAGAGGCCGTAGGGCGGGCGTTGCGGCGAATTGCGGCCGACGGGCAAGGCGCCGGGCAGCGCCTCCGTCGCGAACTCGTTGCCGAAGCCGGACTGGTAGGTGAAGGCGGGGGACGTCATGCGGGCAGCTCCCTGATCCGGGGGATGCGGCCGGCGTGGGCACCGGGCGCGACCATTTGTCGCTCATATAGTTTCTTTTGAAACTATGCGCCAGGGGAAAATGTGAGATCCCCTCTCCCGCCCCGGGAGAGGGAAGGGGCCCATGCGCAGCATGGGAAGGGTGAGGGGTTACTCAAGGAACCATGCGGTCCGGGATTCTTGGAGTCCCCCTCACCCTCCCCGCCTTCGGCGGGTCCCCTCCCTCTCCCGGGGCGGGAGAGGGCAATATCGCTTTCCCTCAGTTCATGCGGCGATCCGGCAGGTCCAGGATGAAGTCGCCGCCTTCGTCGTAACCGGCGGTGCGGATCACGCCATATTGCGGCGTCTGCGGTGCCTCGCTGGTCACGTCGGCGCGGACCTCCTGGTAGAGCGCGTAGCCGTTGCTGTCCTTCGGCAGGGCCATCACCCGCTTCTTCAGAGCCACCGCGAAGGGGGAATTCACCTCGCCGTCGGCGACCGGCTCGTCGCCGCCCGACGACAGGGCCATGACGGAGCGGCGCTGGCGGATCTCCTGCTCGTTGGCGAGGCGGCTGGCGTCGATCTTCTGTTCCTTGGTGAAGGCGCCGGAATAGCAGCTGTCCGACACCACCATCACATGCTTGGCCGGCATGCGGCTGAGGAAGCGGCCGATGTCGTTGTTGGACACCCAGTTGCGGGCGCTGGTCGTCTCCGCATCGGCCGGCAGCCAGTAGCCGGTGCCGGTCTCCGCCAGTTCGTAGCCGTGGCCGGCGTAATAGACCATCACCTGATCCTGCTCGCCGACCTCGCGGCCGAGCTTGCGCAGGGCCTCACCGATCTGCGCCTTGGTCGGGTTGCGCAGGGTCCGCGTCTCGTAGCCGAGATGATCGTTCAGCGCCTGCGCCACCGCCTTGATGTCGGCCTCGGGCGTGGCGAGCGTCGGGATGGCGCTGTCGCGGTAGCTGTCGACCGCGATCATCAGGGCGATCTTGCGCGGCTTCGGCGGGGCGGCGGGATCGGGGGCGGCGGTGGCGCTGTCGATGGCGATGCGCTGCTCGGTCGTCTTGCCGGCCTCGTCGGTCATGGTCAGGGTGGCTTCGGTCGCCCCCGGCTCCACCGGGATGCTGGTGCGGAACTGGCCCTTCTCGTCGATGAAGACCCAGCGGCCGTTCACCCGCGCCTCCGCCAGATTGGCGCTGTCGGCAACGATGCCGCGCAGGGTCATGCTGCCGCCGCGGGTGCGGCCGCCGCGCGCCTGCTGCAGGCTGGGCGGGGCCGAGGAGGCGGTCGGCCGGCCGAACATGTCCGCCGCCCGCGGGTTCGCCACCAACTGCCGCAGCGCACCGGAGAAAGCCTGGGTGCGCTGCTCGCGCTCCACCCGCTGCACCATGGCGAGGTAGGTGCGGGCGACCTGGGGCGGCAGGTTGGCCTGGGTCACCGCGGCGCGCACCTGGGCATAGCCGCCGGACTGGCCGGACGCGCTGTTCTGCAGGATGCCGCCGACGCGCACCGCCACCGGATCGTTGCTGGCGGTCAGGCCGCCGATCAGGGTGGGGACGGGAACGCTGGCCAGCACCGCGCGCTGTTCCGGCAGCGAGAGGCTGCCGGTCGAAAGGCTCGTCACCGCCTGGACCATGCCGCCGCTGCCGGCCGCCTGGATGAGGCTGCTGGCCGCCGCCTGCACTTGCGGCGCGGCGAGAAGCTGCGGCCCCGGCTGCGACAGGGTGGCGCCGGAGGTATAGGCCTGCGTCGCCTCCGCCGTGAAGGTGACGGAGCGTCCGGACGGCAGCACCACCGTCGCCGGTGCGGGCGGCGGTGGTGGAGGGGGCGGCGGAGAGGTCGGGCCGTTGCCGGCCTGCTGGGTGCCGTCGGAGGTCTGGCCGCCCTGCCCGGTCCCTTGACCTGTTCCCTGCCCTGCCCCCTGCTCCAACCCGGCCAGGAAGGTCTGCGGGGTGGTCGCGGTGGTCGGGGAGCCGATCGATGGGTTGGCCGATTGGGTGGCCGATGGGCCGGTTGTGACAGTGGGGTTGGTGCCGGCGGTCGTCGTCCCCGTTGGGTTGGCTGCGATCTGTGCCACCGTCTGCAGCACCGTCTGCACGGAACTGCTGCCGGTCGTGGTGGACCGTGTGGTCGACGATGATGTCGTGTCGGTCGTTCCGGTGCCGCCGGTGTCCGTTCCGCCGGTGTTCGTCCCAGACGTGTCGGTGCCGGTGGTCGGCGTGCCGGTTCCGTCTCCGCTGTCAGGGGCGGGGGTGGTCGGCGTGGTCGGCGTCGTGGGCGTCGTGGGCGTGGTCGGGGTCGTCGGAGTGGTCGGTGTCGTCGGGTCGTCCGTAACCGGGGGCGTCACTGGCGGCGGAGGAGGGGGCGGCGGCGGCGG
>NZ_CAMLJP010000181.1 GCF_946480385.1 uncultured Azospirillum sp.
GCGGTGGGCGTGCGCGCCGATCAGCATCTCGCCGGTGATGGTCATGTGGGGTCTCTCCTTACTCGAACGCCGCTCAGCGCGCCCAGCGCAGCACAAGCGGATCGAGCCGCCGCGCCGCGTCCAAAAGGCCGTCGCGGCTGATGGGGTGCGGACCCGCCAGCGGGTGGCGCATCGCGTCGGACTTGATGACGCCGCCCTCCTTCATCAGGATCTTCGCGGTGGCGATGCCGCATTGGCGGTTCTCGTGGTTGATCAGCGGCAGCCAGCGCCCATAGGCCGCCACCGCCGCCTCGCGGTCGCCCGCCAGATACGGATCGACGATCTGCCGGATGCCGTCGGGATAGCCGCCGCCGGTCATCGCCCCCGTCGCCCCGGCGTCGAGGTCGGCCAGCAGCGTGATCGCCTCCTCACCGTCCCACGGGCCCTCGATGGCGTCGCCGCCCAGCTCGATCAGCGTGCGCAGCTTGGCCGCCGCCTGCGGCACCTCGATCTTGAAGTAGGAGACGTTGGCGATCTCCCGCGCCATCCGCGCCAGCAACGGCGCGGACAGCGCAGTGCCGCTGACCGGCGCATCCTGGATCATGATCGGGATGTCGATGGCGTCCGACACCCGCTGGAAGAACTCGACGATGCCGGCTTCCGGCACGCGGATGGTGGCGCCGTGATAGGGCGGCATCACCATCACCATGGCGGCCCCCAGCTCCTGGGCGCGGCGGCTGCGCTCGGCACAGGCGCGGGTGCTGAAATGGGTGGTGGTGACGATCACCGGCACCCGGCCGGCGACATGGGCCAGCATCGTCTCCATCAGCACCGTGCGCTCGTCGTCGGTCAGCACGAACTGTTCGGAGAAGTTGGCGAGGATGCACAGGCCGGTGGAGCCGGCGTCGATCATGAAATCGACGCAACGCTTCTGCCCGTCGAGGTCCAGCTCTCCCGATTCGGTGAAGATGGTGGGGACGACGGGGAAGACGCCGCGATAGGGGCGGGCGCTGGGCGGCATAGCAATCGTATCCTTCATCGAAATCCGGCACTTAGATCCGGTGTGGAAGTCCGGACAGCATTCAGCGCGAGGCGGGTCCGAACCCGCAGGCCGGCAGGCCGCGCACGCCCGGATCGCACTCGAACAGCGCGCCGGCCAGCGGTTCCTCGTCCCGGCCATGCGCCGCGGTGGTGATGAACATCCGGTCCAGATCCGGACCGGCGAAGACGCAGGAGGTGACGCGGGACACCGGCAGCGCGATGGCGCGGTCCAGCGTCCCGTCGGGGCGGAAGCGGCTGATCCGCGCGCCGTCCCAATGGGCGATCCACAGCCCACCCTCGGCGTCGCAGGTCATGCCGTCGGGATAGCCGTCGGCCTCGGTGAAGCGGATGTGGACGCGCTTGCCCGACAGGCCGCCGTCGGCGCCGATGTCGAAGGCGTAGACCGTCCGCGCCGCGCTGTCGGTGTGGTAGATCGTCCGGCCGTCCGGCGACAGCGCCGGCCCGTTGGCGACGGTGTAGCCCTGATCGACCCGCGTGACCGCGCCATCGCCGTCGATGCGGTAGAAGCTGCCGGCAGGCGCTTCCTCCGCATCGTCCATGCTGCCGACCCACAGCCGGCCGTCGCGGTCGGCCTTGCCGTCGTTCAGGCGGTTGCCCGGCATGTCCGGCTCGATCCGCGCGATCTCCTCGCCGACCGTCGCCTGCCCCGGCTCCAGCCGCAGCCGGACCACCCGGCGCGAGCGCAGCCCGGCGATGAAGCCGTCGCCGTCGGCGCTCTCCACCAGCCAGCAGGCCGCATCATCCAGCTCCCACCCAGCCTGCGAACCGTCGGACAGGTCGTGGCGCAGGATGCGGGAGCCGCGGATATCGACGAAATACACGGCATCCTGCCGCGGAAACCAGAGCGGACCTTCCCCCAGCAACGCCCGGGCCTGCCAGACGCAACGCGCTTCCTGCGCCATACCGCTCGACCCCCCTCACCCTGGCGGACCGCCATTCGTCGGCGGCCTTTTTCAAAATTTGTTGACGGCCCAAACGATAAGGGGCCTCTTGATAATCGTCCAATATGAAGATCGGCGCTTACGATATCAAATATCGTATCCCGGCGCCGCTGCCCGACCGGAGGCATTCCCCCCGTGACCCCGCAACGCTTTTCCCCGAACTGGTTCCAGAAGGCGCGGCTGAAGCTGCGCCATCTCCAGCTGTTCGCGGCGCTCGACGAGCACCGCAACCTGCACCGCGCCGCCGCCAGCCTGAACATGTCGCAGCCCGCCGCCTCCAAGCTGCTGGGCGATCTGGAGGAAACGCTGGGCATCGAGCTGTTCGACCGCCATGGCCGCGGCATCGAGCCGAATTGGTACGGCAGCCTCATGATCCGCCACGCCCGGATGATCCTCAGCGAGCTGCAGGAGACGGGGGAGGAACTGAACGCCCTGCTCGCCGGCCACAGCGGCCGGGTGTCCATCGGCACGGTGATGGCCCCGGCGGTGGAACTGGTGGTGCCGGTCATCAGCAGCCTGACCCGCGAGCATCCCAACCTGAAGGTCGCGGTGGCGGTGGAGACCAGCGATGTGCTGGCCGACCGCGTCCATCAGGGGGTGATGGATTTCGCCATCGGCCGCCTGCCCGGCCATTTCGACCCCACCGCCTTCGAATATCAGGAGATCAGCAGCGAGGAGCTGTGCTTCATCTGCCGCGAGGGCAACCCCCTTCTGCAGCTGGGCCGTCCGCTGACCGCCGCCGACTTGTCCGACGCCACCTGGATCCTGCAGCCGGTCGGCACGCTGCTGCGCGACCGGGTGGAGGCGCTGTTCCGGGCCGAAGGCGCCCGGCTGCCGCACCGGGTGATCGAAAGCGCCTCCCCCGTCATCTCGATGGCGATGGTGGCGGAAACCGAGTCGATCACCGTCTTCGCCCGCGCGCTGGCCCAGGTGTTCTCGCCCAGCGGCTGCTGCGCCATCATGCCCTTCCACAAGCGTTTCAGCGTCGAACCCTACGGCATCTTCTGGTTGAAGGACCGGCCGCTGTCGCCGGGTGCCCGCACCGTGCTGTCGGCGGTGCGGGCGGCGTCGGAGCTCAAGATGCGCCTGATGTCGGCCACCGCCGGAGCGATGTGATGGCTGATACCTAAATGCATATCGATTTGCTGAATAATCATATTTGACAGTTATGGGGAAACGGAGGATTGCTAGTCGCACAAACCATCGCGTCCGACGCCATCCGCGCCACAGAACGCGGGGGCGGCGTATCGCGTGCCGCAGTAACGGGGAGGATTTCGGTCCATGTCGTCTCCTAAAGGGTTTTCTTTCAGCTCCAAGTTCGCCGGCCTCGCCGTCGGCCTGCTCGTCGCCACCAGCGCGCTCGTCCCGGCCATGGCCCAGGACAAGCCGACCGTCGGCATCGCCATGCCGACCAAGTCGTCGGCGCGCTGGATCGACGACGGCAACAACATGGTCAAGTATTTCCAGGAAAAGGGATACAAGACCGATCTGCAATATGCAGAGGACGACATCCCCAACCAGCTCGCCCAGATCGAGAACATGGTCACCAAGAACGACAAGGTTCTGGTGATCGCCGCCATCGACGGGACGACGCTGACCGACGTGCTGCAGAAGGCGGCGGAACAGGGTGTCAAGGTCATCGCCTACGACCGCCTGATCCGCGGCTCGGCCAACGTCGATTACTACGCCACCTTCGACAACTTCCAGGTCGGCGTCCTCCAGGCCTCCTACATCGAAAAGGCTCTCGGCCTCAAGGAGGGCAAGGGTCCGTTCAACATCGAGCTGTTCGGCGGCTCGCCCGACGACAACAACGCCTACTTCTTCTACAACGGCGCCATGTCGGTGCTTCAGCCCTACATCGACAGCGGCAAGCTGAAGGTGCAGAGCGGCCAGGTCGGCATGGACAAGGTGTCCACCCTGCGCTGGGACGGCGCCGTCGCCCAGGCCCGCATGGACAACCTGCTCAGCGCCTATTACGGCGACAAGCGGGTGGATGCCGTGCTGTCGCCCTATGACGGGCTCAGCATCGGCATCATCTCGTCGCTGAAGGGTGTCGGCTACGGCTCGGCCTCGCAGCCGATGCCGGTCGTCACCGGCCAGGACGCCGAGGTGCAATCGGTCAAGTCGATCCTGGCGGGAGAGCAGCGCTCCACCGTCTTCAAGGACACCCGCGAACTGGCGAAGGTCACGGTGGGCATGGTCGACGACCTGCTGGCCGGCCGCAAGCCGCAGGTCAACGACACCAAGACCTACGACAACGGCAAGAAGGTCGTCCCCTCCTATCTGCTGAAGCCGGTGCTGGTCGACGCCACGAACTGGAAACAGGTCCTGGTCGACGGCGGCTACTACAAGGAATCGCAGATCAAGTGAGTGAGCGGTGCGGGAGGGGGTTGTCATCCGGCAGCCTCCCCCGCGCTCCGCCCAGCGGCAGGTCGGCCCCTACAGTCGGGCGTTCAGGGGTTTACAAATGGACAGCATTCTTGAGATGCGCGGCATCACCAAGACGTTTCCGGGCGTCAAGGCGCTCGACAACGTCAACCTCTCGGTCCGCGAGGGGGAGATCCACGCGCTGATCGGCGAGAACGGCGCCGGCAAATCGACGCTGATGAAGGTGCTCAGCGGCGTCTATCCGCACGGCACCTACGAGGGCGAAATCCGCTTCCGCGGCCAGCCCGTTGCCTTTCGCGGCATCGCCGACAGCGAGAAGCTGGGCATCATCATCATCCACCAGGAACTGGCGCTGGTCCCGCTGCTGTCGATCACCGAGAACCTGTTTCTCGGCAACGAGCAGGCCAAACGCGGCGTCATCGACTGGGTGGCCGCCACCGCCCGCGCGCGCGAGCTTCTGCGCACGGTCGGCCTGACCGATTCGCCGGAAACCCTCATCACCGACATCGGCGTCGGCAAGCAGCAGCTGGTGGAGATCGCCAAGGCCCTGTCCAAGGAGGTCAAGCTGCTGATCCTGGACGAGCCGACCGCCAGCCTGAACGAAAGCGACAGCGACGCCCTGCTGGCCCTGCTGCTGCGCTTCAAGGAACAGGGCATCTCCTCCATCCTGATCTCGCACAAGCTGAACGAGATTGCCAAGGTCGCCGACCGCGTCACCATCCTGCGCGACGGCACCACGGTGGAAACGCTGGACTGCCACGACGCACCCATCAGCCAGGACCGCATCATCAAGGGCATGGTCGGCCGCGACCTTGCCGACCGCTATCCCCGCCGCACCAGCAACCCCGGCAACATCCTGTTCGAGGTGAAGGGCTGGAGCGCCGACCACCCGATCCATCCCGGCCGCCGCGTCGTGCGCGACATCGACCTGCATGTCCGCCGGGGTGAGGTGGTGGGCATCGCCGGCCTGATGGGCGCCGGCCGCACCGAATTCGCCATGAGCCTGTTCGGCCGCTCTTACGGCCGCAACATCCGCGGCAAGGCCTTCCTCGCCGGGCGCGAGATCGACGTGTCGACCATCGCCAAGGCGATGAACAACGGCCTCGCCTACGCCACGGAGGACCGCAAGCATTACGGCCTCGTGCTGGACAACGACATCCGCCACAACGTGACGCTGGCCAAGCTGGACGGCGTCGCCAAGCGCGGCGTCATCCACCACGAGCGCGAGATCGAGGTCGCCAACGACTTCCGCCGCCGCCTGCGCATCCGCTGTCCGGACGTGTTCCAGCACACCGTCAACCTGTCCGGCGGCAACCAGCAGAAGGTCGTGCTCAGCAAATGGCTGTTCGCAGACCCGCAGGTTCTGATCCTGGACGAGCCGACCCGCGGCATCGACGTCGGCGCCAAATATGAAATCTACACCATCGTCAACCAGCTGGTGGCCGAAGGCCGCGGCGTCATCCTGATCTCGTCGGAACTGCCGGAGCTGCTGGGTGTCGCCGACCGCATCTACGTGATGAACGAAGGCGCGCTGGTCGCCGAGATGCCGGCGGCCGAGGCCAGCCAGGAAAAGATCATGCACGCCATCATGTCGTCCGCCTCCAAGTCTTCGGCGGCCACACCGACCATGGTTGCCCGGGAGTCCCTGCAATGAGCGCCGAACTGAACCTGCCCGCGCAGCAGCCACGCCAGGCCTCGATGGCCAAGTTCCTGAAGAGCCACATGCGCGATTACGGCATGCTGATCTCGCTGCTGGCGATCGTGGCGTTCTTCCAGTACGTCACCAACGGCACGCTGCTGCAGCCGCTTAACCTGACCAACCTCGTGCTGCAGAACAGCTACATCGTCATCATGGCGCTGGGCATGCTGCTGGTGATCG
>NZ_CAMLJP010000182.1 GCF_946480385.1 uncultured Azospirillum sp.
CCGGACAGCTGCAGCTGAACGCCTTCGAGCCGATCATCGCGCACAGCCTGTTCAAGAGCATCACCCACCTGCGCCAGGGCTGCCTGGTGCTGGCCGACCGCTGCGTCGACGGCATCACCGCCAACCGCGACCATCTGGAAGCCGCCGTGCGCAACTCCATCGGCATCGTCACGGCGCTCAACCCCTACATCGGCTACGCCCACGCCACCGAGGTGGCCGCCGAGGCCCACCGCACCGGCAAGGGCGTCGCCGAGCTGGTCGAGGCGCGCGGCCTGATGACCGCCGCCGCGCTGGCCGAGGTGCTGCGGCCGGACGTGCTGACCCGGCCGCGGTTGCTGGCGACCGCCGGCTGACCCGCTCCGCCACCCGGTCCCGACCCGTTCGGGACCGGTTCCCATCGACCGCAACCCGGCCGGCGCATCGAGGCGGGCGGGAAAGGTGAGGTAACAGGACCATGAACAAACAGACGACGCTGATCATCGTCGCCATGCTGCTGGGCATCGTCACCGGCTATGTCTGCAACAGCCTGTTCGACGCGGCCGCCGCCAAGGAGATCGCCGCCTATTTCGCGATGGTGACGGACATCTTCCTGCGCCTGATCAAGATGATCATCGCGCCCCTGATCTTCGCCACCCTGGTTGCCGGCATGGCCGGCATGGGCGACGCCCGCACCGTCGGCCGCATCGGCGGCAAGGCGGTCGGCTGGTTCCTGATGGCGTCCTTCGCGTCGCTGTTCATCGGGCTGATCTTCGCCAACCTGCTGCATCCGGGCGCCAATGTCGGCGTGCCGCTGCCCGATGCCGGGGCCAGCGCCGGGCTGAAGACCTCCGCCCTGAACCTGAAGGATTTCCTGACTCACCTGTTCCCGCGCAACTTCTTCGAAGCGATGGCGAACAACGAGATCCTGCAGATCCTGATCTTCTCGGTCTTCGTCGGCCTCGCCATCGGCCAGCTGCGCGACACCAAGGCCGGCCTGCTCGCCCGCTCGATCGAAGAGGTCGTGCCGGTGATGCTGAAGGTCACCGATTATGTCATGCGCTTCGCCCCCATCGGCGTCTTCGCCGCCGTGGCGAACGTGGTGACGACGCAGGGCCTTGGCGTGCTTGCCGTCTACGGCAAGTTCATGGGCAGCTTCTATCTGACGCTGGCGGTCCTGTGGGCAACGCTGATCTTCGCCGGCTTCGTCGTGCTGAAAGGCGACGTCTTCCGCGTGGTGAAGGCGATGCGCCAGCCGATGCTGCTGGGCTTCTCCACCGCGTCCAGCGAATCCGCCTATCCCCGCGTGATGGAAGAACTGAAGACGCTGGGCGTGAAGGAACGGGTGATCGGCTTCGTCCTGCCGCTCGGCTATTCCTTCAATCTCGACGGCTCGATGATCTACACGACCTTTGCGTCGCTGTTCATCGCCCAGGCCTACGGCATCCCGCTGACGCTGGAACAGCAGATCGTCATGCTGCTGGTGCTGATGGTGTCGAGCAAGGGCATCGCCGGCGTTCCGCGCTCCTCCCTGGTGGTGGTCGCCGCCGTGCTGCCGATGTTCCACCTACCGGAAGCCGGTGTGCTGCTGATCATGGGCATCGACCACTTCCTCGACATGGGCCGCACCGCCACCAACGTGCTGGGCAATGCCATCGCCACCACCGTCGTCGCCAAGTGGGAGAACGCCATCGGCACCGAGGAGGACGAAGAGGAGGCCGGTGCCGCCCTGCCCGCCCCGGCTGCTGCCGAGTGACGGGCTGATATCCTGACGGACCGGTCCGGAAGACGGGCGGGCCATGGGACGGGGGCTTCTGCTATGATGCGGCGGCCCCTTTCCCTGCCCGCCTTTTTCATGCCTATAGCCCGCCGCCTCCGCACCATCGGTCTTCTGCTGCCGGCGCTCGCCGGTCTGGCCCTGCTCGCCGGCATCGTCGGCTTCCGCGTCAGCGAGGGGATGGGGCTGGCCGCCCTGCAGGAGACCGGGCACCACCGGCTCGACCTCTATGCCGAGAGCCTGGAACGCGAGATCGACAAATACGCCTATTTCCCGGCAACGCTGGGGCTGGAGCGCGATGTCCTCGACCTCGTCACCGGGCGGGCGCCGCTGGCCTGGGGGCTGAACCGCTATCTGGAGCGGCTGAACGAGCGGGCCGGCACGCTGTCGATCTATGTGCTCAACCGCCAGGGCCGGGTGCTGGCCGCCAGCAACTGGAACCTCCCCGACAGCTTCATCGGCGAGGATCTGTCCTACCGCCCCTATTTCGTCGAGGCCGCCGCCGGCCGTCAGGGACGTTTCTTCGGCGTCGGCACCACGCGGGGGCAGGCCGGCTATTACCTGTCCGCCCCCTTGTCGGAGGATGGCGCCATCGTCGGCGTCGCGGTGGTGAAGGTCAGCCTGGAGCAGCTGGAGCAAAGCTGGTCGACGGTGGAGGCGCCGGTCCTGGTCACCGATGAGAATGGCGTGGTCATCCTCGCCTCCGTCCCCTCCTGGAAATTCACCACCCTGCGGCCGATGGACGAGCCGACCCGCCGCCATTTCGACCAGACCCTGCAATACAACGCCCGTCCGCTGCCGCCGTTGGGCCTAACGCCGGTGAGCCGGATCGCCGAGGATGCCGAACTGGTACGCCTCCCTCGCCCGGCCGAGGGGCAATTGGAAGAGACGGTCTTCCCGGTGTCCGGCGGCTTCCTGGCCCAGACCGCACCGCTGCACGGCACCGGCTGGACGATGACCGTGCTGTCGCCGGTTGCGCAGGTGACCGGCATGGCCTGGACCCGCGCCGCCCTTGCCGCGGTCGGCAGCGCCTTTCTCGGCATCCTGCTGCTGTTGTGGGTGCAGCGCCGCCGCCATTTGCACGACCTCGAACGCAAGGTGGAGGAGCGCACCCGCACCCTGCGCGCCGCCCAGGACGAGCTTGTCCATGCCGGCAAGCTGGCGGTGATCGGCCAATTGTCCGCCGGTCTGGCGCATGAGCTGAACCAGCCACTGGCGGCGCTGCGCACCCTGTCCGGCAACAGCGTCAAGTTCCTCCAGCGCGGCAATCTGGACGCCGCGCAGGGCAATCTGGAGCGCATCGCCACTCTGGTCGACGCCATGGGCGCCCTGACCAGCCAGCTGAAATCCTTCGCCCGCAAATCCTCCGGCGCCCCCCGCCCGGTGGCGGTGCGCCGGCCGATCGACAACGCGCTGTTCCTGCTGGAGCAGCGGCTGCGTCGCTCCGGCGTCGCCGTGCAGCTCGACGTGCCGGAGGAGGTCGTGGCGCTCTGCGACCCCAATCGGCTGGAACAGGTGCTAGTCAATCTGCTCGCCAACGGCCTGGACGCGCTGGCCGGGCGCGAGCATGGCAGGCTGACGCTCACCGCCCGGACGGAGGATGGACGGATCCGCATCCAGGTGGCCGACAACGGCCCCGGCCTGTCCGCCGACGTGCTGCCCCGCCTGTTCGAGCCCTTCTTCACCACCAAGGAGGCGGCGAAGGATGGCTCACGCGAGGGCAGCGGCGGGCTCGGCTTGGGACTTGCCATCTCGGCCGGGATCGTGCGTGACTTCGGCGGCGCCCTGACAGGGGCGAATGGTGCGGATGGCGGAGCGGTCTTCACCATCGACCTTCCCGCCGCCACGCTTCCAACCGACCCGACCGCCGTTCAGGCCGGAGACCTCATATGTCCGACGCTGCCGTCCCCGCCCTGAAAGTCCTTATCGTCGAGGACGACCCGAATGTCAGCCTCGGCTGTCAGCAGGCTTTGGAGTTGGAGGACATCCCGACACAGGCGGTGGACAGCGCGGAGAAGGCCCGCCGGCTGGTGGCCGACGGTTTTCCCGGCATCGTCGTCACCGACATCCGCCTGCCGGGCATGGACGGGATTGCGCTGCTGGCCGAGTTGCTGGCAAGCGACCCTGACCTGCCGGTGGTGTTGATGACCGGGCATGGCGACGTGGCGATGGCGGTGCAGGCGATGAAGCTCGGCGCCCATGACTTCATCGAAAAGCCCTTCTCCCCCGACTATCTGGTCGAGGTGGTGCGCCGCGCCCTGGACAAGCGCCGGCTGACCCTGGAGGTGCGCGACCTGCGCGCCCGCCTGCAGAATCGCGACAGCATCGAGGCGCGGCTGGTCGGCGGATCGCCGCAGATGGAGCGGGTGCGCAGGCTGATCGGTGAGTTGGCCAACTCCGCCGCCGACGTGCTGATCCATGGCGAGACCGGCTCCGGCAAGGAGCTGGCCGCCCGCTGCCTGCACGACGCCAGCCCGCGTCGCGGCGGCAACTTCGTCGCCATCAACTGCGGCGGCCTGCCGGAAAGCCTGATCGACAGCGAGATCTTCGGCCACGAGGCCGGCGCCTTCACCGGGGCCGGCAAACGCCGCATCGGCAAGGTGGAGCACGCCAACGGCGGCACCCTGTTCCTCGACGAGATCGAGAGCATGCCGATGCCGGTGCAGATCAAATTCCTGCGCGTGCTTCAGGAACGCACGCTGGAGCGGCTCGGCTCCAACACCCCCGTCCATGTCGATTGCCGGGTGATCGCCGCGACCAAGGTGGATTTGCGCGAACTGGCAGACCGCGGGCAGTTCCGCGCCGACCTCTATTACCGCCTGAACGTCGCCAACCTGCCCTTGCCGCCGCTGCGCGACCGGCGCGAGGACATCCCGCTGCTGTTCGAACAGTTCACCCTCCAGGCCGCCGCCCGCCACGGCCGCCCGGTCCCGCCGCCGGATGCCGAGCGCATGCGCCGCCTGATGGCCTACGACTGGCTGGGCAACGTGCGCGAGCTGCACAATGTCGCCGACCGCTGCGTGCTCGGCATCGAACAGGGCTTCCCGCCCTTCGCCAGCGCCCATCCCGCCGCCGGACGCCCGCTGGCCGAGGCGGTGGAGGCCTTCGAACGCGCGCTCATCGCCGACACCCTGCGCCGCACCAACCACAGCCTCGCCCGCGCCGCGGAGGAACTGCAGATCGCCAAGACCACGCTGCACGACAAGATCAGGAAATACGGGCTGTCGTGACGTTGGCGCTCAGGAGGCGCAACGTTACATAGGAGACGTGCGAAGTTCCGGCGGTATGGATTCAATTGCCCATGCGGGCAAATTCAAAGCCAGTTTGGTCGTCCGATCCATTTCGCGCTTCAGCAGCAGGCGCCGTTGTCCGCTGGAATTGTCGAAGATCCACGTGCGGTGTGCAATGGCAACCGCATCGACCAGAGCCGCCATGCTACGCCCATAGCGACGCAGAATAGCTTCCTTCGGCACGTCATGGCCGCCCAGGAGAACGCGCGTCCGCACTCGCGCGGCGGAAATCGCAACATTGCCGATGCCGACGAAGATGAGATTGACCTTATAGCCGGCTTCCCGCGCCCGTCGCATCAAGGCCAACTCGCTCTTGCCGGTAAGCGTCGTTTCCATCGCGAAGGTTTCATACCGGCGCAGGTGTTCTTCGCGAAGCTCCAATGCGACGCGGCCGGCCCGCATGTGGGCCGCCAAGCTGTTCACATCATCCGGATCGAGATCTCGTGCAATGTCATCGGCATTCACGAACGGAAGTCGTCCGATGATAAAGCGACGGGCGATGGTCGACTTGCCGGCGCCGTTTGGACCGGCAAGCACCCAAATCTGCGGCCGGATCATTCCGCCAGCAGCGAAACCAGAATTTCGTCACCGGTCGAGAAGTCGACCAGCTCTTTCCGCCCTTGCGGATATTCCTTGATGACGCAGCCGGGCGGCGTGTCGTCCCGGGTGTAGTAGACCGGCACACCGGCACGGAGCACCCGCCGCATTTCCGTCCCGTCATCCTGCTCCAGTTGGGATTCGAAATGACGTTCCTGTTCGGGGGTCATCTTGTCCAGCATGCCGGGGGGCCAGTGCTTCGCCTCGTCGGAGGCGAGGTAGACCTTCTGCGCGTGCTCGCGGAAGGCGGCGATGTTGGGCACGTACACGTCCAGGCCCTGCTTGCGGAACGCGTCG
>NZ_CAMLJP010000183.1 GCF_946480385.1 uncultured Azospirillum sp.
CTTGTCTAAGAGCGGGTTTCGATATATCTAAGTTTTCGTTATATCGAAACTGCATCAAGAGAGGGTTCCATGCTTCGGCATCTGTTTCACAATCACGGCCGCCGCTTCTCGCGTCCGGAGTTCGACGACGAGATGACGGAGGGGCGGGGGGAAGGACGCGGCCGGCACGGCCGCCATGGCCATCGCGGCGGCTGGGAAGGCTGGGGCGGCCATGGGAAAGGCGGCCGGGGAGAGCGGCGCATCTTCGACCATGGCGACCTGCGCCTGGTCCTGCTGTGGTTGATCGCGGAGAAGCCGCGCTCCGGCTATGACCTGATCAAGACGATCGAAGAGATGGTCGGCGGCGCCTACAGCCCCAGCCCCGGCGTCGTCTATCCGACGCTGACCCTGCTGGAGGAGCAGGGCCACATCCGCGTCGGCGCCACCGAGGGCAACAAGAAGCTCTACGAGATCACGCCGGACGGCACGGCGGCGCTGGCGGCGGCGGAGCCGACGGTTGCGGCGGTGCGCGAGCGCATCGCCCATGCGAAGGCCTGCCGCCAGCGTGAATCGTCGCCGCAGATCGTCCGTGCCGTCGAGAACTTCAAGATGGCCCTGCGGATGCGCCTGTCGCGCGGCGACCTGACGACGGAGCAGACCCAGGCCATCGCCGACATCATCGACAACGCCGCCCGCAGCGTCGAACGCATCTGACCAAACAGGAGACAAGACCATGGCCGCATCGACCGCGCGCATCGCGACGCCGAACGGGCGCCGCTACATGACCCAGCTGTGCAAGCATTGGGCGCACAAGTTCGAGGTCGTCTATGACGAGACCCAGGGCCTCGTCCCCTTCAGCCCCGACAGCCGCTGCCGCATGGCCGCCGACGACACGGGGCTAACGCTGACTCTGGAGGTGGCGGAGTCCGGGCAGATGGAGCGCATGCAGGGGGTGGTGATCGACCACCTGAAACGCTTCGCCTTCCGCGAAGATCTGGGGGAGGTGAACTGGACTGGTGTGGAGTGAGGGTCGGGTGAGGAGCATTTTCCCGAATCTGTCTGCGACAAATCCTGTTGAGAATTACCGCGCCAGCGGTGTAAAACGGTTCTTAACCAACAGGCGGGAATGGGAGAGAAGGCGGTTTTCCACCGCCGGGCCGCCCATGGACAGATCACCGGGAGTCGTTCGTGATGCTCCGCATCTCCAAGAAGCTGATGTTCGCCATCGAGGCGGTCCTCGACATCGCCTACAACGCGGGCACCGAGCCGGTGCAGTCGGGGGAGATCACCCGGCGCCAGGGCATCCCGAAGCGTTATCTGGAACAGGTGCTGCAGCAGCTGGTGCGCGAAGGCGTGCTGGCCGGCGTGCGGGGCCCGCGCGGCGGTTACCGGCTGGCGCGCGAGCGGCGGCGGATCACGCTGGGCGAGATCGTCAAGGTCGTCCGCGCGATGGAGACCGCCACCGATCCGATCGAAGAGCCGGCCGGTTCCGTGCTGGGCCATCAGGTGGTGCGTCCGCTGTGGGGCGAACTGCAGGAAGAGTGCATGGCGAAGCTCGACACCATCACCATCGAGGATCTGTGCATGCGCGCGCGGCGCGCCGGGGTGGAGAGCGAAACCGAGGACCGGATCGACTTCACCATCTGATCTGGTCGGGCTGACGGGGTCGGCATAGGCTGGTGTGGGCGGCCGGGGCATCCCACTTCCCGTTTGCCCCACTTGCTGTTTGACACTGTCCCTGTGCTGGATAATGCTCCGCCTGGGGTGTTGAACTCACTTATAACACAAATCTCAGAGGTGGAATCATGGCTGCACCGGAGTTCCGCGGCAAGATCTACGACAGCATCCTCGATACGATCGGCGCCACGCCGCTGGTGCGGCTTGACCGTCTCGCCGCCGAGGCGGGGGTGAAGGCCCAGATCATCGGCAAGCTGGAGTTCTTCAACCCGCTGGCCAGCGTGAAGGACCGCATCGGCCGCGCCATGATCGAGGCCGCCGAGGCCGCCGGCACCATCGCCCCCGGCCGCACGACGCTGGTCGAACCCACCTCCGGCAACACCGGCATCGCGCTGGCCTTCGTCGCCGCCGCCAAGGGTTACAAGCTGATCCTGACCATGCCGGAAAGCATGTCGGTGGAGCGGCGCAAGATGCTGAAGCTGCTGGGCGCCGAGCTGGTGCTGACCCCGGCGGCGGAAGGCATGAAGGGCGCCATCCGCAAGGCGGAGGAGATCCTGGCCGCCGACCCGAACGCCTATCTGCTGCAGCAGTTCAAGAACAGCGCCAACCCGGCCGTCCACCGCGCCACCACGGCGGAGGAGATCTGGAAGGACACCGACGGTCAGGTCGATTTCCTGATCTCCGGCGTCGGCACCGGCGGCACGCTGACCGGCACCGCCGAGGTCATCAAGGCGCGCAAGCCCTCCTTCAAGGCGGTGGCGGTGGAGCCGGAGGACAGCCCCGTCCTGTCCGGCGGCATGCCCGGCCCGCACAAGATCCAGGGCATCGGCGCCGGCTTCGTGCCCGACATCCTGAAGAAGGAGCTGATCGACGAGGTGGTGCGCATCTCCAACCAGCGCGCCTTCGAGACCGCCCGCAACGTCGCCCGCCTGGAAGGCGTGCCGGTCGGCATCTCGTCCGGTGCGGCGCTGGCCGCGGCGCTGGAGATCGGCGCCCGTGCGGAGAATGCGGGCAAGCAGATCGTCGTGATCCTGCCGTCCTTCGCCGAACGCTACCTGTCGACCGCGCTGTTCGAAGGTCTGGAGTAAGACTGTACCGATGCGGGTGGGGGCGATCTTTGCCCTTCCCCCACCCGCAGCCTATCGGCGAAATTCCGGTCCGAAATTTGACGGATTTCGCCCTTTCGGGTAATCTTCCCGCTGACCGCACCGCCGTTTCCGTCCGTGCCGCCGCCGGGGAGTGACCGCCATGACGGATATTACCGCCGCCACCTATGTTCCGAACCTGTCGAGCAGCGCCTTCTCCCAGTTGAAGGGGAAGACGAACAAGATCGGCGCGAACGGGGCCAACGCCGACAGTCAGACCTTCACGGTCAGCAAGGCCGGCGAGTTCAATTTCAAGATCAACAACACCTTCACCAACGTCGAGATCCGCAACGACCGCAACGAGGTGGTGACCACCATCAAGTCGCAGGAATCGGCGGCGGACGCCAGCGCGCGGCTGGGACCCGGCACCTACACCGCGACCTTTTCGCAGGCCAACCGGGCGGCCGGCGTGCGCGACTATTCGATGGACGTCACGGAACGGCAGAATGTCCTGGTGACGGCTGGCGGCGCGACGCTGAAAGGCACGGCGCAGCCGCCGGAGAACGGCGACACCGGCGTTCAGAAGCACACCTTCAACGTCGTGCAGGGGGGTACCTTCACCGCCGACATCTCGCTTCCCAACACGCGCTGGGCGATGATGGACAAGGACGGCAAGGTGGTGGCCGCCAGCGACTCGGGCAAGACCGATGCGGAGCAGACCTTCCTGAAAAAGCCGACCTACAAGCTGGAACCCGGCCAGTATTCGATGGTGATCGTGCCGCCGGGAGACCTGAAGACCCCGACGGATTTCCGGCTGAGCTTCGTGCCGCGCAATCCCGACCTGTCGGACAGCGGCCTCAACCAGGAAAGCGCCATCCAGAAGACGCTGCGCGAACGGCAGGACCGGCTGCGCCAGTGGGCGTCGGAAGCGAAGCCCACGACCACCAAAGCCTGACGGAATCGGGGCCTGACCGGCGGCACTGCCGGCTTCTCGGAAAACGCGGCATCGAATGTTGCTGCAACGGCCCGTCCTTGCGCTATGCTGCGGGCCATGGACTTCACGGATACCCAGCTTCACCGCTATTCCCGCCACATCGTGCTGCCGGAAGTCGGCGGCATCGGCCAGGAAAAGCTGTTGCGTTCCAAGGTGCTGGTCGTCGGTGCCGGCGGCCTGGGCGCGCCCCTGCTGCTCTATCTGGCGGCGGCCGGGGTCGGCACCATCGGCATCGTCGACGACGACACCGTCGACCTGTCGAACCTGCAGCGTCAGGTGATCCACGACGAATCGTCGCTCGGCCACCCGAAGGTGGAGAGTGCCGCCGCCCGCATCCGGGCGCTGAACCCGGATGTCCGGGTGGAGACGCATCGGACGCGGATCAACCGCGACAACGCCATGGAACTGATCGCCGGCTATGATCTGGTTGCCGACGGGTCGGACAATTTCGCCACGCGCTTCCTGCTGAACGATGCCTGTTTCCTGGCCGGCAAGACGCTGGTGTCGGCGGCGATCCTGCGCTTCGACGGGCAGCTGACCACCTTCAAGGCGCATCTGGGCGCGCCGCACCCCTGCTATCGCTGCCTGTTCCCCGAACCGCCGCCGCGGGGCACCGTGCCGTCCTGCTCGGAAGGTGGGGTTCTGGGGGCGCTGGCCGGCTCCGTCGGCTCGCTGCAGGCGACGGAGGTGCTGAAGGAGCTGCTGGGGTTGGGCGAGAGCCTGTCGGGCAGCCTGCTGATGATGGACACGCTCTATGCGTCCTATCAGCGCATCTCCATCAAGCGGGATCCCGACTGCGCGCTTTGCGGCGATCATCCGACGATCCACGACCTCTCCGCCCACTGACGGGCGCCGCGGCAAAGACGGGAGGCGGCCGATCATGTCCACCACCATATCCGCATCCGCAACCACTGCCGGCGGCACGTCGGCCCTGTCGATCGTGCTGTTCGCCGGCGGCTTCGACCGCGTCCATTACGCGCTGGTGATGGCCAGCGCCGCGGCGGCCACCAACCGCAAGGTCACGCTGTTCTTCACCGGCCGCGCCCTGCGCGCCCTGGTGCATGAGACGGAGCCGGGGGTGCTGGGCTGGCACGATCTGGACCCGGCCGACGACGGCAGCACGCCGGTGGCGCGCGACCGCTATTTCGCCACCCACGGCCTCGCCACCTTCGAGGAGCTGCTGGAGGCCTGCGTCGCCATGGGCGTCACCGTGATGGCCTGCGAGATGGGGCTGCGGGCGCTGGGGCTGCCGCCCGGCGTCTCGCTGCGCGCGGATGTTCCGGTCGCCACCGGCGGCGTCGTCACCTTCCTCAACGAGGCGCCCGGCGGCGGCGCCATGCTGTTCGTCTGACACTGCTGGAATGGGCATGAGCGACAACCGCGAGATCCTCGACCTCGCCAACCGGTTCGAGTCGATCGCCACTGACGGGTTCGAGGGGCGTCCGTACCGGCCGGCGCTGTCCGACCTTGCCACCCGCGTGCGGGAGCGGCCGGGCATGGCGCCGCGCGTCGCCCATGCGCTGGGGATCATGATCCAGCTGATCGGCGAGAGCGATCCCGAGGGGCGGTTCGCCGCCAAGATCGCCATCCTGCGCGAGGCGGTGGGGCTGCTCGGCGACGCCTGAAGTCGGCACCCGATATAGGCGCAAGGCAGCCATGCGTCACGCTGGAGATGCGCGCCCCGTCATGGGAGCGATGACACTCCAAACGAGGATGAACACCATGGCTTTCCGTTTCACTGTCGCCACCGACGCCCCGTCCCTGTACGCCACGCTGTTCGCCACCGCCAAGGCTATCCGCGGCAGCGGCCTGCCGACCGGGCTGGTCCACCTGATCGATCTCCGCGTGTCGCAGATCAACGGCTGCGCCTATTGCATCGACCTGCATACCAAGGAAGCCCGCCACGACGGCCAGTCGGAAGAGCGCATCGCCGCCCTTGCCGAGTGGGAGCGCTCCGACCTGTTCCTGCCGGACGAGCGCGCCGCCTTCGCCTGGGCCGAGGTGCTGACCCGCACCCAGCATGACCGCATCGACGACGCCTATTTGGCGCTGCAGCGCCATTTCAGCGCCGAGCAGATCGCCCAGCTGACGGTGACGGCGGCGCAGATCAACGCCTGGAACCGTATCGGCATCGCCCAGCATGTCGAGGGCACCGCCGTCGGAATGGCGGCGTGA
>NZ_CAMLJP010000184.1 GCF_946480385.1 uncultured Azospirillum sp.
ACGAAGGCGTCGGCATTCTCGAAATCGTCGTAGCAGCCCATCGGCTCGTCCATGCCGAAGGTGCGGATGAAGGCGACGGCGGCCGACGCCATGCAGTGGCGGGCGTTGGGGTCCAGGTTGTTGGTGCGGAAGCCGGCACGCATCAGCTTCGTCGCGGCATAGCCCTCCCAGATCGTCCACTGCCCGGACCCGAACATGCCGACCGCCTCGGGCCCCTTCTCCTTCAGCACCCGCTTCCACTGGCGGGCCATCTCGTCGAAGGCGCGGTCCCACGACACCGGCTGGAACTCGCCCTCCTTATGGTATTGCCCGTCGCGCATGCGCAGCAGCGGCTGGGTCAGCCGGTCCTCGCCATACATGATCTTGGACAGGAAATAGCCCTTCACGCAGTTCAGGCCGCGGTTCACCTCCGCCTGCATGTCGCCGTGGGTGGCGACGACGCGGTTGTCCTTGGTCGCGACCATCACGCCGCATCCGGTGCCGCAGAAGCGGCAGGGTGCCTTCGACCATTTCAGCGCCGTGTCCTCGCCCGCCACCAGCGAGCTTTGGGCGGCGGCTGGCAGGCTGATGCCCCCGGCGGCAGCGGCGGCGGCCACCGCCTGTGCCTTGATGAAGTCGCGACGGTCCAACATAGGCATCCCCCTTCTTCTTCTGGTGTTCCGATCCGGCTGGCAGGGCAGGGCTAGCGCCCCCCAGCGGCCTCCACCCCCGCGCTGTCGATGTGCCCGCGGTCGATGTGGTGAAAGACCATGACGGCGGAGAACACGCCGTCCAGCAGGTGGAGCGTGGTCATGCGGTCGGCGATCCAGCCCTCATGCGGCCCCTCGATGGTGACCACCATCTTGCCGGGCTGCTCGATGTGAAGCTCGGTGCCGGGCAGGGTGGTGATGGCGGCGCGCACCATCGCCTGCCGGTCCGGCTGCACATGCAGCAGCAGCGAAGCGAGATGCCGTTCGGCCTCCCTTGCCGGTCCAGTGGTGTCATCGAACGGCATGGCTTTGGCTCCCGATCTGGTGGGTGAGGGTGACGGCGCCGGACGGGCAGGCGGCAACACAGGCGCCGCAGCCGGTGCAGGCCGCGTCGTCGATGCGGGCATGGGCGGCCCCGCCGGGCGCCGGCTGGAAACGGATCGCCCCTTCCGGGCAGGCGTCCTGGCAGCTCCGGCACACCACCCGTTGCACCGCAAGGCAGGAAGGCGCGACGCTGGCCCGCAACGTCCAGGGCACCGCCGTCCGGTCGAAGATCGGCTCCGCGCAGGCATCGGCGCAGGCACCGCAGAAGCTGCATTCCCCGCGCGTGAAATCGACCTCGGGATAGCCGCCGTCGCCGGGGCGCAGGATCGTCTCCGGACAGGCCGAGGCACAGGCGCCGCAGCGGGTGCAGAGCGCGGTGAAGTAATCGGGACGGGACCAGGGAGGATGGACGGGCGCCGGCCCCACCGCCGGCCGCCCGCGCAGGAGGCCCCGTCTTGCCCGGTCTATCGGAGCCCGGTCTACGGTCCTTCCCTCTAAGCCATCGTTGGCCATCGAACGGTTCCTCCGTCAGACCGGCGGCGGACCGGGCGGGCCCAGAATCATCTGCGACATCCAGACGATGAAGCCATAGCCGCCGACCACCGCGATCGACAGCACCGGCCAGATGAACACCGCCAGCAGCAGGAACATCGCGATCTCACGCCGACGGGTCCCCGGATCGACCGGCGGTCGCGGGTCGGCAGAGGTGGGGTCATCGAAGTTGCGGGCGGGACTGGCGTGGCGGGCTGCGCTCATGGGATGCGGCCTCTCGCTTTATCTCGGGTTGACCGTTCCAACCGCAAATTGCTGGAAACGTCTCGCCCCTGAAGCTTGCCCCTACGAGGTATGCCGTCGGACGGAACGGGCACATCGCCCGCCCGATCACACTTTCCCCCAATAGTTGTTGATCTAGCGCAATTCGACCGCCGATCTGCCTAACTCTTGACCACGGTCAAGAACTCCCTCGCCGCCGCGCGCTTTCATGCCCCCGAAACACCAAGACTAGACACCGAAGCCAAAGGGCGAAAGCCGGAGGATGGCCGTCGTGAGGTTCACGCGCTTGCAACGTTGGGTGGGATCGGCCCTGATCGCCGTTCTTATGCTGCTGACCGGCATCGCCGCGGCCGAGGCCGCCGACAGCGGCCGGCTGCTGCCCTATCTGGCGAAGCTGCAGCCGTCCGACCTCGTCCCCGGCGCCGACCGTTTCGGCCAGGCAACCCCGAATGCCCCCACCGTCCCCGTCTACAAGGGCGACGCCGTGGTCGGTCATGCCTATCTGACCTCCGACTTCGTCAACACCACCGGCTATTCCGGCCGTCCCATCGACGTGGTGGTCGGGCTGGCGGCG
The DNA here is from genome assembly GCF_946480385.1 of uncultured Azospirillum sp. The sequence goes on from NZ_CAMLJP010000184.1 coordinate 2,362, forward strand.
GACGGCACGGTGACCGGCGCCCGGCTGATGGACCATCACGAGCCCATCGTGCTGATCGGCATCCCGCCGGCCCGCATCAACGGCTTCATCAACGGCTATGTCGGCAAGAACGTGCTGACGCTGGCCACCCAGAGCGCCGCCAGCCCGCCGGTCGACATCGTGTCGGGTGCGACGGTGACGGTGATGGTCATCGGCGATTCCATCATCCGCTCCGGCAAGAAGGTGATGCAGGCGCTGGGGCAGGGGGCGCCGGAGCCCGAAGCAACGGTGACCCGGACCATCGACCTGTCGAAGACCGGGGTGGAGGACTGGGCGACCCTGATCGGCGACGGATCGGTGCGCCGCCTGACCCTGTCGGTGGGGGAGGTGAACGCCGCCTTCGAGAAGACCGGCAAGGCGGAGGCCATCGCCCGCGCCGAGGCCGGCAATCCCGACGAGACCTTCATCGATCTCTACGCCGCCCTGGTCAGCATCCCCACCATCGGCCGCTCGCTGCTGGGCGATGCCGAATACGAAACCCTGACCAAGCGGCTGAAGCCGGGCCAGCAGGCGATCCTGGTGGCGGGGCAGGGGCGCTATTCCTTCAAGGGGTCGGGCTATGTCCGCGGCGGCATCTTCGACCGCATCGAACTGGTGCAGCACGAGGGCTCCGTCCGCTTCCGCGACAAGATGCACAAGCGCATGGGCGCCATCGCCGCCGCCGGCGCCCCCGATTTCCCGGAAATCGGCCTGTTCATCCTGCCGGAGAATGCCGAGTTCAATCCGGCCGACTCCTGGCGCCTCCAGCTGCTGGTCCAGCGCGCCATCGCCGCGCTCGACAAGGTGTTCGTCACCTTCGACCTCGGCTATCAGCCCCCCGACAAGTATCTGAAGACCGAGAAGCCCGCCGCCCCGGCCGCCGCAGCCGCCCCCGCGCAATCCGCCAGCCACAGCGCCGCCATCCAGGCCGCCGGTGCGGCGGAGGCGGAGGAAGCCGCCGAAACGCCGCTGTGGCAGCGCATCTGGCAGAACCGGAAGGTCGACGTCGCCGTCCTGTCCGTCGCCATCCTGCTGCTGACCGGCATCTTCTTCTTCCAGGACCAGCTGACCAAACGCCCGGCGCTGTATGAGCGGGTGCGGACGGCCTATCTGGTCTTCACCCTGGTCTGGCTCGGCTGGTACGCCACGGCCCAGCTGTCGGTGGTCAATGTCCTGACCTTCGCCAATGCGCTGCGCACCGATTTCCGCTGGGACTATTTCATGATGGACCCGCTGGTGTTCATCCTGTGGTTCTCGGTGGCGGCGTCGCTGCTGTTCTGGGGCCGGGGCGCCTTCTGCGGCTGGCTCTGCCCGTTCGGCTCGCTGCAGGAACTGCTGTCGAAGGCGGCGAAGAAGATCGGCATCCGCCAGATCACCGTGCCCTTTGGCCTGCACCAGCGCCTGTGGCCGATCAAATACATCATCTTCCTGATGCTGTTCGCCCTGTCGCTGCAATCGCTGGGCACGGCGGAGAAGGCGGCGGAGATCGAGCCGTTCAAGACCGCCATCATCCTGCATTTCGTCCGCGACTGGTGGTTCGTCGCCTTCGCCGTGGCGCTGCTGGCGGCCGGCCTGTTCATCGAACGCTTCTTCTGCCGCTATCTCTGCCCGCTGGGCGCGGCGCTGGCGATCCCCGGCCGGCTGCGGATGTTCGACTGGCTGCGCCGCTACAAGGAATGCGGCAGCCCGTGCCAGCGCTGCGGCAACGAATGCCCGGTGCAGGCCATCCACCCCGACGGCTCGATCAACCCCAACGAATGCATCCAGTGCCTGCACTGCCAGATGCTCTACCACCACGACCACAAATGCCCGGTCATGATCCAGAAGCGGCAGAAGCGCGAGAAGTGGCAGGCCGCCGAGGCCAAGCTGGAGGCGGAAAAGGAAGCCGCCGCGGCGGCCCCCGCCCCCTCCGGCGCCACCGCCCGCAGCACGGTGCCCACCGCCGACCCGGCCACCGGCCGGCTGACGCTGCGGCCGCACCAGTCCTGACCGCCATCCCCTCATCCCCATAACCGGACCCGGCCACAACGGGTCCTTGAAAGCCCCAAAGCGGGGTCAGCGAAGGAGCAGACCATGTCGAACGAGACGAACAATACGGCAGGCGTCAACCGCCGTGCGCTTCTGGGCGGAACGGCGAAGGCGGCGGCGCTCGCCGGGCTGACCGGTGCCGTCGGCGGCATCGCGGGCAGCGCACTCTTCGGCGCCTCCTCCGCGCTGGCGGCGACCCCGCAGGCCGGCCACCAGACCGCCGAGGTGAAGCCCGGCGATCTCGACGAATATTACGCCTTCCATTCCGGCGGGCATTCCGGCGAAGTCCGCATCCTCGGCCTGCCGTCGATGCGCGAGCTGATGCGCATTCCGGTGTTCAACCGCTGCTCCGCCACCGGCTGGGGCATGACCAACGAAAGCCGGAAGATCCTGACCGAGCATATGCTGCCGGAAACCAAGAAGTTCCTGGCATCGCGCGGCGGCATCTATCTGAACGGCGACGCCCACCACCCGCACATGTCCTTCACCGACGGCACCTATGACGGCCGTTACATCTTCATCAACGACAAGGCCAACACCCGTGTCGCGCGCATCCGCTGCGACATCATGAAGACCGACACCGTCATCGAGATCCCGAACGCCGCCGCCATCCACGGTCTGCGTCCGCAGCGCTACCCGCGCACCGGCTATGTCTTCGCCAATGGCGAGCAGCGCGTGCCGACCCCGAACGACGGCCGCGACCTGACCAACCCGAAGAAGTACAAGTCGCACTTCACCGCCATCGACGGCGACACGATGAAGATCGCGTGGCAGGTCTGGGTCGACGGCAACCTGGACAACACCGACGCCGACTATCAGGGCAAATACGCCTTCTCCACCTGCTACGACTCCGAGGAGGGCGTCACCGCGGCGGAGATGACCAGCGCCGAGCAGGACTGGATCGTCGTCTTCAACCTGAAGCGCATCGAAGAGGCGGTGAAGGCGGGCAAGATCGAGACGGTGAACGGCGTGCCGGTGGTCGATGGCCGCCACGGCAGCGCCTACACCCGCTACATCCCGGTGCCCGCCAACCCGCACGGCATCAACGCCGCTCCCGACGGCATCCACGTCACCGTGAACGGCAAGCTGTCGCCGACCGTCACCGTGTTCGACGTGCGCCTGCTGGACGACCTGTTCGACGACAAGATCAAGCCGCGCGACGTCGTCGTCGCCGAGCCGCAGCTGGGCCTCGGCCCGCTTCACACCGCCTATGACGGCCGCGGCAACGCCTACACCACCCTGTTCCTCGACAGCCAGCTGGTGAAGTGGAACATCGACAAGGCTCGCCGTGCCTTCAAGGGCGAGAAGGTCGACCCGATCATCCAGAAGCTGGACGTCCAGTACCAGCCCGGCCACAACCACACCTCCATGGGCGAGACCAAGGAGGCCGACGGCAAGTGGCTGGTGTCGCTGAACAAGTTCTCCAAGGACCGCTTCCT
>NZ_CAMLJP010000185.1 GCF_946480385.1 uncultured Azospirillum sp.
CTGCTGATCGAGCCGACCGAGACGGAAAGCAAGGCCAGCCTCGACCAGTTCGTCGACGCCCTGCGGGCGCTGGCCGAGCGGGCGAAGTCGGGCGATGTGGCCTACTTCCAGGCTGCTCCGCGTCTGACGCCGCGCCGTCGCCTGGACGAGACGGCCGCGGCCCGCAAGCCGGTGCTGCGCTGGACCCCGCCGGTGGTGGCGGAGGCCCTGGCGGCGGAGTAAGCAGTTGCTGCGGTCGCCCGCTCCCTAACCCTCCCCCGCTCTCGCGGGAGAGGGGACTACCGCCGCACTTTATCAAAGCTCCTACCCCCTCTCCCACCGCAGGTGGGGGAGGGATGGGGAGGGGGCATTCACTCACTTGTCGGTCTTGTCGACGTACTTGTCGGCCTTCTTCTGATCCTCGGCGGCTTCGCGGGACATCTCCTCGCCGATCTTGGGGTCGATGCGCTTGGCTTCCTCGATCAGGTCGCGCGCCTTGCGGGGATCGCCGCCGGCGGCCTTGTCCAGTGCCTGCTCGGCCAGATCGTGGGCCTTCTTGTGTTCCGGGCTGTCTTCGTGGCGGGTGGCCATGGGGCGCTCTCCTGTGTTTTGGGAGTATGGAACCGGACGTTGTCCAACAGGAGGCGACCGCCAGGGTTCCGCTCTCCGCAGCGCACAAAAAATTTTTGGAAGCGACGGAATAGGGAAGTCGGTCTATCCGTTTGTGCGGATGTCCGGTGGCGAACGGCCACCCAGCAACAGGGCAACGCGAACTCCCCATGAGCAACCCGAAGAACTCGATCCGGCGCGCAGCCATCGCTGCCGCACTGCTGGCCGTGACCGCCGGCCACGCGTCCTTCTGGTCCTGGCGCAACGCGCCCACGGCGGTGGACGCGGAACCCGGCCGCATCGAATCCGTCTCCTATTCGCCTTCGGGCCGCAATTACGATCCCAACCACCAGCCGATCGTCCCGCGCAAGGATATCGAGAAGGACATGACCGCCATCGCCGGCTTCGCCGATGGCGTCCGTACCTACTCGACGCTCGGTTCGCAGGGTGAGGTGCCGGAGATCGCGGTGTCCAAGGGGCTGGACGTCACGCTCGGCATCTGGCTGAGCAAGGACAAGGTCCGCAACGAGCGCGAGGTGCTGCACGGCATTGCGCTGGCCAAGGAATTCCGCGGCATCAAGCGCATCGTCGTCGGCAACGAGACGCTGCTGCGCGCCGAACTGACCGACGCCGAGCTGGCGGGCTACATCAAGCGCGTGCGCGCCGCCGTCCCCGCTTCGATCAAGGTCGGCACCGCCGACGTGTGGTCGGAGATGGTCAAGGCCGACGCCACGGTGAAGGCGTCCGACTTCATGGGCGTCCACGTGCTGCCCTACTGGGAAGGCGTGCCGGTCACCGATGCGCTGACCTGGATCCGCGACCGGCTCGACACCGTGCGCAAGGCGCATCCGGGCAAGCCGCTGTTCGTGGGCGAGGTGGGCTGGCCGTCGGGCGGTGAGAACTTCCACGACGCCTATCCGACGCCGGAGGCGCAGGCCGCCGTCGTCCGTGGGTTCGCGGCGGAAGCCAACGCGCTCGGCATCCATTACAACGTCGTCGAGGCCTTCGACGGCATCTGGAAGTCGACCATCGAAGGCTCGCCCGGCCCGACCTGGGGGGTGCTGGATGCCGACCGTCAGCCAAAATGGTCGATGACCGGTGCGGTCGCCGCCCCCTATGGCGACCGGGTCGGTGCGGGCGTCGCGCTCACCGTCGGTCTTGCTCTGTCGGCTTTCGCCGTTTTCCGCCGCCGGACCAACGCCGGCTTTGCGCTGGCCGCCTCGATGGGGGCCAACATCATCGGATTCGCCATCGGTTCGGCCGTGGCCGGTGCCTTCGCCGAGTATCTGACCTTCGGTGCCGTCACCACTTGGGGCTCCGCCTTCGCGCTGGGCGCCCTGATGATGAGCGTCGCTTTCGCCGATCTGGTGGATGTCGCCCGCCGGCTGCTGACCGGCCGCGCCCCGGCGCTGCTGCCCCATGCCGTGCCCAGCATCGACCACAAGCCGATGGTCTCCATCCACGTCGCCGCCTGCCGCGAGCAGCCGGACGTGCTGAATGCCACGCTGGCCTCGCTGTCGCGGCTGGACTACCCGAATTATGAGGTCGTCGTCCTCATCAACAACACCGAGGAGGAGCATCTCGTCCGTCCGGTGGAGGAGATGTGCCGGGCGCTGGGGCGCAAGTTCAAGTTCCACTGGTACAAGAAGATCTCCGGCTTCAAGGCCGGCGCCCTGAATGCCGCGCTGCGCCACACCGATCCGTCGGCCGAGATCGTCGCCGTGCTGGATGCCGACTACACCGTGTCGCCCGACTGGCTGTCGAAGCTGGCCCCGACCTTCGCCGATCCGTCGGTCGGCATCGTCCAGGCCCCGCAGGAACACCGCGACGGCCACGAGACGGCGCTGAAGGCCGCGATGACCGCCGAATACCGCCCCTTCTTCGACGTCGGCATGCAGGAAGGCGTGTCGTCCCAGGCCTTCATCTGCCACGGCACGATGATCATGCTGCGCCGCTCGGCGATGGATCAGGTCGGCGGCTGGTCGGAAGCCGGGATCTGCGAAGACACCGAACTGGGCCTGCGCATTCTGTCGGCCGGCTACCGCGCCGCCTACACCGACGAGCGGCTGGGCGCCGGTCTGGCCCCGGACAACTTCATGCAGTTCCGCAAGCAGCGTGACCGCTGGGTGTTCGGCTCCACGCAGATCGTCCGGGCCCACTGGAAGAAGTTCCTGCCGGGTTCGGCCGAGCTGAATGCGCGGCAGAAGCTGGGCTACGTCACCAACTGGATCCGCTGGTGGTCCGACGCCGTCGGCCTGTTCGCCGCCGCCGCCGCCGTGGTCTGGACCTTCGCCTCGCTGGTTCTGCCGCTGCACCTGCCGCCGGTTGCCGCCACCGCCGCCGTCCTGGGTGCCCTGATCCTGCGTGCCGCCTCCAGCCTGCTCGCCTCGCGCTACGCTTCCGGCAACAGCTGGACGGAGAGCCTGGGCGCCTGCGCCGTCGGCATGGCGCTGTCCACCACCGTCGCCCTGGCCGTCGTCCGCGGCCTGTTCCGCAAACAGGACGCCTTCCGGGTAACCGCCAAGGGCGGTAAGCGCACCGCCGGCCGCTTCTGCGCCAAGCCCGAAGCCTGGTTGTCCGCCGCGCTGGTCGCCTCGTCGGCCACCGCCGCCCTGGTCAACCCGCTGGGCACCCTGTCGCTGGAGCTGTGGTCGGTCCTGCTCGCCGCCATGGCGGTGCCGAACCTGATGGCCGTTGCCTTCGGCATCGGTGACATGCTGCCGGTCCGCGAAGCCAAGCCGGCCCCGGTCCCCGCCACCCAGCAGGCCAACACGGCCAGCCAGGAGCAGGCAGCGAACCGTCCGATCGCCGCCTGACCGCTCTCAATCTGATGCAAGATGCGGCCCCTTTCCCGCCCGGCCGGCGGGGGAGGGGCCGACTTTTTTGGGGGTAGGGGTGCTTTTCTCACCAAGGTGAAACTTGTGGGCAACAGCGCTTCGTGCCTACCATCGGCGGCTGAAACCGACAAAGACGCGCGGACCAACGCGCCAAGCAACCTCTGGAGGGAGAACGCCATGCACGTCGTCAAAGCGTCCGACCAGTCTCCGTCATCGCCGCTGTCGGGCGACAATCGGACTCGATTGGAAAACTGGCTGGCCGCACAGGCCGGCGCATCCCGTGTCGTGGTGACGGAGGATGGACGGCTCGGCGGTGGCGCGATCTCCCTGAACCTTGCGGTGAGCCTGGACATCGATGGCGGGCCGCTGGCCGGCCGGCATGCCTGTGTGCTGCGGGCCGAGGGCGGCGGGCGGATTTCGGCCAGCATCGGCAAACTGCGGGAGTTCGTGGTTCTGCGCGCGGCCTTCGCCGGCGGAGTGATGGCGCCGGAACCGCTGTTCGCCTGCGACGACCCCGCCGTGCTGGGCCACGACTTCTACATCATGCGCCGCGCCGAGGGGCTGGGCGCCGGCCACGCGGTGACGCGGTCGGAAGCGGCCCAGCCGGAGTTGGCGCGCGAGCTTGGCAGACAGCTTGGCCTGTTGCATCGGATCACCCCGGAGACCGAGGGGCTGGAGAGGTTGGGCGAGGCGCCGGAATGCCCAGCGCAGGAGACGCTCGCTCAGTATCGCCGCTGGTTCGGCGATCTCGGCCGCCGCGACCCGGTGATCGCCTGGGGCCTGCGCTGGATGGAGGTCAACGCGCCGCTGCCGGGTGCGGTGGTGCTGTGCCATCGCGACTTCCGCACCGGCAACTATCTGGTCAAGGACGGCGCGCTGACCGCGATCCTGGATTGGGAATTTGCTGGATTCAGCGATCCGATGGAGGATCTGGGCTGGTTCTGTGCCCGCTCCTGGCGGTTCCGCCGGCCCGATCGCGAGGCGGGCGGCATCGCCGACCGTGCGGACTTCTACGCCGGTTATGAGGAGACCTCCGGCCGTCGCGTCGATCCGGCCCGCGTCGCCTATTGGGAAACAGCCGCCTACCTGCGCTGGGCGGCCATCGCGGTGGAACAGGGGTTGCGCCACAGCTCCGGCGCCGAGCCGTCGCTGGAACTGGCGCTGACGGGGCGGATGCTGCCGGAGATCGAGATGGACATGCTGCGCCATCTCCGTGCCGTCGGCGGGTTGGCGGCCAGCGCGGTGGAGAAGGTGGCCTGATGCGCGCCAATCCCGACGCCCGCGGTCTGCTGCAGATCGCCGCCTCCACCTTTCGTGCCGATGTGCTCCCCCATGTGGCACCGGAAGCGCGCTTCGCCGCCCTGATGGTCGCCAACGCGCTGGAAATCGCCGAGCGTGAGTTGAAGGGGTTGGACACCGCCGGCCATTCGATGCTGGCGGCCCTTGCCCTGCTCTATGGCGAGGACGCCGACGACGCCTTGTCCGGCGACGATTTGCGCAAGCGGGTGGAGGCCCTGCAGCACCGCTTGTGCATCGAGATCGCCGCCGGCGACTTCGACCATGAGGGCCAGGACGTGCTGATGGATTCGCTGGAGGCCATCGTACAGGCCCGTCTGGGGATATCGAACCCGAAGGCGCTGGGACAACAGTAGGGCGCTTCAGATCCGGCACTGCGTTTCGCATGCGCGGGACGCAGTGCCGTTCAGCCTGCGCTCGACAGACGGGGGCGTTGCGGCCATATAATCGGTTCCCGTTCCGTACCCCTCCTCTGATCGGATCGCCGCCCCATGGCAAGTCCTGTCCTGTCCGCCATTCCCGCCCGTCCGCTCGCGAAGTTGGAAGCCGGAAAGCAGTTCGTCATCTCGTCGGATTTCACGCCCTCTGGCGATCAGCCGAATGCGATTGAGGAACTGACCGCCGGTCTGCGGCAGGGCGAGAAGGATCAGGTGCTGCTGGGCGTCACCGGGTCGGGCAAGACCTTCACCATGGCGCACGTCATCCAGACGGTGCAGCGTCCGACGCTGATCCTGGCGCCGAACAAAACGCTGGCGGCGCAGCTGTATGGCGAGATGAAGTCCTTCTTCCCCAACAATGCGGTGGAATACTTTGTCTCCTATTACGACTATTACCAGCCGGAAGCCTACGTCCCGCGTACCGACACCTATATCGAGAAGGAATCCTCGATCAACGAGCAGATCGACCGCATGCGCCACTCGGCGACGCGGGC
>NZ_CAMLJP010000186.1 GCF_946480385.1 uncultured Azospirillum sp.
GGCAACGGCCTCACGCTTGAACTCGTCCGTGAAGGATCGCCTCGTCTTCGTCATCAGACACCTTCCCGCTCCATTCGGAGCTTAGCTGTGGTGTCCACCCAACCAGGGCAAGATCACAAGCCGCCTTCACCGCGCTGGAGGACGAGTTCAAGGACATCGCCAGCCGCTACAGCGACGAAGACTGACGGCGCGGTCCCCCGCTAAATCCAGGAATCGTCCCCACCGCCGCTGCCGCCGTCATCGAAGGACGGGTCGTCGTACGATGCATCGTCGGCCGGCGGCGGGTCGGGGTCATAGGACGCGTCCTGCGCCGCATCCGGTGCCGTGTCGCCCTGCGGCCCCTGGTCGTCGCCGTAATAATTGTTGTTGATGACGGTCTCGTTGATCGTCTCGCCGCCCAGGGGCTGGGCCATCGCCGTGCCGAAGGGGCCGGGCGAGTGGTGCAGCAGGGAGGAGATGGCGCTTGCCGCCAGCATGCCGCCCGCCACCCCCGCGGCGGTCTGCGCCGCTCCGGCGAAGAACCCGCCGCCGTGCGGGGCCATGCCCTGCTGCGGGAAGGGCGGGGGGCTGTATTGCTGCTGCGGATAGGCCGCTCCCGGTGCAGCGCCCCAGGGGCTGCGGCCGGCAACTGGCTGCGCTTGGGCCGGCTGAGAATAGGACGGAGCAGGGGGAGGCTCGCCGCCGCGGCCCCACGGGCTGCGGCCGATGCCGAGCGCGTTCGACAGGAAGCTGCCGCCGGATTGCGCCGGCTGGGACGGGCGGTCGCGCAGTTGCCGCTCCAGTTCCTCGATCCGGGTCTGGGCTGCGGTCAGCGCCTGCTGCTGCACCAGCACCGTCTGCGCCATGTAATAGGACGACAGCGGCTGGTCCTGGACCGACCGGCGGATGAAGTCCTCCGCTTCAGCGTCGCGCGGCTGGGATTGCTGCTGCGTTTCCACCTCGCGCAGGCGGCGGAACAGGTCGGACAGAAGCGTGCGTTCCTCGGGGGTCATCGACGTCTCCTAACATGGCGCCCATCGCAAGGGGCGCCACCCCTTGATGTGGAGTCACCATCCCCCACCGGACAAGTCCCCAGTTGGGCGGTCCCGTTCCCGGATCCCATTCTGCCGCCCGACGCAGTCCCGGTCATTTCGTTTCAGGACGTCTGCAACATCAAGCAAACACGCCGGCAACTTGCAGAACATTCCGAACGCGGTTCTTTGGATGATGAACTGTTGGCCTGACCATTGTGGGAAGTGGGGCGGCTATATCGGCTATGGCGTCGCCGGCTTAACATATGACATTAACGGGGGTGCCTTTTTCCGGACCGATGGGCCACATTTGTGATGCGACCGCCCGGCGGCGCCGGTTGGGAAGCCGAGACCAAGAATGAACAGGCGCCGAGAGATGGTGGAACTGACCGACCTGGAGCGCGATGCGCTGACCGAGTTGGTGAACATGGGGGTCGGCCGCGCCGCCACCCATCTCAGCCGCATGGTCAACGACCAGGTCCTGCTGTCCGTGCCGACCGTGGACATCGTCAGCCGGCAGGAGGCGTCGGATTTCCTGACCGCGCGCGAACGCCACGGGCTTGTGGCGGTGGAACAGCAGTTCCAGGGCTCCTTCGACGGCCGCGCCATGCTGATCTTTCCGGAAGCCAACAGCCTGGAACTGGCCCGCGCCGTCCTGGGCGGCGAGCTGACCCTGGCGGAGATCGTCGATCTGGAGCAGGACGCCCTAGCCGAGATCGGCAACATCATCCTGAACGGCTGCCTCGTGGTGGTCGCCAATGCGTTGAAGGACCGGTTGACCATCTCGCTGCCGGCGGTGCTGCGCGGCGACGGCGCCAACATCCTGACGGACAAGGCCGGAGGTTCGGACGAGCTTGTGCTGTTCCTCTACATCGATTTCACCATCCGCAGCCGCAGCATCCGCGGTTACATCGCCTTGCTGATGGGGGTATCGTCCCTGCAGTCGCTCAAGCAGCTGATCCATGCCTTCATCGAAGGCATCGCCGCCGAAGAACCCTCATCCGCCGGAACGTCGCATGGCTCCCAGATTGCCTGAACAACCCACCTGGGCGCTCGATGTCCTTGGCGCGCTGGATGCCGGCATCCTGCTTCTGGACCGCCATTGCCGCGTCCTTTACTGGAACAGCTGGATGGAGCAGGCCTCCACCCTGACGGCCAGGGAAATACTCGGGCACGACCTGTTCGACGCCCTGCCGAACCTGCGTGAATCGCGCCTGCACATCGCCGTGCGCGACACGTTGGCCACCGGTGCGCCCGGCGTCCTGTCGCACACGCTGAACCCGATGCTGTTCCCGCTGCGCCTGCCCGACGGACGGCGGATGGTCCACAATGTGGTGATCCGTCCGCTACCCTCGCACGCATCGTCACCCCATGCGCAATCCGCGGGCAGCGAGGCGCGCTGCCTGATCCAGGTGACCGACGTCACGGCATCGGTGAACCGCGAACGGGTGCTGCGTGAACAGCGTGACGCGCGTTACCGCGCCATCGTCGACACCGCCCCCGACGCCATCATCACCACCGACACCCGCGGCATGGTGCAGTGGATGAACGGCACCGCCACCCGCCAGTTCGACTATCGTCCGGACGAGCTGATCGGCCAGAGCGTCACCGTGCTGCTGGGCGATGACGCCCCCGACTGGATCGCCATGGCGGAGCGTAGCGGACCGGGCGCCGCCGGCATGGACGCCGCCACCCAACCGGTGGAACTGTCCGGCCGCCGCCGCGACGGCAGCCACATCGATCTCGAACTGTCGATGGCGCGCTGGGAATCGGAAGGACGCAGCTTCATCACCGGCATCCTACGCGACATCACCGAGCGCCGCCGCACCCGGGAGGAGTTGCGGACCAGCGCGCTCGCCATGCGCCAGCTGGCCGAGCAGACCAAGGCGACGCTGGACGCGCTGCCGGCCTTCATCGCCGTGCTCGACCGCTCCGGCCATATCGTGTCGGTCAACCGCGCCTGGGCGGAAGCCGGGTCGGAGACCAGCTTCCTCGGCCAGGGCTGCATCGTCGGCGACGATTACCTCGATCACTGCGGCCGGGGGGAGACCGCCGACCCACGCGCCGACAGCGTGATGGAGGGCTTGCGCACGCTGCTGAACGAGGGCGGGCCGCCGGTGTCGGCCGAATATGTCACCAACACCCAGCACTGGTTCCGCTGCCTCGCCGCCCCGATGCCGGCCGGTCCCTTCGGCGGCACGGTGCTGATGCACATCGACGTGACGGAGATCAAGTCGATGGAAGCGGCGCTGCGCAAGCTGGTCGGCCAGAAATCGACCCTGCTGCGCGAGGTCAACCACCGGGTCAAGAACAGCCTGCAGTTGGTCTCCAGCCTGCTGACGCTGCAGACGCTCAGCCTGCCCGACGAAGGGGTGAGGGTGCATTTCCAGGACGCCCGCAGCCGCATTGAGGCGATCGCCCGCGTCCACAACCGCCTTTATCAAGCCGACCAGTTCCAGACCATCGAGTTCGGCACCTACCTGAACGAGCTGTGCGAGGATCTGGCGCGTGCGTCGGGCGGCGACAGCATGTGCGACATCGACGTGCGGTCCGACGTGATCGACCTGCCGATTGACCATGCCGCTCCGCTTGGCCTGATCGCGAACGAGCTGATCACCAACGCGGTCAAGCATCGCGGCAACGGTCCGGCGCGGGTGACGGTGACCTTCATGCGCGAGGCCGACGACCTTGCCCTGACCGTTTCCGACAGCGGTCCGGGGCTGCCGTCCAACTTCGACATCCGCAAGAGCCGCAGCCTGGGCATGCGCCTGATCTCCAGCCTCGCCGGCCAGATCCGGGCCAGCGTCGGCATCGACACCACGCCGCAGGGCACCACCTTCCGCATCGAACTGCCGGTGCCGGACGAGGTGCCGCTTCTCGAAGCGACGTCCGCCGAGGAGATCGGGGGATGAAGATCCTGCTGGTGGAAGACGAGGTGCTGATCGCCCTTGAACAGCAGCTCTATCTGGAGAATGTCGGCCACAGCATCATCGGCCCGGCGATCACCGCGACCGAGGCGATTGAGATCGCCACGGCCGACAAGCCCGATCTGGCGCTGGTCGACGTGCATCTGGGCATGGGCACCAACGGCATCGACGCAGCGCGCGGGCTGACCAAGCTGGGCGTGCCCTGCCTGTTCATCACCTCGTTCCGCGACGAGTTGAAGAAGGACGGTCCGGTCACCGGCATCGGCTGTCTGCCCAAGCCCTTCACCGAAAGCGGCCTGATCGCCGCCGTCGACGTCGCCCGCGCGATATTGGCAGGGGAGACGCCGCGCAACGTGCCGCAGACGATGGAGCTGTTCGTGTGAGGGGAGGGGGCGATACCCCCCTCACCCCGCATCCGGAAAATCAGCCCCCAGCGTCGTCTTCTCCCAGGCGTCGATCTCGTCCAGCACCGAGCGCAGCTTGCCGCGCACGCCCTCCAGCGCCGGGCGGCCGAGCACGAGGCGGAGCGGGGGGTTCTCCACATTCACCGCGGCGATGATCGCCTCCGCCGCCCGCACCGGATCGCCCGGCTGCTTGCCGCTGTAGCCGGAGATCTGCTTGCGCCGCGCGCCGGAGGTCTGTTCGTAATCGTCGATCCAGGTCGCCGACTGCTTCAGCGAACGCCCGGCCCAATCGGTGCGGAACGGCCCCGGCTCGACGATCAGCACGCGGATGCCCAGCGGCGCCACCTCCTTCGACAGCGACTCCGACAGCCCCTCCACCGCGAACTTGGTGGCGGCGTAATAGCCGGAGCCCGGAAAGCCGACCATGCCGCCCTGGGAGGAAATGTTGACGATGTGGCCGGCACGGCGCGCCCGCATCCCCGGCAGCACCGCCCGCGTCACCGCGGCGAGCCCGAAGACGTTGGTCTCGAACATTGCGCGGATCTCCGCATCCTCGCCTTCCTCGATGGCGGAGAGATAGCCGTAGCCGGCATTGTTCACGACCACGTCGAGCCGGCCGAACGCCTCTTCCGCCTCGCGGACGGCGCGGGCGACCTGGGCCTGGTCGGTGACGTCCAGCGCGATGGCGCGCCCGCGCTCGCCATGGCTGGCCAGCAGGTCGTCCAGCTTCCTCGGGTCGCGCGCCGTCGCGGCGACACGCCAGCCCTTCTCAAGCACCAGCCGCGCCAGCTCGCGGCCGAAGCCGGTCGAACAGCCGGTGATGAACCAGACGGGCGTGTCGGTGGGGGTCTGTGCCATAACGACTCCTGCGGTCTCTCGTGATGCGCCGCTATGGGCGAACTGAGTTGGTCGCCAGGGACATACGCCGCCGCACCCGCGTGGCCACCCCACCTTTCGATAAGGGGAGCGGCCGCCCTCAGCCCCCGATCCGGCGGATCGGCTCCGGCGCCGACTGCTGTTCGAACAGGCGGCGGTAGAGCCCGCCCGCCCGGTGGAGCAGGGCGGCATGGCTGCCTTCCTCGACCACCCGGCCCTGGCTGAAGACCAGGATGCGGTCCAGCGTGCGCACGGTGGACAGGCGGTGGGCGATGATGATGGCGGTGCGGCCCTGCATCAGCCGTTCGATGGCCTCCTGGATCAGCGCCTCCGATTCCGAATCCAGGCTGGAGGTCGCCTCGTCCAGGATCAGGATCGGCGCGTCGGCCAGGAAGGCGCGGGCCAGCGC
>NZ_CAMLJP010000187.1 GCF_946480385.1 uncultured Azospirillum sp.
CCCGGCCGCGATGATCTTTTTCAAAAAGGCCTGGGTCCACTCATGCGACGGGTTGGTGAAGAGGACGTCGGGCGGCCCCTCCTCCACGATGTTGCCACGGTCGAAGAACAGCACGCGGTCGGCGAAATCGTGGGCGAAGCTCATCTCGTGGGTCACCAGCAACATGGTCATGTCGGTGGTGGACCCCAGCATCCGCATGACGCTCAGCACCTCTTCCACCAGTTCGGGGTCGAGCGCCGAGGTCACCTCGTCGAACAGCATGATCCTGGGCTGCAGCGCCAGGGCGCGGGCGATGGCGACCCGCTGTTTCTGGCCGCCGGACAGTTGGGCCGGCATGGCGCGGGCCTTGTCGGCGAGGCCGACGAGGTCCAGCAGTTCCATCGCCCGGCGTTCGGCATCCGTCTTTTTGACGCCCTTGGTCAGCATCGGCGCCAGCGTCACGTTGTCCAGCACGCACTTGTGCGGGAACAGGTTGAACAGCTGGAACACCATGCCGATCTTGGTCCGCATCCGGTGCAGATGCGCCTCGTCGGCGGGCACCAGACGGCCGTTGCGCTCCATCTGGAACAGGTTCTCGCCGTCGATGCGGATGGTGCCGCCTTCGATGGTCTCCAGCGTCATCAGCGTCCGCAGGATCGTCGTCTTGCCGGAACCGGACGGGCCGATCAGCGCCAGCTTCTCCCCCGGCCGTACTGAAAAGCACAAGTCTTTCAGCACGGTGTGAGAGCCGTAGCGCTTCGTGACGCAGTCGATGTCGATGATTGTATCGGTCACACCGGTCTTTCCTTGCATTGTTTGGCGACCGTGGATGTGCGCAAACGATGCGGGACCGCCTAAATCATGTCAATCCGGAAAATAAAATCATGACAATGTAGTGCCTGTCATATGGCGAGCAGCACCGGCTCCGGATCGCTGTTCAGCAGATTGACGATCACGCGCAGGCCGGCGTGAAGTTCGGCCTCGGTGGTGGAGCCGATGGAGACGCGCAGCGCGTCGGGCCGCGTGCCGGGGCCAATGGCGAAGGCCGATCCGGGTGCCAGCGCCACGCCCTGATGGCGGGCGTGCGACACGAAGGTCGCCTCCGGCCGTCCCTCGCCCAGCGGCAGCCACAGATGCAGCCCCTCGGCATGGCTGCGGTGTGGAATGCCCCGCAGGATCTCCGCGGCCAGCGCGTGGCGGCGGTGCAGCGCCTTGCGCTGCCACTCCACCATCTCCATCGCGAATCCGCTCTCGACCCAGCGGGTGGCGATCTCGGCGACGATGGGCGTGGCGATCCAGTTGGTCACCAGATGGCGGTTGGTGACGGCGGCGAGCAGCCGGTCTGGAACAACCAGATAGCCGGTGCGCAGGCCGGGCATCACCGTCTTGGTGAAGCTGGTGACGTAGAGCGTCCGCTCCGGCGCCAGGGCCGCCAACGGCGGGCGGCGGTCGCTCAACAGGGGGCCGAGCGGATCGTTCTCGACGATCGACAGGTTGTGGCGCTGGGCCAGCCGCGCGATCTCGGCCCGCCGGGCCTCGCCCATGTGGGTCGCGGTGGCGTTGATCGGGTTCGGCATGACGAACAGGGCCTTGGCCGTGCCGTCGCGGCAGGCGGCGTCGAGCGCGTCGGGCCGGATTCCCTCCTCGTCGATGGCGACGCCGCGCAGCTTGATGCCGAGATAGGAGGCGAGAGGCAGCAGCGTGTGGTGCCCGACCTCCTCCGTCACCACCGTCGATCCCGGCGGCGCGGCGGCCATCAGGGCGATGGTCATGCCGGCGGTGGCGCCGTTGGTCAGGGTGACGTTGTTTGCCGTGGTCTCCACCCCGCAATGGCGCAGCCAGGAAACCGCCGTCGCCCGGTGGCTGGCGAACAGGGTGTTGGGGCGGAAGGACAGCACCACGGCCGGCGGCAGGCTGGCGGACAGCTCCACCAGCGCCTGCCGCATCGCCTCGACATGCAGCGGCTCGCACACCGGCTTCAGGATCGACAAGTCGATCACCTCGTCGGTGCGCTGGGGGATATAGGGCGGATCGACCTCGGTTTGCGCCGCGCGGATGAAGGTGCCGCGCCCGGTTTCCCCGCTGATCAGGCCGCGCCGGATCAGCTCCTCGTAGGCGCGGCTGACGGTCTGGACGGAAATGCCCAATTCGTCGGCAAGCTGCCGGTGGGTGGGCAGCTGGTCGCCGACCGCCAGTTGGCCTTGCGTGATCGCCCGCTGCACCTGATCGGCCAACGAGAGATAAACGGGCCTGCTCAAAGCCGATGCATCGGGGTGCCACTTTGTCATGCAACATTTCTGCTGGAAATCATCACATTTGACAATCCCGGAAAGCATGGACATCGTCGGTTGTCACTTTTCCGAAGGCGGCCCGTCCCATGCCTGACCTGAAGCTCGATCCCATCGACCTGCGCATCCTGTCGGAAATCCAGCGCGATGGCCGCATCACCAAGCTGGCGCTGGCCGACCGGGTCGGGTTGTCGCCGACGCCCTGCTGGGTGCGGCTGCGCCGGCTGGAGGAGGCCGGCATCGTCACCGGCTATCACGCCCGGCTGGCCCTGCGGCAGGTGACGCCCTTCGCAATGGCCCTGGTCGAGGTGACGCTGGGCAGCCACCGGCAGGCCGATTTCGACCGGTTCGAGCGAGCGGTGCGGGCGGAACCCGGCATCGTCTCCTGCTGGTCGGTCGGCGGCGGGCTCGACTATGTCCTGCGGGTGGTGGCGCGCGACGTCGATGCCTATCAGCGGATCATCGACCGGCTACTGGAGGGCGATGCCGGCATCGACCGCTATTTCACCTACATCGTCACCCGCACGGTGAAGGACGATGCGGCAATGCCGCTGGAGGCGCTGATGGGAGAGCCGGGCGGGTCCGTTCCGCCCTGACGGAGACTTTCTCTTCCACCCCATCCCGGCAAAGAGACAGTCTCCACCACGCAGGGTCAGTTCGGACACAGTCTCCACCGCATCACCGCTAGACTCCGGAACACCGGCGCTTCGGCGCCCCACTATTCCGGAGGTGCCCATGACCGCGCAGCTGTCCCGCCTGGACCGTCACGACGCCGTCAGCCGCCTGACCGACCGCCGGCTGCTGCGCGAACTCGCCTATGTCGGCGGACGCTGGACCGCGGCACCGGACAATTCCACCTTCCCGGTGACCGATCCGGCCAGCGGACGGACGCTTGCCCAGGTCGCGGCGCTGGACGCCGCCCAGGCGACCGCCGCCGTCACCGCGGCGGCGGCGGCGTTCCCGGCCTGGAGCGCCCGGCTGCCGCAGGACCGCGCCGCCCGCCTGCGTGACTGGTTCGACCGCATCACCGCCGCCAAGGAGGACCTCGCCCTGCTGATGACGCTGGAGCAGGGCAAGCCGCTCGCCGAATCGCGGGGGGAGATCGACTATGCCGCCTCCTTCGTCGAGTGGTATGCGGAGGAGTCCAAGCGGGTCGGCGTCGAGAGCATCGCCAGCCACTTGCCCGGCGCTGAAATGCTGCTGCGGCGGGAGGCGCTGGGCGTGGTCGGCATGGCGACGCCGTGGAACTTCCCATCGGCCATGTTGACGCGCAAAGCGGCGGCGGCGCTGGCCGCCGGCTGCACCGTGGTGGCGCATGCGTCTTCCGAGACGCCGCTGTCGGCGCTGGCGCTTGCCGAACTGGCGGAGCGGGCCGGCATCCCCGTCGGCGTGTTCAACGTCCTGACCGGCGATCCGGAGCCGCTGGTCGGCGCACTGTGCGACGACGCCCGTGTCCGCGCCATGAGCTTTACCGGCTCCACCGCGATCGGCAGCCGCATCGCCGCGCGCTGCGCCCCGACCATGAAGCGGCTGGTGATGGAGTTGGGCGGCCATGCTCCGCTGCTGGTCTTCGCCGACGCCGATTTGCAGCGGGCGGTGGACATCGCCATCGACGCGAAGTTCGCCACCTCCGGCCAGGACTGCCTCGCTGCCAACCGCATCTATGTGCAGCGTCCGCTCTACGACTCCTTCTGCGCCGCCTTCACCGCCCGCAGCGCCGCGCTGCGCGTCGGGGCGGGGCTGGAGCCGGATGTGCAGATCGGGCCGCTGATGAACGAACGGGCGGTCGACAAATGCGCCCGCCACGTCCGCGACGCGGTTGACCGCGGCGCCCGCTGCCTGACCGGCGGCGAGGTCCATCCGGCCGGCCCGCTGTTCTACCGCCCGACCGTGCTGGCCGACGTGGCTCCGGACTCGCTGATCCTGCGCGAGGAGACCTTCGGCCCGGTCGCCGCGATCCTGCCATTCGATGACGAGGCGGAGGTGGTGGCCCGCGCCAACGACACCGAATACGGCCTCGTCGCCTATCTGGTGACCCGTGACGCCGGCCGGATCCTGCGCCTGTCGCGGGCGCTGCAATACGGCATGGTGGCGGTCAACCGGGTGAAGATCACCGGCGCGCCGGTCCCCTTCGGCGGGGTCAAGCAATCCGGCCTCGGCCGCGAAGGCTCGCGCCACGGGATGGAAGCCTTCACCGAGCTGAAATACGTCTGCCTCGACGCCGCCTGAACAGAAATTCTTACTGGGAAAGAAACGTCATGACCGACCTGACCAACGAGCTGACCGCCTGGGACCGCGACCATTTCTTCCATCCGTCGACCCACATGGCTGCGCATGCCCGCGGCGACACGCCGACCCGCGTCGTCACCGGCGGCGAAGGCGTCTACATCTCCGACCGTGACGGCAAGCGCAGCCTGGACGCCTTCGCCGGCCTCTATTGCGTCAATGTCGGCTATGGCCGCCGCGAGATCGCCGACGCCATCGCCGAGCAGGCCGGCAAGCTCGCCTATTATCACGCCTATGTCGGGCATGGCAGCGAGCCGTCGATCACGCTGGCCAAGATGATCATCGACCGCGCGCCCGCCGGGATGTCGCGCGTATATTTCGGCCTGTCGGGATCGGACGCGAACGAGACCAACATCAAGCTGGTCTGGTACTACAACAACATCCTCGGCCGGCCGGAGAAGAAGAAGATCATCTCGCGCTGGCGCGGCTATCACGGCTC
>NZ_CAMLJP010000188.1 GCF_946480385.1 uncultured Azospirillum sp.
ATTTCCGAGGCGGCCATCCGGCAGCATTGCCGTGGCCGGCTGGAGAGCCACCTCGTGCCGAAATTCATCGAGTTCCGCGACAGCCTGCCCAAGACCGACTCCGGCAAGATCAGGCGGGCGGAACTGGCGGAGGAAGTCCGCGCGTCCGACAGCAGCACCTGTCCCCTCTCCCTCGTCGGACCGGCCCTCGGCCGGCCGAGAGCGGGGGAAGGTTAGGGAGGGGGCGAAACGCCCCACCGCAGAACACCACCACCAGAACACCCACCCCAGGACAGAGAGCACGCTCATGTGTGGTGTCGCCGGAGTTCTCGCAGGATCGCGTGCCGAACCGGCCGGTCTGGACGAGTTGAAGCGCATGATCGCCATGCTGGGCCACCGCGGCCCGGACGGCTACGGCTTCTACCGTGACGACCGGATCGGGCTTGCCCATGCCCGGCTCAGCATCGTCGGTCTGGCCGGCGGTTTCCAGCCGATCCACAACGAGGACCGCACCCTCTGGATCAGCTTCAACGGCGAGATCTTCAACCATGTCGAACTGCGGCGGGAGCTGGAGGCGCGCGGCCACCGCTTCTACACCCAGACCGACACCGAAGTGATCGTTCACGCTTTCGAGGAATACGGCCCCGCCACCTGGGCCAAGCTGAACGGCCAGTTCGCCATTTGCCTGTGGGACACCAACCGGCGCGAGCTGTGGCTGGTCCGCGACCGGCTCGGCATCCTGCCGCTGTTCTACGCCCGGCGCGGCGACCATCTGGTCTTCGCGTCGGAGGCCAAGTCGCTGTTCGGCGGCGGCCGCGTAACGCCGGCCTTCGACTCGGCCCGCCTCGCTCAGGTCTTCACCCACTGGAGCACCGCGCCGCACGGCAGCGTGTTCGCTGGGGTGGAGAGCGTGCCGGCGGCGACCGCGATCCGGGTCGACTCCACGCTGGCGATGCATGTCGACCGCTACTGGCAGCCCGATTTCGCCACCGATCCGTCGCTGGCCAAGCTGTCACTGGACGAGGCGGCCGACAGGCTGGAGGAGAAGCTGCTCGACGCCATCCGCCTGCGGCTGCGCGCCGACGTGCCGGTCGGCGTCTATATCAGCGGCGGATTGGACAGCTCGGTGATCGCGGCGCTGGCCCGCAAGCTCGACACCACCCACATGCACAGTTTCGGCGTCCGCTTCACCGATGCCGGCTTCGACGAGACGCCGCAGCAGCGGCTGGTCGCCGGCCATGTCGGAACCGAGCATCACGACATCCTCTGCAGCCCGCAGGATATCCAGTCCGCCCTGCCCGACGTCATCCGCCACGGCGAGATGCCGCTGGTCCGCACCGCTCCGGCCCCGCTGTTCCTGCTGTCACGCTTGGTGCGCGAGAGCGGTATCCGCGTCGTGCTGTCCGGCGAGGGCGCCGACGAGTGGCTGGCTGGCTACGACATCTTCAAGGAGGACAAGGTCCGCCGCTTCTGGGCGCGCCAGCCCGGCAGCAAGGCGCGCCCGAAACTGCTGGGCCGCGTCCATCCCTTCGCCGCCGTCAACGGCCAGAAGGACAGCCCGCTGTGGCAGGCCTTTTTCAAGCGCGGGATGATGGACACCGACGAGACCTTCTACGCCCACCGAACCCGCTGGCGGAACACCGCATGGTCGCAACGCCTGCTGTCCACCGATGTCCAGGCCACCGCCGACGATGCCGCCTTCGAGGCGCATGTGGCGGCCCATCTGCCGGACGGCTGGTCGCGCTGGTCGCCGCTGGCGCGCAGCCAATGGGCCGAAATCGCCACCTTTATGATCCCCTATCTGCTGTCGGCCCAGGGCGACCGCGTCGCCATGGCCAACAGCATCGAGGTCCGCTATCCCTTCCTCGACCCGGCAGTGGACGATCTCTGCGCCGCACTGCCGGACCGGGTCAAGATGCTGGGGCTGCGCGACAAGCTGGCCCTGCGCCGGCTCGCCGCCCGCCACCTGCCGGCAGAGATCTTCCAACGGCCGAAGCGGCCCTATCGTGCGCCAATGACCACCGCCCTGTTCGGCGACGGCGCCCCGGACTATGTCCGCGACCTGCTGTCGCCGGAGGCGCTCGCCCGCTACGGCCTGACCGACATCGACGCCGTCTCGGCGCTGGCAGACAAGGCCCACCGCAAGAACGGCCGCATGGCCGGCGAGCGGGAGGAGATGGCGCTGGTCGGCACGCTGACCTTGCAGATGCTGGCCCATTACGTCCATGACGAATTGCCCCAGCGCATCCGCGATCAGCGCGATGCCCTGGATCGTGCCGAAATCCACGTGCTGGAGGACCGGGCTGACGACGCCCGGATCGCCACGCCCCAGTCCATTGCCCAGCCCACCGCGGCCTGACCACCGCGATCTTTCTGACCGACGATGCATCAACCCCCATCGGGAACCGTGACCATGCTGAACGCCCTGTCCTCGTTCGACTCCAAGGCCCTCGATCTGGATTGCGCGTCCGCGGCGCGCGAGATCGAAGCCGCCATCCAACGCATCGTCGCCCATGATCTGCGCCGCCAGGGCATCGTGCTCGGCGTATCCGGCGGGATCGACAGCTCGGTCTGCGCCACGCTGGCCGTCCGTGCCCTGGGGCCGGAGCGCGTGCAGTGCATCCTGATGCCGGAAAAGGAGAATTCGCCGAAGAGCACCCGCCTCGGCACCCTGCTCTGCGAGCATCTCGGCGTCACGCCGGCGATGGAGAACATCACCGGCCCGCTGGAGGCGCTGGGCTGCTACGAACGGCGCGACAACGCCATCCGCCGGCTGTTCCCGGAATTCGGTCCGGGCTGGAAGCAGAAGATCGGTCTGGCCGGCAACCTGCTGGACGCCGACCGCGTCAACTACTTCACCCTGACCGTCGAATCGCCCGACGGCGAGCGCCAGACCAGCCGCATGCCGGTGGACGTCTATCTCGACGTCGTCGCCGCCACCAATCTGAAGCAGCGCATCCGCAAGACGGTCGAATACACCCATGCTGACCGCCTGAACTACGCCGTGCTCGGCACGCCGAACCGGCTGGAGTACGAGCTGGGCTTCTTCGTGCGCGGCGGCGACGGTCTGGCTGACCTGAAGCCGATCGCCCATCTCTACAAGTCGCAGGTCTACCAGATGGCGGCCTATCTCGGCCTGCCGGAGGAAATCCAGGCGCAGTCGCCCAGCACCGACACCTACACCCTGCCGCAGTCGCAGGAGGAGTTCTATTACGCCTTGCCTTACGACAAGCTGGACCTGGCGCTCTGCGCCTATGGTCGCGGCGCCAGCGAGGAGGAGGCCGCGGCTGCGCTGAACCTCACCGTTCCGCAGGTCCACCGCGTCTACAAGGACATCATCGCCAAGCGCCGCACCTCGGCCCGCATCCTGCGCAACGCCCATCTGGTGCAGCCGGTGTCCGTCGGGGATGAGGCATGAGCGTCATCGACTGGAAGCAACGTGGCGTCGCCCGGTATGAACCGGGCGACCATGCCGCACTGGAAAGCTTCCAGCGCGCGCATTTCGGCGCCGAGGCGATCCAGCTCTGTCCCGACCATTTCCACTGGCTGTTCGAAGAACCGCCCGAGCGGGAGCATGAGGGGCCGCAGCTCTGGCTGTGCAAGCGCAACGGCGCAGTGGTCGGCCAGCAGGGCGGCATCCCCTTCGCCCTGAAGGTGGGTGAGCGCAATCGCCGTGCCTCCTGGGCGATCGACCTGATGGTCGCCCCGGAATGGCGCCTGCGCGGCGTCGGTCCCGCCTTGTCGGAGACCCACTCCGCGGCCGGCGACCTCGCCGTATCGCTGTCGATGACGGAGGCCGCCTACAAGTCCTACAAGCGTGGCGGCTGGCTCGATCTCGGCAATGTGCCGACCTATCTGCGTGTGATCGATCCGCTGCGTTGCCTGCGCGTCAGCCCTTACGGCGGAGGGTTGGCCAAGCTGGTCGCCAGGGTGGGCAAGCCGGCGCTGGCCACCGCCTCCATGGGCTACGGGCTGTCGGCCAAGCTGCTCGGCGCCCGGCTGGTGGAGATCGACCGCTTCGACTATCGCGTCGACGATCTGTGGGAAGCGGCCTCGGCGCAGCATCCGGTAATCGCTCGGCGCGACTGGGCCTTCCTGAACTGGCGCTTCGACCTCACGCCGCAGGCCGACCGCTTCCGCCGCTTCTACGTCATGCGGGGCGAGACTGTGCTCGCCTATGTCGTGCTGCGGGTCGATTACTGGAAGGGCGAGCCGGTCGGCGTGGTCTGCGATTATCTGGCCCGGCCGGGCTGGCTGGTGGCGGCCTTCTCGCTGATGACCGAACTGGCGCGCCGGCAGGGCATGGTCGCGCTGATGTGCCGGACATTGAATGCCCAGGCGGCGCGGCCGCTGTCGATGATGGGCTTCCTGTGCCTGAAGAACGGCCTGCGGGCGCCGACCCGCATGATGGTGCGGCCGGCGCTCGACCAGCCGGAGCTTGCCGGCACGGTCGGCGATCCGAAGAATTGGTTCGTCACCGTCGCCGACAGCGACATGGGCTTCAAGAGCTTGGGCGAGTAAGCGAAAGCCGAAAACCCAAACGTGAAAAGGCCGCCTTCCCATACGGGAGGCGGCCTTTTCGCTGATCGCGATAAAATCGAGTTTCAAGTGACGGGATGCGCCTTCAGATCGTCCATGAAGCGGCTTACCGCTGTGCATGGCGCCCGGTGAGATCAAGCCGATCGAGCGATTAGTAAGGCTTAGCTTCAGGCATTGCTGCCCGTCCACATGCCTCCTATCGACGTGATGGTCTGTCACGGCTCTC
>NZ_CAMLJP010000189.1 GCF_946480385.1 uncultured Azospirillum sp.
CCGCTACACGTCGATGTCGCTGCCGTACCACATCGGCAACGGCTGGTTCGGCGGCTTCTTGCCGACCACCTCGTTCGCAATCGTGGCGGCCACCGGCGACATCTATTCCGGCCTGTGGTACCCGATCGTCATCGCCGCCGCGACCCTGGTGATCGGCCTGCTGTTCGTCCGCGAGACCAAGGACGTGGACATCTACCAGCACGACTGACAATGCCGGCCTTCGCCTGAACCGGCGACGGTCCAGCAATGGAAATGGGTGGAGGGGATACCCCTCCGCCCATTTTCCGTCCGGGTTCCGTCAGGCGGTCCCCGTCAGGCAATCGACAGCGTCGCGTGCGGCTGCGTCGTGTCGGCCGCGGCAAAGGCGGTACCGGTCGTGAGCGGCGAAGCGTCGCGGCCTTCCTGATAGCCGAACTGAACGTAATGGTTGGTCGCAGCCTGCAGATCGGTGCCGAAGGCAGCCCGCAGATCCGGATAACGCGCCAGATAGGACGAGGCGTCGAACTCCAGGCTCCGACCCTCGTTGCGGCCGAACTGGGCATAATGGAGCGCCGCGGCCGTCGTATCCGTGCCAAAGGCGGCGATCAGGTCCGGGTTGGCGGCAAGATAGCTCATGGAATCGAAATCGGTCTGTCGGCCTTCCAGCCGTCCCATCTCGATATAGTGACGGGTCGCCGCACTGGTGTTCGTGCCGAAGGCGGCGAAGAGGTCCGGATTGTCGGCGAGATAACCCGCTGCGTTGAAGGTCAGGGTGCGCCCCTCGCTCCAGCCGAAGGACCGGTAATGGTCGAAGGCGGCATCGCCTCCATCCGTGCCGTAGGCCGCAGCAAGGTCCGGATTGGCCGCGAGGTAGGACAGGCCGTCGAACACCGGGGCGGTGGCGCCTGCCACCGTCTGGTCGGTGTACTGGATGAATTCGACATTGGTCAGCCGGTCATAGCCGTTGGCGTCGATCACATAGATCTCACCATCATGCTTGACGGCACCGCTGTCGGCCCGCGAGGAGTGGCGGACCACCGTGTCGATGCCGTCGCCGCCGTCGATGATGTTCACGCCGCGGCCGCCATCCAGCAGGTCGTCGCTCCGACCGCCGTTGATGGTGTCGTCGCCGGCATAGCCGCGCATCGTGTCGTTGAAGTCCGATCCGGTCAGGCTGTCGTTGCCGCTCAGCAGGGCATCACGGATCGCTTCCGCGTCGGTGCCGGCCGCCGCCCAGTTCAGTGCGGTCGCAACCGGCAGGTTCAACTGCGACACCGACAGGTCGGGAACGCCGTTCGTGGCGTTGGTGACGCTGGCGATGGTGCCGCCGGTCAGGGTCTGGCTGGCCGCGTCATAGGTGAAATTGCCGCGGAAGTCGGTGGACCGGCCGTCGCCATAGTTGATGACGAGCTGGTTGGGCGTGGCCACGGCGACCGTACCGCCCTGGATGCCGGTCACCCCGAGTTCGTCGGTATTGATGCTGGTCTGGGAACCGGCGCTGACCGATACCATTCGCACTCTCCTTAACCTTGCGTTTTCGACCAAAGGCTTTGCTGCCCAGCAGGAAGAACAACGACGGGTCGGAAGAGTGCCGCATCCGCCCGAAGGTGCGGTCGGGCGGCCACCTTTGCCCCCGTCCACTGCCGGCATCCACCTTATGCGTGCGGCCGAAGGTGGGTGGCGAATGCGGGCGCGGCGCACATGCGCACCTTGTGATAGGCTGTCTCCCGCAGGGAGTGAAAATCAAGAACGGGATGCGCAAAGCCCCATGGAAAGCTGGTTCATCCTGGCCGCATCGCTGGCCTATCTGTTGTCGCTGTTCGCCATCGCGTGGTACGGCGACCGTACCGGCAACCATGGCAGCGACCGCCGCACGCCCTGGCTTTATGCGCTGAGCTTCGGCGTCTATTGCACCTCCTGGACCTTCTACGGCGCGGTCGGGCGGGCGGCGACCGGGGGGTTCTATTTCCTGCCGATCTATATCGGGCCGATCCTGATGATCGGGCTGGGCTGGCCGATTCTGGCCCGTATCGTCCGGGTGGCGAAGTCGGAGAACGTCGTCTCCATCTCCGACTTCCTGTCGGCCCGCTACGGCAAGAGCCGCAGCCTGGCGGCGCTGGTCACCATCGCCGCCGTGATCGGACTTCTGCCCTACATCGCCCTGCAGCTTAAGGCGATCAGCGTCAGCTTCGAGATCCTGGCCGGGGCCTCGCTGGGCACCGATCTCAGCCAGATGCCGGGCGGGACGGCGCTGATGGCGGCGCTGCTGATGGCGGCCTTCGCCATCCTGTTCGGCGTGCGCAGCGTGTCGGCCAATGAACATCACCGCGGGCTGATGATGGCCATCGCCGCGGAATCGGTGGTCAAGCTGGCTGCGGCGCTGGGGGTGGGCGGCGCCATCGCCTTTTCCGTCTTCGGCGATCCCGCCACCTTTATCGACGCCGCCGTCCGCAATCCCGGATTCCTCGAACTGATCCGGCTGGACAGCATCGGCACCGACTGGTGGGTGGCCTGCCTGCTGTCCGGGCTGGCGATCCTGTGCCTGCCGCGCCAGTTCCACGTCGCGGTGGTGGAGAACACCCATGCCGGTGACGTGCGGTCGTCGGCGAAGCTGTTCCCCGCCTATCTGGTCGCCATCAACCTGTTCGTCATGCCGGTGGCGCTGGCCGGGCTGATGCTGCTTCCCGACGGCACGACCAACGCCGACACCTTCATGGTGTCCATCCCGCTGAGCCAGGGCTGGCCGTGGCTGGCGCTCGCCGCCTTCATCGGCGGGCTTTCGGCCGCCACCAGCATGATCCTGGTGGAGATGGTGGCGCTCAGTACCATGATCTGCAACGACATCGCCGTTCCGCTGCTGATGGCGCTGCGCCCCGACGACCGGCGGCTGCGCGACGATCCGGCGGGGATCCTGCTGCTGGTGCGGCGGTCGGCGGTGATCGTGCTGGTGTTGCTGTCCTATGGCTGCTACCGGCTGATCGGTCCGGCCTTTCCGCTGGCAACCATCGGCATGATGAGCTTCACTGCCGTGGCGCAGTTCGCCCCCGCCCTGCTGGGTGGACTGGTCTGGAGCCGGGCCAGCCGCAGCGGCGCCTTCGCCGGCATCTGCGCGGGGTTCCTGGGCTGGGCCTACACCATGCTGCTGCCGTCCTTCGCCGACGCCGGATGGCTGGCCTCCAGCGCGCTGCGCGAGGGGCCATTCGGCCTGACCGGTCTCAGCCCGGTGGCGCTGGCCGGTATCGCCGGCATCGACCCGCTGACCAACGCCGCCCTGTGGAGCCTGGGGCCGAACCTGCTGCTGTTCGTCGTGGTGTCGCTGCTGACCCGCGCGTCGACGCTGGAGCGCCGGCAGGCCGCCCGCTTCATGAGCCTGCGCCACGCCTCCGACGGGGAGCCGCACGGGCCGCGCGGCGCCACGCTGGCCGACCTGCACGATCTGGCCGTGCGCTATGTCGGGCAGCCGCGCGCCGACGCCGCCTTCCGCCGTTTCACCGGGGTGGCGGACGGCGACCTGCGCACCGCCCTGCTGATGCGCACCGACGGCGAGGCGATCCAGCTGACCGAGCGGCTGCTGGCCGGCGCCGTCGGCTCGGCATCGGCCCGCGTGGTGGTGGCCGGACTGCTGTCCGACCGCCGGCTGTCGCGCACCGACGCGCGCTCCATCATCGACGAGGCGTCGCGGGCCATCCTGAAGCAGCACGAGCTGTTGCGCGCGACGGTCGAGAACGTCCCCCAGGGCATCGCGGTGTTCGACGAGGATTGGCGCGTCGCCACCTGGAACAACCAGTTTCTCGTGCTGCTCGACCTGCCGGACGGCTTCGTCCAGGTCGGCACCTCGTTGCAGGACATCGTCGGATTGATCGCGCGGCGCGGCGAATATGGCCGCAACGGCGAGATCGAAACCCTGCTGGAGCGCCGTTCCGACCCGCGCCGCCGCAACAGGCCCGACGTTTATGAACGCGTCCGGCCCGACGGCACGGTGCTGGAGATCGCGACCAATCCAATGCCCAGTTCAAAGCCAGGGGGCGGCGGTTTCGTCGCCGTTTACACCGACGTCACCGAACGCCACCGCGCCGCCGCCGCCTTGCGCGAAGCCAACGAATCGCTGGAGCGCCGGATCGAGGAGCGCACCCACGCCCTGTCGGAGGCCAAGGCGGAGGCAGAACGCGCCAACCGCGGCAAGACCCGCTTCCTGGCCGCCGCCAGCCACGACCTGCTGCAGCCGCTGCATGCCGCCCGGCTGTTCCTGTCCGCTCTGGGTGAACGCAACGGCGACAGCGCCATTCGCCAGATCGACGCCTCGCTGCGGTCAGTGGAGACGATCCTGGGCGACCTTCTGGACGTCTCCAAGATCGACAGCGGCGTGGTGAAGCCGAACCCGGTGCCGATGCGCATC
>NZ_CAMLJP010000190.1 GCF_946480385.1 uncultured Azospirillum sp.
TGCCGCAGCTGGTCGCCGCCTTCCACTCGCTGGTCGGTCTGGCCGCCGTCTTCGTCGCGCTTGCCGCCTTCTATTCGCCCGAGGCCTACGGCATCGGCGTCCGCGGCGCCATCGCCAAGGGTTCGCTGATCGAGATGGCGCTGGGCACTGCGGTCGGTGCGATCACCTTTACCGGCTCCATCGTCGCCTTCGCCAAGCTGCAGGGTCTGGTCACCGGCAAGCCGCTGGTCTTTCCGATGCAGCACCCGCTGAACGCGGCGCTGGGCGTGCTGACCATCATCCTGATCGGCTGGCTGGTGCAGTCGAACGCCGATGCGGCGATGTGGCTGATCGTGGCGGTCGCCCTTGCCCTTGGCTTCCTGCTGATCCTGCCGATCGGCGGCGCCGACATGCCGGTGGTCATCTCGATGCTGAACAGCTACTCGGGCTGGGCGGCCTGCGGCATCGGCTTCACCTTGCAGAACAATCTGCTGATCATCACCGGTGCGCTGGTCGGCTCCTCGGGCGCGATCCTGTCCTACATCATGTGCAAGGGCATGAACCGCTCGATCTTCAACGTCATCCTCGGCGGCTTCGGCGGCGAGGCTGCCGTGGCCGGCGGTGAGGCCAAGGGTCCGCAGGGCAGCGTCAAGGCCGGTTCGGCCGAGGATGCCGCCTACATCATGAAGAACGCCCAGTCGGTGATCGTGGTGCCGGGCTATGGCATGGCGGTGGCCCAGGCCCAGCATGCGCTGCGCGAGATGTCCGATGCGCTGAAGCATGAGGGCGTCGACGTGAAGTACGCCATCCACCCGGTGGCGGGCCGCATGCCCGGTCACATGAACGTGCTGCTGGCGGAAGCCAATGTGCCCTACGACGAGGTGTTCGAGCTGGAGGACATCAACCGCGACTTCGGTACGGCGGATGTGGCCTTCGTCATCGGCGCCAACGACGTGACCAACCCGGCTGCCAAGACCGACCCGTCGAGCGCCATCTACGGCATGCCGATCCTGGACGTGGAGAAGGCCAAGACGGTGTTCTTCATCAAGCGCGGCATGGCGGCAGGCTATGCCGGTGTCGAGAACGAACTGTTCTTCCGCCCCAACACCATGATGCTGTTCGGCGACGCCAAGAAGGTCACCGAAGAGGTCGTGAAGGCGATGGAAGCGTAACGGGGGTTGTTCGACAGGAAAGCGCGCCGCTCCGGTTGGGGCGGCGCGCTTTTTTATTGGAGAGGTGTCGGCTTTGATTGCCCCCTCCCTAACCCTTCCCCGCCTTTGGCGGTGGAGGGGACTGCCGCCGCTTCGCATAAGGCACCCTCTCCCTCGAAGAGGGGAAGGGTTGGAGAGGGGGCATTCGTCAGCCGACGCTATCCCACCACCAAATCGTCCAGCCGGAACCCCGCGATCTTGTAGATCTCCTCCAGCGCCCGGCCGAACTCCACATCCGGGTCGTTCGCCACGCGCTCGCGCATCGCCGCCAGGATCTCCTGCTTGCTGCTGAAGCGCACCGCCATGATGAAGGGGAAGCCGAAGCGCTCGCGATAGGCGCGGTTCAGGTCGCGCTGTTCCTGCGCCTCCGCCTCCGTCAGCTCGTTCAAGCCCGCCCTCGCCTGCTCAGTCTGCGAAAAGGCGGTCAGGTTGGCGGGGCGGCTGGCGCGGTCGGCGAGGTCCGGGTGGGACAGGATCAGCGTGCGCTGCCGCTCCGGTCCCGCAGCACGCACGATGTCGGTCATCGCCGCACGCAGGCCGGGGGCATCGGCGAAGGGTCGCTTGTCCCAGGCGGCCTCGGCCACCCAAGGGCTCTCCTCGAACACCGCGCCCAGCGCTGCGACGAAGGCGGGGCGGTCCATGCGGTTCAGATCGTCCAGGCTATAAGGCATCTGCGCTCTCACTTCGCGGTGTAGGGGTGTTCGGCGATCCAGTGGCGGGCGATGTCGAGCCGGGTCGCCACCCACGCCTTGTCATGGCTGCGCACATAATCGAGGAAGCGCGCCAGCGCCGCCGCGCGGCCGGGACGCCCGACCAAGCGGCAATGCAGGCCGACCGACATCATCTTCGGCGCCGTCTCCCCCTCCGCATAGAGCGTGTCGAAGCTGTCCTTCAGGTAGGCGAAGAACTGGTCGCCGCTGTTGAAGCCCTGGTTGGTGGCGAAGCGCATGTCGTTGGCGTCGAGCGTGTAGGGCACGATCAACTGCGGCCGGCCATGGCTGTCGTCCCAATAGGGCAGGTCGTCGGCATAGGAGTCGGCGTTGTAGACGAAGCCGCCTTCCTCCGCGACCAGCCGCCAGGTGTTGGGGCTGCAGCGGCCGAGATACCAGCCGAGCGGACGTTCGCCGGTGACGCGGGTGTGGAGCTCGATGGCGCGCAGCATGTGCTCGCGCTCCACCTCGGGCGGCAGATGCTGATAGTCGATCCAGCGCCAGCCATGGGTGGCGATCTCCCAGCCGGCGGCCTTCATCGCGGCGACCACCTCGGGGTTGCGTTCCAGCGCCATGGCGACGCCATAGACGGTGACCGGCAGGCCGCGTTCCGTGAACATCCGGTGCAGCCGCCAGAAGCCGGCGCGCGAGCCGTATTCGTAGATCGACTCCATGTTCATGTGGCGGGCGCCGGGAATCGGCTGGGCGCCGACGATCTCCGACAGGAAGGCCTCCGACGCGGCGTCGCCGTGGAGGACGCAGTTCTCGCCGCCCTCCTCATAATTGATGACGAACTGCACCGCCACCCGGGCACCGCCCGGCCAGTTGGCCTGCGGCGGGGTGGCGCCATAGCCGATCATGTCGCGGGGGTAGCCCTGGGGCTGGGCGGTCTCGGTCATCGTCGTCTCGCTTGCTGCGGTCGAAGCGGGGACTACGCTAAGCCATTGACGGCAGGGGGTTCAATCGGCGGATTGGGCGCGGGGCTGAAGACAGTTTCCGGATTTCGGAGGGTGGGCAGGGGAGGGAGGTTGGGCTTAAGCTGCGGCATCCAAAGATGCATCGTCCGGGAGACCGCACAGCCATGGGCCGCCTGACCACCCACGTCCTCGACATCGCCGCGGGCCGTCCAGCGCCGGGCATGCGCATCCGCCTGACGGCGCTGGATACCGGCACCGTTCTCGGCGAGTTCACTACGAACGCCGACGGCCGGCTCGATGCCCCGGCACTCCAGGGCGAGGATTTCAAACCCGGACGCTATGAACTGCTGTTCATGGCCGGCGAATATTTCCGCCGCATCGGCGTCATCTCCGGGGTCGGGCCGGACTTCATCGACGAGGTGCCGCTGCGCTTCGGCATCAAGGACGCCGCCCAGCATTACCATCTGCCGCTGCTGGTTTCGCCCTGGGCCTATTCCACCTATCGCGGCAGCTGACGCCCTCTCCCCCGTTCGCGCCGCTTTCCAGCCTGTGGAAAAGGCAACCCGTTGATTTGCCGTACCCACCATCCGCGCGCTTAGCTGTCCTCAGGAACAATCGCGTTTGGTGAGGAGTCGAGCGATGGCGAGAATGACGGCGGCGGAAGCGGCGGTGCGGGTGCTGGAGCGGGAGGGCATCGACGTCTGCTTCGGCGTCCCCGGCGCCGCGATCAACCCCTTCTACGCGGCGATGCAGCGGCGGGGCACGATGCGCCATGTGCTGGCCCGCCATGTCGAGGGCGCCTCGCACATGGCCGAGGGCTATACCAGGGCCAATGCCGGCAACATCGGCGTGTGCATCGGCACCTCCGGCCCGGCCGGCACCGATATGATCACCGGCCTCTATTCGGCGATCGCGGACTCGATCCCGATCCTGTGCATCACCGGTCAGGCGCCGCGTGCCCGCCTGCACAAGGAGGATTTCCAGGCCATCAACGTGCCGGACATCGCCAAGCCGGTGACCAAGTGGGCGCTGACCGTGCTGGAGCCGGCGCAGGTGCCCTATGTCTTCCAGCAGGCCTTCCATCTGATGCGCAGCGGCCGGCCCGGCCCGGTGCTGATCGACCTGCCGATCGACGTCCAGATGGCGGAGATCGAGTTCGACGAGGAGGCCTACGAGCCGCTGCCGGTCTACAAGCCGGCGGCCACCCGCCAACAGGTCGAAAAGGCGCTGGCGATGTTCGCGGCGGCGGAGCGGCCGCTGGTGGTGGCCGGCGGCGGCATCATCAACGCCGATGCCTCCGACAAGCTGGTGGAGTTCGCCGAACTGCTGGGCGTGCCGGTGATCCCGACCTTGATGGGCTGGGGCACCATCCCGGACGACCATCCGCTGATGGCCGGCATGGTGGGGCTGCAGACCGCCCACCGCTACGGCAACGCGACGATGCTGAAGTCCGACTTCGTGCTGGG
>NZ_CAMLJP010000191.1 GCF_946480385.1 uncultured Azospirillum sp.
GTCGGTGACGTTCTGGCCCAGCGCCTTGCCCTTGACGATCTGGTCGTTCAGGGAGTCGATGCTGTTCAGCGTCTCGTTGATGCTGTCGACCGTGCTGGCGATCTCGTCGTCAGCCTGGGCGCGCAGGGATTGAATGGAGGAGGAGGTGCTGCGCAGCGACTCCGCCAGATCCGACAGGTCCTGCACGGTGGCGGCCTTGGCGCTCTCGCTTTCGGGAGAGGTGGCGAGCGTGCCCAGCGTGTCGGCCAACGCGTCGATCATCGAGCCGATGTCGGTGCCGCCGCTGTCGTCGTCGCTGACGCTGCCGAAGGCCGACTGCATCCGGTCGAGATAGCTGTTGCGGGTGTCGGTGTAGCCGAGCTCCGACTGCGCCGCGACCAGGGTCTTCAGCAGATAGCGGTCGACATTGCTGCTGACCGAGGTGACATCGACGCTGGAGATGTTGGTGCCGGTACTGCGCGTGACGTTGGAGGCGGTCTTGCGGGTGTAGCCGTCGGTATCGGCATTGGCGACGTTGGAGGAGGCGACGGCGATCCCGACCTCGGACGTGCGCAGCGCCGATGTGGCGATGGAACTGGCGACGCGAAGCGACATGGCGGTTTCCTCCCCTGTGTTGCCTGCCGTCAGGCCGTCAGGCCGACGACATGGCCGGTGGTGCGCATCGCCACCCGCGCGCCGTAGCGGGCACCCGGGCCATAGGCGACGCCATACACGCCGGCCGGCGCGGTGGACGCTGCGCGCAGGGCGGCGCCGATGGCGTTCTGGCGGGCGCGATGCACTTTGATCTGCGCCTCGATCTCCCGCATGCGGGCGGCCAGCGCCGGCAGCACGCGGTCGGCGGCGGCCTTGGCGGCGCCACGCACGGTGGGGGCGACGCGCTTGCTGCGCGTCTGCGACAGGGCATCGTCCAGCCGATCCTTCCAGGTTCGCAACAGCGTCTGCATGTCGCCGGCCGCCAGCAGCGCGTCGCGCGGCCGTCCCTCGCGCACGGCGGCCTCGGCACGTGCCGCGCTGCGGTCCAGTTCGGCGACGAAGGCCTCCAGCACCTCCACCGCGTCGACGCGGAGGAAGATGGTGGGGGCGGCGGGTTCGGTAGAGTGGGCGGGCGCCTGGGCCTTGGTCAGGACGGGCTTCGGCGGGGCCGGCTTCCGCAGGGTCTGCTTGAGCGCCATGGCGATAGCTCCGGAAGTTGGATGTCTGGTTCCACGGCGGGTGGCGGGGAAGCTGGCGGAGTTTCTTGGGGAGAATTTCGGCAGGCGATGCCCACCCATTACCGCAGCGTCGCCATTGCCCGGCCATAGGCGCTGACCGCGGCATTGGCGACCCGTCCGCGGTGGATCCGCGCCCCGAGTGCGCGCTTTTCTGCGCCGAGCCCGTCGATCAGTGCGATCAGGTCGTCGGCCATCGCCAGCCGTTCGGCCCGCGTGGTCGGGCGCGCCAGCATTGCCCGCGCCTGCACCACCAGCCGCCGGTGTTCCAGCAGCAGGGCTTCGGCGCGGGCGAACCCCTCGTCCGGTGCGGCGGTCATGGCGTCACCGCTTCATCGAAATCAGCGTGTCCAGCATGTCCTGCGCCGTCGTCATCACCTTGGATGCGGCGGAATAGGCCTGCTGGGCGACGATCATGCGGCTGAACTCGTCGGTCAGTTCCACCGTGGAGCTTTCCAGGGAACTCGCCTCGATCTCGCCGGCGGCGCCGTCGCCGGCGGTGCGCAGCTGGTAATTGCCGGATTCGTAGGTCTGGGTGAAGGTGGTGCCGCTCTCGCTCTCCAGCCCGTCGGCGTTGGCGAAGGTCGCAATGGGGATCTGGTAGATCGCCCGCGTCTCGCCATTGTCGAAGGTGGCGCGGACCACGCCGCTGCTGTCGATGGTGGTGCCGGTCAGCGTGCCGGGCTCATAGCCGTTGCCGGTCGCCGTCCAGTCGCCGATGGCGGCGGTGTCCTCGCCCGAGGCGTACTGCGTCAGCCCGGTCGTGCTGTCGGCGCTGCCGAGATTCATCGACACGCTGCTGGCGCTGGCGCCGGTGGTCCAGCCGCTCACCGAAAAGCTGATGGCAGACGGATCGACGCTGGTCGTGGTGCCGCTGCTGTCGGTCTGGGTGGCGCCGGCCAGCGAGCCGTCGCTGTTGAAGGTGATGGCGATCGGGAAGCCGGAGATCGTGCCGGTGGTGGTGGTGCCGTCGGCAGAGCTGGTCGGGTCCGACGCGCTGAGCGACCACGTGTTGTCGGCCGTCTTGCTCCAGGTCATCGTCACCGAATGGCTGTTGCCCAGCGCGTCGAACAGCTCGACGTCGGTGGTGAAGCTGTCGCCGGTCTCGGCGTCGGAGGGAAGGTTGGCCTCGATGTCCAGCGTCGAGGTCGCCTTGGGCGTGCCCTTGATGCTGGTGAGGTTGATCGCCTCCAGGCTGTCGGTGGAGGTCCTGTTGCTGGCCTTGACGGTGCCGTCGTCGCCGACCGCCCAGCCATAGAGGTAGTAGCCCTCCGAATTGACCAGATTGCCGTTGGAATCGGTGGAGAAGGAGCCGTTGCGGGTGAAGTATGTGCCGCCGCTCGATGTCTTGTCCGACACCACGAAGAAGCCGTCGCCGTTGACGGCCATGTTGGTGGTGGTCGCCGACGACTGGATTTCGCCCTGCCGGCTGACGCTGCGGGTATTCGACGCGATGACGCCGCCGACCTGCTCGTCCACCGTGGTGGTCTTGTTGATGTAGGAGGTGAACTCCGTCACCGTGCCCTTGAAGCCGGTGGTGCTGGAATTGGCGATGTTGCTGGAGATGCTGGCGAGCGCCTTGCTCTGGGCGGTCAGCCCGGACGTGGCGCTGTACATCGCGCTGGTGAGGCTCATGGCGGCACCTGTCTTTCGAATTGTCCGGGGGGTGGGGATCAGGAGAGCGTCAGCACCTTGTCGGCCGACAGGCTGACGCCGCCGACGTTCAGCACCGCCGTGCCGCTGGAGCTATCGACCGCGGTCACGGTGCCCTTGAAGCGGGTGGTGGTGTCGATGGCGTTGCCGCTGGCGTCGAGCGCGGTCACCGACAGGGTGTAGGTGCCGCTGCTGTAGCTCTTGCCGTTGGTGCCGATGCCGTCCCAGGTCACCTCGTGCGTGCCGGCGGCGGTGGAGGAGCTGACGTCGCTGTAGACGGTGTTGCCGTCGGAATCGGTGATGGTCAGCTGGACCGAGGACGCGGCGGAGTCGAGGTCGTATTCCCAGGTCGCCTCGCCGTTCTGCATCGGCGTGGTGGAGCCTTCGGCCTCGACCGTGTGGCCGTAGTAGTTGACGGCGCTGCTGCCGGACCCGAGTGCGGTGGAGAGCGAGCTGCTCAGGTCGGAGACCGTGCTGGTCAGCGTGTCGAGCTTGTCGCCGATCGACATCTGCTGTTCCAGCGAGGCGAGCTGGACCAGCTGGGTGGTGTAGGTGCTGGCGTCCACCGGGTTGGTCGGATCCTGCACCTCCAGCTGCTTCAGCAGCAGGGTCAGGAAGGACTGGTAATTGTCGACCAGCAAGGAGGACGAGCTGCTCGACGTCGAACTGCTTGTCGTGGTCGTCGCGGTTGTAGAGCTGACAGAATCGACCAGCATCGCCTTCTCCACCCAATCGCGGCCCGTTCGCGGAATCCGGGCGGGATTTCGCGGCGGTTCAGGCCGATGGCTCTTCGGGATGGGCGGCGGGCTGGCGCCGCCCCGTTCGTTCTGTGGCTATCCACGGAACGGCCGGCGAAAGCTGGCGCGGATTTTTTCACAAAAGTGCGGTGGACATGAAAAGGGCCCCGGCGGGCCGTGGCGGCCATCAGTCATGGAGGGCCGGAACCGGCTTGATGCTTTGCCGGTTGGGGAGTGTATCCTCAACTGTCCCAGGGAGCCGTCCATGTCCGGCACGAACGAGCGGAATCAGGAACAGGACCGGCGGACGGAGCGTGATCCGGCCGCCCCTCGCGAAGGCGGCGGCGCGGTGCCGCGCACGACCGAGGAAAACAAGAAGGCCGCCGAGGGCGAGCGCTTCGAGAAGGCTCCCAATCCGGGACATCCGGTCTGACGCCGGCTTGCTCGTCCCGACTGGCTCGCCCTCAGATCGCTCGCCC
>NZ_CAMLJP010000192.1 GCF_946480385.1 uncultured Azospirillum sp.
TCGATGACGTAGATGGTGATGTCGGCCAGTTCCGGCGAGAAGGTCGCCGCGAGGTTGTCGCCGCCCGATTCGATGAAGATCAGGTCGAGGTCGGGGAACTTTGCGTTCATCTGGTCGACGGCGGCGAGGTTGATCGAGGCATCCTCACGGATCGCGGTGTGCGGGCAGCCGCCGGTCTCCACCCCCATGATCCGTTCCGGCTTCAGCGCACCGGAGCGGGTGAGGAATTCCGCATCCTCCTTGGTGTAGATGTCGTTGGTGATCGCCGCGACCTCCCAATCGTCGCGCATGCGCTTGCACAGAGCGTCGGTCAGCGCGGTCTTGCCGGAGCCGACGGGGCCGCCGATGCCGACGCGAAGCGGACCGGCGTGGCTCTTTTCGATAGCGGGGAGAGCGCTCATGAGCGGAACAGCCTCGTATATTGGGTTTCGTGGATCATCGAGGTCCAGTCGACGGCCATCGCCCGGCCGCCGAGATCGTCCAACGGGGCGGCAAGTGCCGCCTCCGCCGCGCCATGCGTGATGGGGTCGAGCGCCGCCTGCGCCCGTTGTCCGTCGGTCTGGCCCAGCGGCACCAGCCGGACGCCGGCCGACACCAGATTGGCGGCGAAGGCATGCAGATAGGCGGTCAGCGCCGGCCCCTCCGCCACGCCGATCAGCGCCGACACCAGCGCCACCGCCACCGCATAGGCGACCGGCCGGCCGGTGGCGGCGATCACCGCATCCCAGCGCGGCAGTTCGTCGAGCGGCCATGCGGCGCGGATCGCCAGCAGGAAGGCTTGCCCCTGTGCTCGCGATTCGAGCGCGGTCTCGGCAGTGGCGCGCAGGATGTCGGCCCGCTCCACCGCCCAGGCGAAGCCGGCCTCGTCACCGGTCCACACGGCGCGATGGGCGGCAGCGAACAGCATGCCATCGGTGCGACCGGCGCCGTGGCGCAGGATGCCGTCGAGCCAGACGATCATCGTCGCCCGGTCGCGCACCAGCCCCTGCTCCACCGCCGCCTCGATCCCATGGCTGTAGGAGAAGCCACCGACCGGAAAGCTGGGCGACAGCCACGCCAGCAGGCGCGTCAGGGCGTGGGTGGAGACGCTGTTATCGACTTCAGTGCGAATGCCCATGCCCGCCGCCATGCGAATGCCCGCCATAGGCGCCGCCTTCCGGCATGAAGGGTGCGGTCACGTCGCGCACCTCGGCTCCCAGCCCGCGCAGCATGTCCTCGATCACATGGTCGCGGCGCAGACGGATGGTATCGCCAACGATCTGCACCGGCAGGTGGCGGTTGCCAAGATGCCAGGCGACCCGCGCGAAGGCCTCCACCGGGCCGGGCACGCGGACCTCCATCAACTCCTCCGCGGCGGCGACCACACGCAGGAAGCTGCCGTCAATCAACTCCAGCCCATCGCCGTCGTCCAGCGCCACCGCCCGCGGCAGGTCGAGCAGGAAGGCGCCGCCGGCATCGTCGGTCATCGCCATGCGGCGGCGGAAGCGGTCGTCGAAGGCGAGCGTCACGGTGCCGGCCGCCTGCTCGACAGGCCAATGGCCGCGGGCATGGACTCGGGTGGCGCGGCGGGTGGGATCGGTCATCAGCTAAAGCCGTTCGAAGGGGGTCGGGTGGCCGAAAAAGCGGCCGGCCAGTTCGCTGACCAGCGCCGCATCCCCGGTGGTGAAGAATTTCAGGCCCTGCTCCGCCGGATCGGGCCGGTATTCGGGGTGGCGGTCGAGATACTGTTCCAGCGAGCGGGCGGTCAGCGTCGGCTGGCACAGCACCTCCACCCCCGGCGGCAGGGCGCGGGCGAACAGGTGGCGGACCAGCGGGTAATGGGTGCAGCCCAGCACCACCGTGTCCAGCGGCTGGTTGCCCATCTTGTCCAGCAGGACGCGGACATAGCCGGCGACCGCCGGTTCGATCTCGTCATCCGACGCGCCGCGCTCGATCAGCGGTACGAGGTCGGGGCAGGCCTGCTGCACGACGCGGACGGAGGGGGCGCGCTTGCCGATCTCCCGCGGGAAGGAGCCGGAATTGACTGTTGCCGCGGTGGCGAAGATGCCGACGCTGCGCGGCTCGGCCAGATGGTCGGGCGGAACGGTGTCGATCATCCACGGCACGCGGGTGATCGCCTCCACCATCGGCACCAGCACGCCCAGCACGTTGCGGCCGGGATGGGCCGACGGCAGCCACTCCTGCTGCAGCCGTCGCAGCGCCACCGCGGCGGCGGTGTTGCAGGCGATGACGACCAGCCGGCATCCCTGGGCGAACAGCCGGTCCATCCCGGCGATGGTCAGCCGATAGATGTCGTCCTCGCTGCGCGGGCCGTAGGGAGCGGCGGCATGGTCGCCGAGATAGACGAACGGCCGGTCGGGTGCGGCGTCCACCAGGGCGCGCAGCACCGTCAATCCGCCATGTCCTGAGTCGAATACACCGATCAACTGTTTGAGCCTTCGCAACCATTACCCTCTCCCGCCCCGGGAGAGGGAGCCTACCATCAGAACAGGAAATACCGCTGCGCCATCGGCAGGACCTCGGCCGGTTCGCAGGTCAGCAGTTGCCCGTCCGCCCGCACCTCGTAGGTTTCCGGGTCCACCTCGATATGCGGGGTGGCGTCGTTGTGGATCATGTCCTTCTTGCCGACGGTGCGGGTGCCCTGGACGGCGATCAGTTCGCGGTGCAGGCCAAGCTGGCGGCCGACCTCCAGTTCCATCGCCTTGGCGCTGACGAAGGTGACGCTGCTGGCCTGCATCGCCCGACCGAAGGCGCCGAACATCGGGCGGTAATGCACCGGCTGCGGCGTCGGGATCGAGGCGTTGGGATCGCCCATCAGCGCGGCGGCAATGGTGCCGCACTTGATGACCATGTCCGGCTTCACCCCGAAAAAGGCCGGCGACCACACCACCAGATCGGCCAGCTTGCCGACCTCGACCGACCCGACGACATGGCCGATGCCGTGTGAAAGCGCCGGGTTGATGGTGTATTTGGCGATGTAGCGCTTGACTCGGAAATTGTCGTTGTCGCCGATCTCCTGCGGCAGCCGGCCGCGCTGCAGCTTCATCTTGTGAGCGGTCTGCCAGGTACGGATGACCACCTCGCCCAGCCGGCCCATCGCCTGGCTGTCCGACGAGATCATGGAGAAGACGCCCAGGTCGTGCAGGATGTCTTCCGCCGCAATGGTCTCGCGCCGGATGCGGCTTTCGGCAAAGGCGACGTCCTCCGGAATGCGCGGGCTGAGGTGATGGCACACCATCAGCATGTCCAGATGCTCGTCCACCGTGTTGATGGTGAAGGGCCGCGTCGGGTTGGTCGAGCTGGGCAGCACGTTGGCAAGGCTGGCCACCCGGATGATGTCCGGCGCATGTCCACCGCCCGCCCCTTCGGTGTGGAAGGTGTGGATGGTGCGGCCCTTGAACGCCGCGATGGTGTCCTCGACGAAGCCCGATTCGTTCAGCGTGTCGGTGTGGATCGCCACCTGGACGTCCAGCTGATCGGCCACCGTCAGGCAGGTGTCGATGGCGTCGGGCGTGGTCCCCCAATCCTCGTGCAGCTTTAGCCCGCAGGCGCCGGCGGCGATCTGCTCCAGCAGCGCGTCGGGGCGGCTGGTGTTGCCCTTGCCGAAGAAACCCAGATTGATCGGCAGCCCTTCGGCGGCCTGGAGCATCCGCTCCATATGCCAAGGCCCCGGCGTGCAGGTGGTGGCGGAGGTTCCGGCGGCCGGGCCGGTGCCGCCGCCCAGCATGGTGGTGACGCCGCTGTTCAGCGCCTCGTCGACCTGCTGCGGGCAGATGAAGTGGATGTGGGCGTCGATGCCGCCGGCGGTGACGATCTTGCCCTCGCCCGCGATCACCTCGGTGCCCGGACCGATGATGATGTCGACGCCGGGCTGGATGTCGGGGTTGCCGGCCTTGCCGATGGCGGCGATGCGCCCGCCGGTGATGCCGATGTCGGCCTTGACGATGCCCCAATGGTCGATGATCAGGGCGTTGGTGATGACGGTGTCGACCGCCCCCTGGTGACGCGAGCGCTGGCTTTGCCCCATGCCGTCGCGGATCACCTTGCCGCCGCCGAACTTCACCTCCTCGCCATAG
>NZ_CAMLJP010000193.1 GCF_946480385.1 uncultured Azospirillum sp.
AAAGCGCGCCTGCGCCGCCTTCACGCGGGCGATCAGGGCGTTCAGGTCGGAAAGGGTCGTGACGGTCATGGTCATCATCCACTTGCTGTCCGGGCACTTGCTGTCCGGGAGGCGCCGTTCGGGCGCGCCGCCGCGCTCCGGCCCCCTCCAGAGATCGTCTGAAGCGTCCGGTGCGCGGCCAGGATTGTGAAAAGAAGCGGTTTGGGGGTCAGAAGCCGCCGGCGAGATCGGCCAGGGCGTCGCGGTCCAGCAGTTCCAGCTTGCCGCCGACGAGGATACGGATCAGGCGGGTCGACTTCAGCTTGGTCAGGGTGCGCGACACGGTTTCGGTGGTCAGGCCGAGATGGTCGGCGATGTCGCTGCGGCCCATCGGCAGGTCGATGGTGCGGTCACCATGCTTGCGGTCGCTGAGGCGCAGCAGGAAGGTGGCAACCTTCTCGCAAGCCGTCTTGCGGCCGAGCAGAACCATCTGGTCCTGCGCCGCCATCAGCTCCGACGTGGTGGCCGACAGCAGCTTGCGGGCGAAGGCCGGCTGGGCATCCATCAGGGCGTCCAACTCCAGGCGCGGGATGCGCTGGATGGTGGTCGCCGTCACGGTTTCGGCGGTGTAGAGATACTGGGAGGCGAAGGCCAGCCCCATCATGTCGCCGGCCTGCAGGAAGCCGATGATCTGGCGCCGGCCGTCGGGCAGCATCTTGTAGAGGCGGACCATGCCGCTCATCACCCGGAACACCGAACCGGCGGCGTCGCCTTCGCTGAACAGCGTGGTTTCGCGCTCGTAGACCTTGGCATGGCCCAGGCCGGCGAGCGGGTCGGCGGGGTTGCGCGGCTGGAGGGCACCCAGGCCGGAGGCCGGCGACATCGCCAGGGCGGAGACCAGGTAACCAGGAACGGCGCGGTTGGCATGGGCGGCAATGGCGGCGTGCGTGGACATGGTAACCTCGGCCTTGACGGTGCGATGCGGTCCGGTTGGTCCGGGGTGCATCCGATGACCAGAAGCTAACTGTCCCCCGCCGTGCTGTGCAGTTCGGTGATGTACCTAAGGAAGTTTGCGTAGGTAAGTGTACGTACGTAAACGGCCGTATAAGGGGGCCGGAACTCAGGCGGCGGCGTGGGACGGCATCAGGCCGTTCAGCATGTCGATCAGCTGGTCCTCGTCGAACGGCTTCTCCAGCACGGCGACCACGCCGGCCTCCTTGGCGCGGGCGAAGGT
This sequence comes from uncultured Azospirillum sp., assembly GCF_946480385.1. The sequence continues at coordinate 1,214 of NZ_CAMLJP010000193.1, forward strand.
CGCCGGATCGCCGCGGCCGGACACCATGATGACCGGCATTCCGTGCAGGTCGCCGCGATGGCGCTCCAGGAACTCCAACCCGCTCATCACCGGCATGTGCAGGTCGAGAACGAGGCAGCCCTTGGGGTTGCCGTCATAGCCGTCGAGGAACTCGCGGCAGGACGAGAAGTCCCGCACATCGAAGGAGAAGGCTTCCAGCAGGGCCTTCAGGGAGTCGCGGACCGGCTCATCGTCGTCGACGATGTGGACGATCCCGGCACCCGGCATCCCGCCCGGCCCGTTGTCCAATTGATCCATGACGGCCTCCGAACTTCCATGCAGACACAAGGGCGCCGACGGTGCGGCGCGTCATGGAAGATAAAATGCGGCGGGGGGCGCCGATATACGGACCAATGCGTATGCGGCGCGCTTTTGATGCAGATCAGCCTTGATGGAGATCAGGCTTTATGGAGATCACAGGCCGCCAGGAACCACGCCGGCGGCGATCGCCATGCGCACCAGGGTCGGCAGGCTGTCGGCCTGCATCTTCTCCATCACCCGCGCGCGGTGGATTTCCACGGTGCGCGGGCTGATCGACAATTCGAAGGCGATGACCTTGTTCGACTTGCCGGCCACCAGCCAGCGCAGAACGTCATGTTCCCGCGGCGTCAGGGCGGACAGGCGGGCCAGAACCTCCGGCGGGGCGGAGGCGGCGGGGGGCGGATCCGGCTGTTCGGGGGCCGCGGCCGGCGGGGCGGCGGCCGGTGTCCTGCCTTCCGCCGAGCGGGCCAGGGCGGAGCGGACGGCGGCGAGCAGCGATTCCTCCTCGAAGGGCTTCTCGACGAAATCGACCGCCCCCGCCTTCATGGCACGCACGGCGAGCGGCACGTCGCCATGACCGGTCATCACCACCACCGGGATGGCGCGGCCGTCGCGGACCAGCCGTTCCTGAACGTCGAGGCCGCTCATCTGCGGCATGCGGACGTCGACCAGCAGGCAGCCCGGCCGCGATGGGGCGTCGGACTCCAGGAAGGCCAGCGGGGTGGAGAAGCTTTCCGCCTGGAAGCCGGCGCATTCCAGAAGGATCTGGAGGGAATCGCGGATGGCGTCGTCGTCGTCGACGATGAAGACGGTGAGCTCGGCGGTCATGTCGGTTGCGGCATCGGATTTGGTGTCAGCGGGCATCGTCGGACTCCGATGCGGCCGAGGAGGACAGGGGGACGGTGAAGGCAAAGCTGGCGCCGGTCGCCGGCGGTTCGGCCGGCGGTTCCAGCCACAGGCGGCCGCCATGCGCCTCGATGATCGAGCGGCAGATCGACAGGCCCAGTCCCATGCCGCCGGTCTTGGTGGTGACGAAGGGCTGGAACAGCTGGGCGCGCACCGTCTCCGGCACGCCGGGACCGGTGTCGAGGACGGCAACGCGGCGGAAGTCGGGCTCGTCCGGATCGGGACCGGTGCGGACGGTCAGCACCCGCTGGTCGCTCTGTGCGCCGCCCATGGATTCGATGGCGTTGCGGACGAGGTTGAGGATCACCTGCTGGACCTGGACCTTGTCGATCAGCACCTGCGGATCGCCGGCGTCGAAGTCGAAGCGCACATGCAGGCCGCGCTCCTTGGCGCCGACCAATGCCAGTGCGCTCGCCTCCTCCACCACCTTGTTGAGGGATTCGACGGAACGGTGGGTCTGGCCCTTCTCGATGAAGCTGCGCAGATGGCGGATGATCTGGCCGGCGCGGGTGGCCTGGGCGCTGGCCTTGTCGACCATGTCCATCGCCTTGACCACCGTTTCCGGGCGCTCCATCAGCCGCTTGGCCGCCTTGGCATAGTTGATGACGGCGGTCAGCGGCTGGTTCAGTTCGTGGGCCAGCGTCGAGGCCATCTGCCCCATGGCGCTGACCCGGCTGACATGCAGAAGCTCCGACTGCAGTTCCTGCAGACGGCGTTCGGTGGCCTGCCGTTCGGTCAGGTCGCGGACGAAGCCGGTGAAGCAGCGCCGGCCGGCGAGCAGCACCTCCCCCACCGCCAGCTCCATCGGGAACACCGACCCGTCGCGGCGCTGGCCCGACACGATGCGGCCGATGCCAATGATCCGCCGCTCCCCCGTCCGCTCGTAGCGCTCGAGATAGCCGTCATGCTGCTCGCGGTAGGGCGAGGGCATCAGCATGTTGATGTTGCGGCCGATGACCTCCGCCGCCGTCCAGCCGAACAGCCGTTCGGCCGCCGGGCTGAAGGATTCGATCAGCCCCTTCTCGTCGATGACGATGATGGCTTCGGGCACGGTCTGGAGGATGGAGGTCAGCCGCGCCTCGCGCTCGCGCAGCGCCGTTTCCGCCTGTTTGGCGGCGGTCAGGTCGCGGATGATGCCGATATAGACGGGGTCGCCGTCCTGGCCCGCCTCGCCCACCGACAGGTCCATGGGGAAGCAGGAGCCGTCCTTGCGCTGGCCGGTCACCTCGCGGCCGATGCCGATGATCCGCCGCTCTCCGGTGCGGTGATAGCGCTCCAGATAGCCGTCATGCTCCTCCCGGTAGGGAGAGGGCATCAGGATGTTGACGTTGCGGCCGACCACCTCCGCCGCCGTCCAGCCGAACAGCCGTTCGCAGGCGGGGTTGAAGGACGTGATCCGGCCACGGGCGTCTATGATGACGACCCCGTCGGGCACAGTGTCCAGCATCGCCTGCAACTGCGACAGAGCCCCCCGGCTGGCTTCCCGGTTCTCTGGCCGGTTATTATTGTTGGCCACGTCTCACCCTCGACCTCTCGTCCCTCTTCAGTCACAGAGTAGTTGAGTGCAACCGTTGGTCAAGGCTGGCAATCAGGGGAGC
>NZ_CAMLJP010000194.1 GCF_946480385.1 uncultured Azospirillum sp.
CCGGTCTGACGCCGGCTTGCTCGTCCCGACTGGCTCGCCCTCAGATCGCTCGCCCCAAAATCGCTTTTCCAGCTCTGGCGGCGCGGATTACTCCGCGGCCGTCAGTGCCGGCGTTGCGGCCTGCGTCTGCTTGCCGGAGCGGAAAACCAGCACGGTGAAGAGCCCGAGCGCGCCGAGCAGCAACAGCGCGCTGACCGCGGCGACCGGCTCGAACGCGGTATAGCCGAGATGCAGGGCGGCGACGGCGACGGTCAGGAAAGCCGTGCCGACGCACCAGACGACGATCTGCGTCATCGCGAGACGGCTGGTTTCCAACGCCGGATGCAGCCGGTAATAGACCCCGAACAGGAAGAGCGACACCCAGCCCAGCAGGTTGAGGTGGGCGTGGGCGGGCATCAGGTCGTGGTTCTGCGATGCGGCCATTCCAATTCCCATGCCGATGCCGGCAAGTGCGAACAGGCAGGCCGCCCTGAAACTTGTGGATGAGGTTTTCATTGCCCTTGTCTCCAATCACCGTCCCCGTGAAGGTTCGTATTCGAACGATGTCAGAGCACTCAAATGCTGTCCATGGAAAAACCGCCCATGACCTTTGGATCAGGCAGGGCGGATATTTTAAAATATCGAGTATCGACTGAGATATTGCTGCCAGTCCAAGTCAAGGTGCGCCAAGTCAACTGCGACAGGGCTATGTGCCGTCGGGCCTTGCCTGATGATCCTCGCCGTTGCGCGGCTGGGACTTCAGCGCGCCGGCGATGGTGCGGGGGCGCGGCGGTTCCCCTCCGGGTGGCCAGCCTTCGCGCTGGCGGGTGCGGTCGCCGTCCGTCTCTTCGGTCTGGTCGTGGAACAGCACGACGCGGGTCGGGAAGGGCAGGTCGATTCCGGCGTCTCCCAGTTGCCGTTTGATGGACGCGACGGCTTGGTGGCGCACGCGCAGCACCTCGTGCTGGTGCGCATCGGTCCACCAGCGCGCGCGGACGGTCACGCTCGACCCGGCGAGTTCCATAACCAGCGCTTCCGGCGCGGGATCGGCCAGCACGCCGTCGACGCTGCGCAGTGCCTCGACGATCAGGGGGAGGCGCGCAATGCATCGTCGCCATAGCCGATGCCGATGTCATGCTCGCTGCGGCGGAGGCCGTAGGCGGTGTTGACGGTGACGGCGTTGGTGAAGATCTCCCCATTCGGCACGAAGACGCGGCGGCCGTCATAGGTCTTGATGACCGTCGTGCGCGTTTCGATGTCCTCGACCGTTCCCTCGAAGCTCTTGAAGACGATCTGGTCGCCGATCCGGAAGGGCTGGCGCAGCAGGATGAGGATTCCCGCCAGGAAGTTCTGCAGGATGTCCTTGAAGGCGAAGCCGATGGCGACGCTGCCGACGCCCAGCAGGCCCAGCACGTCGACCGGCTTGACCGAGGGGAACATCACCGTCACCGCGATCAGCAGGCCGAGGAAGCGCAAGCCCCATTGCGAAAGCCGGGCGAGCACGAGGCCGACATTGCGGGCGGGGCGGTTCAGCGTGGCCCGGCGGACGCCGGCCCGCATGCCCCACCCGATCATCCAGAACAGCAGGAAGACGACGGCGCCGACCGCGAATTTGGGAAGAAAGGCCAGCGTCCAGTCGACGATGCCGTCGATGGACGCCAGAGTGGTCGAGATGTCGCCGTCTACCTGTTCCAAGCTCTGCGCCCCCTCACCCGAACTGTCCGATTTCTTTTGGAATAATCCTTGCCCCTTCGACGGATCAGTTTTTCCGGTCCGGTTCCCTGGACGAATCCATGCCGGACGAGCCGCTGCCAAGCGATCCGTCGCGCGAAGTGCCGCTTGTCGCGTTCGACCCGCCGATCGGCTCGTTATGATTGGCTGCGGCGGCGGCATTGTTGGGGGTGACCAGCACATTGCCGGCCGGCGGACCGGATTTATGTCCCACGCCCATTTCGCCGGCCTCCAGTTCCGCACCGGGGCCGCCGGTCTGCGAGGCGTCCGGTCGCTGCCAGCCCGGCGGGGGCGCCGGCAACAGCGCGTCCCCCCGCTTCGTCTCTTGCCCTGCTCCTTGTCCGACTCCCTGTCCGGCATGCAGCGCGGCGGTCGTCGGAAGGGCCAGCAATGCCGCGAGGGCGAGCGTCTTGGTGGTCCTCATCGAATGTCCTCCGTGAAAGGGTCTCCTCCGCCAACCCTGGTGGGCGGTGCTGGTTCCAACGGCGGACTAGTCGCCGGAATCGTCACCGTGCTCCTGGGCGAGCAGATCGGCGATCCAGGCGGTGCGGGGGAAATGCTGCAGGACGATCACCAGCGACGCCGTCAACGGAACGGCGATCAGAGCGCCGGCGATGCCCCAGACCCAGCTCCAGAAGGCCAGCGCCAGGATGATGGCGACCGGCGATAGCGACAGGCTGCGCCCCTGCAGCGCGGGATAGACGAAGTTGCTGATGATGAACTGCAGCACGGCATACCCGGCGAAGACCACGGCCGGCATGGTCCAGCCGTCATACTGGATCATCGCGTAGAGGGTCGGCGGCAGGATGCCGACGACATTGCCGATCACCGGCACATAATTCAGCAGGAAGTTCAGCACGCCCCAGACCAGCGCAAGGTCCAGCCCCACCACCAGCGCCCACAGGCCGGACGCCACGCCGGTGACGATGCTGGCCAGCGTTGCCGCCCCCAGGTAGGAGCGGACCTTGTCGGCGCTGCGCCCGGCGATGTCGATCAGGGCCTGCCGGTTGTCGTATTCCAGGCTGGTGCGCAGCTTTCGGCGGACGGCCTTTACCTCGGGCAGGCCGAAGACGACGAGGACGCCGATGAAGCCGAAATAGCCGAGCATGGTGTAGGCGCTCGACAGCACCTGTTGCGCGATGCCGGCCAGCCGGCCCGAGGTGTTTCCCCCGTCCAGCGACGGCAGCCCCCATTTCTCGGCCAGCTGTGACACCGATTGGAACAGTGCGTTCAACTGGTCCTGCTGGTCGGCGAAGGCGCCGACCACCTGGGCGGCCGAGAAATAGATCGCGGCAAAGAAGCCGACCAGCATGCAGAAGAGAAGCAGGGCCATGGCGGTCGTACCGACGAAGGACGGCAGCACCCGGTCCATGCGGCTCTTGATCGGCCACAGGGCGGCGACCACCACGACCGCGGCGGCCAGCGGCATGGTGACCGGATAGCTGGCGCGCAGGCCGGCTATCACCAGCAGCACGGTGACGATGCCCAGCATCAGGTTGCGGTTGCCGGAACTGTGGCGGCCAGAGCCGCCTTCGGGCGTGTCGCCGGAGGTCGGATCAGCCATGGCGGCACCATGAAGGCTTCGGAAGGGCAGGCTCCGGGAGATGTGTCAGCCCGTGCTTCCGCATGTCGTCCGCTCCCATTCCGCCGTTGCCGTGATGGATCAACTTCGGCGAAGGCAGACCGTCTCGCGGCATGCCGGCCCCGATTAGGCGAAACGGCTTCCGGAGTCGGGAGTTGACCGACCAAGGAGCAGCCCGGTGGGTGACTTCGCATATGACAACGACATCGGAGGAACGACGATGAGCACCCGTCTGATCACCATGGCCACCGCGGCACTGGCGCTCACGCTGCCGATCCCCTCCCAGGCCGCCTCCCAGGCCTCTTCCCAGAGCCAGGGCAACACGCAGATGCAGGCGTCGAGCGCCGATCAGCAGTGCCTTCAGCAATTGCAGCAGGTGAACCAGGGGCTGGTCGGCGCCGGCTATGGCGTGGCCGGGCCGCGCGGCTATGCCGGCTATCCCGGCTACAGCGCGGCGGCCGCACCGGGCATGACTGGCCAGGTCGGCGGACTGGCGGCGACACCGCGCGTGCAGATGCGGACCCTGATGCGCGCCGGCTATATCCTGGGCATCAACGGGTACGGCGACGGTTGCCGGTCGGTGGTCCAGGCGGTGCAGCAGATGCAGCAGCGCTTCTCCACTGCCGCCGCGAACGGCGACACCGAATTCCGCGACTGGCGCAACCGCTATGTCGCCGCGGCGGTGCCGGTCACCAAGGCCGCGGC
>NZ_CAMLJP010000195.1 GCF_946480385.1 uncultured Azospirillum sp.
GTGCGCTTGACGGTGTCGCCTTCCTTGATGCCGCGGTCGTCGCCGAAGATCACGATGCCGACATTGTCGGTCTCGAGGTTCAGCGCCATGCCCTGCAGGCCACCCGGGAACTCGACCATTTCGCCGGCGCGGACGTTGTCCAGGCCGTGCACGCGGGCGACGCCGTCACCCACCGACAGGACCTGACCAACCTCGGCGACATCCGCCTCGGTCCCGAAATTCGCGATCTGCTGCTTGAGGATCGCAGAGATTTCTGCGGCGCGGATATCCATCAGACTGATCCCCCTGAGGCCTTCATGGCGAGTTGCAATTTGTTCAGCTTCGTGCGCACCGAGGTATCGACCATGCGCGAGCCGAACTTAACGATCATGCCGCCGATCAGCTCCGGATCGACGGAGGTGTTCACCAACACCTTGGAACCGATGGACGCCTTGAGCGCGTCGATGACGGCATTGCGCTGGGCGTCGCTCAGCGGCTGGGCCGAGGTGACCTGCGCCGTGACCTCGCCGCGGCGCCGGGCCAGTTCGGCCAGGAAGCCGTCGATCATCCCGTCGATCGAGAACAGGCGGCGGTTGGCCGCCACCAGCCCGATGAAGCGCTTGGTCAGATCGGACACGCCGGCGCTGTCCAGGACAGCGGCCATGGCCTTGCCCTGATCGGCGCGGCTGATGACGGGGCTGCGGACGAGGCGACGGAGGTCAGCGCTCTCGGCCAGGATCTGCTTCAGCGTGGCAAGATCGCTCGCGACCGTGTCCAACGCCTGGTTTTCGTCCGCAAGCTCGAACAGCGCGGTGGAGTAACGCGCGGCGAGTTCGGATACGCCTGTTCCTTCGGATGCCACCTGATCCCTCGAATTGAGTTCGGTAGACGGTGAATTCGGCGGCCTTATAGGGTGTCAACCCGAGGCACAAACACCCCGGCCGCGAAAGCGAGCGGTCCAATATCACAGGAATCGCCACCACGCAACGGGGTCTGGACAATTTGGCTGCGGCGTTTTGAGCAACTGCGGAATCATTGGTCGCAACTGCGTTCGCCGAGGACTCGGGCGACGCTCGACTGGTCATACCGGCTGTGACTTCGATGTGGCCCTATTCCCGGTTTAATTCAAGGTTAACCAATCTGATCCACGGTCGCCCTGAACCGCGCGGGCGGCCGATCCGACCTTGGTATTGCTGTCGTTTTGCCCCGCCGCAGCCGGTCCCGAGAGACCAGAGGCCTTATCCGCCATGACCATCCTGCCGACGACCGACACCTCTGCGGACAGCGACGCCGGCGCCGGCACCCGGCTGGAGGAGCGCGCGCCGAACGTCATCCAGTTCAGTCGCGCCCGCTTTACCCCGGACGATCTGGACGCCTTCGCCGCCGTGGCCGAACCGAAGATTCGCGACGGGCATTGGGTCGGCGTGCTGCGCGAGTCGGCACGCACCCACGACCGGCTTCTGGTGCTGCTGCCGGAGGTCGACCGCCCGGTCTTCCGCTTCGAGCGCGACGTCAAAGGACGCTACAGCCTGTCTTTCCACGACCGCTCGGGCTGGTACGGCATCGGGGCCGGCGACAACGCCGCCGAATGCCTGTCGATCTGGCGCCCGCGCCGCCCGCGCTCGCCCTGACCTCTTTTTGGATTTGGCCCCTCGGATTTGGTGCCGGGATTTGGCCGCGGTAATTTTCACCATGTAAAAAAGCGGCCTGCGGCATCCCGCCGCAGGGGTTTCACAAAAGCCTCAACGATAGACCCCGACCGCCAGCATGTAGGGCTTGCCGTTCAGAACCAGACGGCGGGCATGCATCGTCTTGCGCGCGACTTGGCCCGTAAGCGGGTCGATCCATTGATAGGTGACGTCGGTGCGGCCCTCGCGCGCCACCCCGTCCAGCGCCTCGCGGATGAAGGGCTTGCCGTCGACGTCGCGCAGCTCCTTCAGGTTCGACCCGTTCAGCGTCGCGGTCCAGCCATGGGCGACCATCACACCCTTGTCGTCCAGCAGCATCGGGTAGAGGTCGCGGTCAGTGAAAGCGCTATCATGGGCGGCAAAGGCTTCGGCCGCCGCGTCCGGACCGATCCGCTCCAGCAGTTGTTCGGCGCGGTCGATCATCGTCAGCGCTTCGGCATCGGTGCCGCGGGTGCGGGCCGGGGCGCCGGCGGCAAAAGCGATGACCACCAGCAGCAGAAGGACAGGCAGGACGGTCAGCAGCGTTTGCCGCTGAACCCGCAGACGAAGCTTGGAGAGCATGCCGACCATCAGCCTGAACCTGTGCCTGTGACGTTTGGCTCCGGGAAGGAAGTTTGGATTCGGAACCATCCCGGCCGTGGTAATACCATGACCGGCGCCGCGCAATGGACCAAACGTCACAGGTGCCATTCCTGTGCCCTCCCACGACCGGATCGTGTCAATTCGCCGCAGCCTGCCCTGCCCGCGCTAACGCCGGCTAAAGGAAGCTATAGGGGTCCACATCGATCTGCACCCGGATGGCCGGCGGAATCTCCACCCGGTCCAGCCACTCCGCGATCAGCGGCTGCACCTGGGTGCTGCGCGGCGCCTTCAGCAGCAGGCGGCGGCGGTGCCGTCCGCGCAGCAGGGCCAGCGGCGCCGGGGCCGGCCCCAATATATGGACCGAGTCGCTGCGTGGTGCGGCCCTGCCCAGCGCCATCGCCACCCGTTCCACCAGCGTCGGATCCTCGCCGGACACGATCAGCGCCGCCAGCCGGCCGAAGGGCGGCATGCCGGCCTCCAGCCGCATCTCGGCTTCCAGCTGATAGAAGCCGTCGCGGTCGCCGGCAGCCAGCGCCTGCATCACCGGATGTTCGGGCATGAAGGTCTGCAGCATCACCCGCCCCGGCCGCTCGCCGCGCCCGGCGCGCCCGGCCACCTGATGCAGCAGCTGATAGGTGCGCTCCGCCGCCCGCAGGTCGCCGCCGTTCAGCCCGAGATCGGCGTCGACCACCCCCACCAGCGTCAGCATCGGGAAATGGTGGCCCTTCGCCATCACCTGGGTACCGATGATGATGTCCAGCTCATGCCGGCCTATGCTCTCCACCATCTCCTGGATGGCGCGCGGGCCATGCAGGGTGTCGGACGCCATGATGGCGGCGCGGGCGTCGGGGAACAGCTCCGCCACCTCCTCGGCGATGCGCTCCACGCCGGGACCGCAGGCGGCCATGGTGCCCTCCTCCCCGCATTCCGGGCAGGCGTGGGGCAAGGGCTGCTGCAGGCCGCAATGGTGGCATTGCAGTTTGCGGGCGAGCCGGTGCTCGACCAGCCAGGCCGTGCAGTTCGGGCACTGCATGCGGTGGCCGCAGGCGCGGCACAGGGTCAGCGGGGCGTAGCCGCGGCGGTTCAGGAACAGCATCGCCTGCTCGCCGCCGGCCAGCGTGTCGGTCAGCGCCTTGCGCAGGCTGGGCGCCAGCCAGTGCCGGGCGGGAGGACGGTCGCGACGCAGGTCGATCAGCTCGACATCGGGCAGCACGGCGCCGCCATGGCGGGCCGGCAGCTCGATGCGGGCATAGCGGTGGCTGTCGGCATTGACCTTGGTCTCCAGCGACGGCGTGGCGGAGACCAGCGCGATCGGCAGCCCGCCGAGATGCGCCCGCGCCACCGCCATGTCGCGGGCGTGGTAGATCGCCCCCTCCTCCTGCTTGTAGGCGGAGTCGTGCTCCTCATCGACGATGATGACGCCCAAATCCGGGTAGGGCAGGAACAGCGCCGACCGCGCGCCGACCACCACCGGCACCTCGCCCTTCGCCACCGCGCGCCAGGTGTCGCGGCGCTGCGCCCCGGTCAGTTCCGAATGCCATTCCGCCGGCGGCGCGCCGAATCGGCGGGCGAAGCGGTCGAGCCACTGCGCCGACAGCGCGATTTCCGGCAGCAGCACCAGCGCCTGTTTGCCCTGTTCCAGCGCGGCGGAGATCGCCTCGTAATAAACCTCCGTCTTGCCCGACCCGGTGACGCCGTCGAGCAGCACGGTGGAATAGCTGCCGGACGCCACCCGCGCGCGCAG
>NZ_CAMLJP010000196.1 GCF_946480385.1 uncultured Azospirillum sp.
CCGGTCACCATGGTGCTGCTGGTGCTGGAGACGACGCAGGATCTGTGGGCGGCGTCGGGCGTGCTGATCGGGGTGGTGCTGTCGACCACCGTGGTGCGTCAGGCCTTCGGCTACTCCTTCGCCACCTGGCGCTTCCACCTGCGCGGCGTGCCGATCCGCGGGGCCTACGACATTGGCTGGCTGTCGGAACTGACGGCCTTCCGGCTGATGCGTCGCGACGCCAAGACGGTGCCGGCCACCCTGACGGTGGAGGCGCTGCGCCGCCTCTATCCGCTGGGGTCGACCAAGGCGGTCTTTGCGGTGGACGAGATGGGGCGCTATGCCGGCATGGTTGACATGACGATCATCCACGACCCCGACCAGGATGCGGAGGCGACGGAGACGCGGGTCGGATCGCTGGCCTGCAAGGCGGACGCCGTCCTGATGCCCGGCGACGACGCCCGCACCGTGCTGAACCGTTTCGGCAGCGAGGAGGTCGAGGCATTGCCGGTGCTATCGTCTCCGACCGACCGGCGGATCATCGGCTATGTGACGGAATCCTTTGCGCTCCGCCGCTATTCCCAGGCGCTGGAGCGGCAGCGCGGCGAGGATTTGGGCGAGCGGGGGCTCTGGGGGCGCGACTGACGCACCCTCAAGGTTCGCTGTAGCCGGTGGGGACGATGCGCAACTCGTAGCGGGCCGGGTCGTGCTGGAAGATCAGGCCGCCGAAGCGTTCGGAATAGGGTGGCAGATAGTCGAACTGCGCCTCCGCCGTCTCCACCACCCGGTCGCCGGACCGCAATTCTCCATGCACGATCAGCGTTGCGGCGGTCGCGGCGGTCTGGTTGCGGATCCGGAAACGCACGGTGTGGCCATGGCCGCCTGTCCGCATTTCCATCACGGTCACGTCCATCTCGCCGGGGACCGAACTGTGCTCCTTGAGAGCGTACTGCACCATGTAGACGATCATCGCGGCGATCAGCAGTGCGCCGAGCCCCGCCACCACCCATTCGAGGGGAGAGGTCGGCGGTGCATGCTCCGCCCCGTCACTTGCCCGTGATCCGTTGTTTACCCGTGAATCATCGTCCGTCGTCGCCATCGGCCTCTCTCCACCTTCACAGGATCAGGGTCACAGGATCAGGCGAGCCGCCGCCGCGCCGATGGCGCAGGGAAAGCCCAGGACCACGGTCGCGCTGATGATCTCGGCCAAACCGGTGCCGTCGGTCCGGCCGAAGGTCCACAGCAGGTAAAGGCAGATCGCCAGCACGATCACATAGCCGACGACGGTGAAGCGCAGGAACAGGCTCCAGAACCCGACGCCGCCCGGCGGCTTCGACCCGCCGGGGAACTCCACCGCGTAGACGAAGGCGTGCATCAGCACCAGTGACAGCAGCAGCAACACGATCTCCCGCCACGGGTCCATCATGTAGGACAGCAGGATCATCTCCTCCGTCGGGGCGACGTTGAGGCCGAGGAACAGCGCCCCCACCCCCATCAGGAACAGCTCCTGCGGATAGCTCATCGCGGTCTGGCGCTGCATGCTCTCGCTGCTCTTCTGCCCCAACTGGTCGCGGGCAAGCATGGCGCCGATGGCGGCGGGAAAGCTCTGCAGCGCGATCTTGCCGATCACCTCGCGCGCCGGCATGTCGACGGACAGCACCTTGAAGATGCCGAGGATGACGACCGACATCACCACCGCCACGGCGATGGTGACGAAGGCGTCGGCGATGTCGTCGCGCAGACTGGCGGTGGATTTGAAGCCGCTGACCACCGACAGACCGACCAGCAGCGGGATCAGCAGCACCAGCAGCAGGACCAGCCGCCAGGAATTCATGGTGAAGCCGATCCACCACATCTCCATCGTCATCAGCATCGGCAGCGAGAAGATCAGCGCCCCGGCAAAGGCGCGCGCCAGCCCGACGAGGAAGGAACGGTTGTCCTCATAGGCTGGCTTGTCCGGCAATGCCGCTTCCGTCCGGCCTGTGTCGACGGTCATGCATCGTCTCCTCAAGCGCCTTTTCCAACCCCGCCGCGATTGCCGGAGCCGTCTTTCCACCTTCAACGCTTACGGCCACGCACTGGTTTCGTGATTCCGCGTGGGAACTTCGGATTGCCCACGAAACCGTCGAGCCTCGGCTGTGTTGACCCCGAGGGGGAAAATGGGCGTGGCCCGGCGAAGGGGAGGCGACGGATATGAACTGGGCGAGCCGGCTAATCGAGCGAGCCTCTCTGCGGCCCGGCCTGCCCATTGCGGCGCTCGCCCTTGCCGGATTCGCTCTGGCAGGGTGCGAGGGGCGGCAGTCGGCGCTGGATGCCGCGGGCGTCAGCGCGCAGGAGATCCTGGCCACCAACTGGATCCTCTTCATCGGCGCCGGGGTCATCTTCCTGGTGGTGATGGCGCTGGCGCTCTATGCCGCGCTGGTCCGGCCGGAACGGTTTCCCGGCCGCCGCGCCTGGGTGATCGGCGGCGGCATCCTGTTCCCGCTCGTCACGCTGACGGCGCTCCAGTTCCATGAATTCGCCCTTGCCCGCCGTCTGGCGACCCTTGCGCCAAAACCGGAACTTGTGGTCGAGGTCTCCGGCTACATGTGGTGGTGGGACGTCCGCTATCATGTGGAGGGGCAGGAGCCGCTGCGCGGGGCCAACGAACTCGTGCTGCCGGTCGGGCGGCAGGTGGAACTGCGGGTCGCCAGCGCCGACGTCATCCACAGCTTCTGGGCGCCGAGCCTCGCCGGCAAGATCGACATGATCCCCGGCCATGTGAACCGGCTGCCGATCGTGGCGCAGCGGCCGGGGCTCTATCGCGGCCAATGTGCCGAATTTTGCGGGGCGCAGCATGCGCTGATGGCCTTCGACATCCGGGTCCTGCCGGCGGACGAATTCGACGCCTGGATGACGGCGCAGCGGCGCCCGGCGCCGGAGCCGGTAACGCCGCAGCTTGCGCGTGGCCGCGATGCCTTCTTCGCCTTCGGCTGCCAGTCCTGCCACGCGATCCGCGGGACGGCGGCGGCGGGGCTGGTCGGTCCGGACCTGAGCCGCGTCGGCGCCCGGCCGTCGCTCGCCGCCGGGACGCTGCCGACACGGGTGGAGACCCTCGCCGCCTGGATCCAGGGCGCCCAGCACATCAAGCCCGAGAATCGCATGCCATCCTTCGACGTGATGGACGGCGAGACCCTGGACGCCATGGCCGCCTGGCTGGAGAGTCTGAAATGACGCTGCGCACCGACGAGCCCCGCGACGAGTTCTCCGACGGCAGGCTAACTCCCAGCCCCGTCCCCCGCCCGGAGGGGGAGGAGGAGAGGCTTCGCCGCCTCTGGCGGCTGCCGCGGGGAATCGCGCTGCTGACCGCGGTGAACAACACCAAGGTCGGCGTCTGGTACATCGGCACGGCGCTGCTGTTCTTCCTGATCGCCGGGCTGCTGGCGCTGGTGATGCGCCTGCAGCTTGCGGTGCCCGACAACGACCTGCTCGACCACAACACTTACAACCAGTTCTTCACCGTCCACGGCACCGGGATGATGTTCCTGTTCGCCGTGCCGATCGTGGAGGCCATCGGCGTCTATCTGCTGCCCTCCTTCCTGGCGGCGCGCGACCTGCCCTTTCCCCGGCTGTCGGCCTTCGCCTTCTGGGCCTATTTCTTCGGAGGCATCGCCTTTTTCTGCTCGCTGATCTTCGGGGCGGCGCCCGATGGCGGCTGGTTCATGTATCCGCCGCTGACCAGCTACGAGCATTCGCCGGGCATCAATGCCGATTTCTGGCTGCTCGGCATCGGCTTCATCGAGATCTCGGCCATCGCCGGCGCCATCGAGATCGTGGTCG
>NZ_CAMLJP010000197.1 GCF_946480385.1 uncultured Azospirillum sp.
CCGTCATGGTGTCGTAGATCACCGGGAACTGGAACACCTGGGCGATGTTGCGCTCTTCCGGGGTGCAGCGGGTGACGTCCAGCCCGTCGAACAGCACCCGCCCCTCGCTGGGCACCAGCAGGCCGGAGATGATGTTCAGCAGCGTGGACTTGCCGCAGCCCGACGGCCCCAGCAGCGCATAGGCCTTGCCGTCCTCCCACTCCTGCGACAGGCGGCGGAGCGCGTAGTCCTCCGGCTTCGTCGGGTGCGGGTGATAGGAGTGGCCGAGATTGTCGAATTGGATGGTCGCCATCGCTCCCGCCCCCCTTAAGCGATGTTGCGCAGCGCGCCGCGCCGCCAGTTGGGTGCCGCCACCAGCTGCCCGGCGGTGGAGAAGACGAAGATCCGGTCGGGATCGGCATAGACCTGGATGTCGCTGCCGATGGGATGGCTGTGCACCCCCTCCTCCCGCGCGATCAGCGTGGTGTCGCCGTGGCGCAGATGGACGAAGGTCTCCGACCCGCTGATCTCCGACAGGGCGACCCGGCCCTTGATCGGCACCAGCCGCTCGCTCCGCCGCAGCACCGTCAGGTGGTTGGCGCGGATGCCGACCCGGCAGGGGCCGGCCGGCAGGTTGCGGTCGTGGGCCGACAGCGGCAGGCTGGTGCCGTCGGACAGGGCGACGCGGTCGTTGGTCAGGATCGCGTCCATCACGTTCATCGGCGGATCGCTGAACACCTGCGCGCATTCCAGCGAGGTGGGCGTGTGGAACACGTCGCCGGTCGCCCCGGTCTGCAGCATCCGCCCCTCGTGCAGAACCGTGACGTTGCCGCCGAGGACCAGCGCCTCCTGCGGTTCGGTGGTGGCGTAGACCACCGTGGTCTTGCCGTCCGCGAAGATGTCGCGCAGCTCGGCGCGCAGCTCCTCGCGCAGCTTGTAGTCGAGGTTGACCAGCGGCTCGTCGAGCAGCAGCAGGCCGGCGCCCTTCACCAGAGCCCGCGCGATGGCGCAGCGCTGCTGCTGACCACCCGACAGTTCGGCCGGCAGGCGCTCCAGATAGGGCTCGATCCGCAGCATGGCGGCGGTCCGGCGCACCTGGGCGTCGATCTCCGCCTTGTCCTTGCCTTGGCGGCGCAGCGGCGAGGCGATGTTCTCGTAGACCGTCATCGCCGGGTAGTTGATGAACTGCTGGTAGACCATCGCCACGTCGCGATGGCGCACCGACATGCCGGTCACGTCCTTGCCGTTTTCCAGCACGCGCCCGACGGTCGGCTTGTCCAGCCCGGCCATCAGCCGCATCAGCGTCGTCTTGCCGGCCAGCGTCCGCCCCAGCAGGACGTTGAAGCTGCCGGCTTGCAGCTCCAGCGACAGCGGGTGGAGATGCTGCTCGGCGCCGACGCGCTTGGCCACGCCTTCCAGAGTGAGTGTCACCGCATTCCTCCCATCGACCGCAAGGTGGCGGTGTCGCCGCCCAGTTCCCTGTTGGCCGTAGCTTCGCGGCGCCGGTCGAACCAGCCGCCGATGGCGTCCCGGATCGCAGCGTCCAGGTGCAGCCCAAGTTTGGAGCGCCGCCACAGGAAGTCGTCGCCGGTCATGGCGAACTCCTCCCGCGCGGCATAGTCGAGTTCGGCCTCATAGACGCCGCCCCCGAAATCGATGCCCAGATCGTCCAGCCCCCTGGCGTCGCCCAGCAGCCGCTCCACCCGCGTGCCGTAGGCCCGCGCCAGCCGCAGGGCCAGCGCATCGGGCAGCCAGGGGCGGTTGCGCTTCAGACCGGCCAAGAAGCCGGCGAAATCGGCGTCGGCGATATCGCCACCGGGAAGCGGCACGGCGGCCGTCCAGGTGGCTCCGCCCTTGCCGAGCGCCTTGCCCAGCTTCTCCGCCGCCTCCTCCGCCAGCCGGCGGAAGGTGGTGATCTTGCCGCCGAAGATCGACAGCATCGGCGCCTGTCCGGCCGGTTCGTCCATCTCCAGCACATAATCGCGGGTGACGGCCGAGGCGTTGCCGCTGGCGTCGTCGAACAGCGGCCGGACGCCGCTGTAGGTCCACACAACGTCGCTCTCGCGCACCGGCTTGGCGAAATAACGCGACACTGCCCGGCACATATAGGCGATTTCGTCTGGGGCGATCGCCACCGCGCCGGGATCGCCCGAATAATCGAGGTCGGTGGTGCCGATCAGGGTGAAATCGCGCTCATAGGGGATGGCGAAGACGATGCGGCGGTCATCGTTCTGGAAGATGTAGGCGTGTTCGCCTTCGAACATCTTCGGCACGACGATGTGGCTGCCCTTGACCAGACGCACCGACTTGTCGACGGTGACGCCGGTGCGCTTGGCGATCATCTCGCGCACCCAGGGGCCGGCGGCATTGACCAGGGCGCGGGCGCGGACGGTGCGGGTGGCACCCGTGGTCACGTTGACCAGCGTCGCTTCCCACAGCCCGTCGCGCCGCTCGGCCTTCTCGCAGCGGGTACGGGTCAGGATTTCGGCCCCGCGCGCCTGTGCGTCCATCGCGTTCAGCACGACCAGCCGGCTGTCCTCCACCCAGCAGTCCGAATATTCGAACGCCTTCGTGAAGCCGCCCGACAGCGGCTTTCCCGCCGGCGCGCTGGTCAGATCGACCCCGTGCGAGCCCGGCAGCAGCTTGCGCTTTCCCAGATGATCGTAAAGGAACAGGCCGATGCGCACCATCCAGGCCGGGCGCATGCTGCTGTCATGGGGCAGAACGAAGCGCAGCGGCCAGATGATGTGCGGAGCGGCGCGCAACAGAACTTCGCGCTCCTGCAGAGCCTCGCGCACCAGACGGAATTCGTAATATTCGAGATAGCGCAGGCCGCCGTGGATCAGCTTGGTGCTGGCCGACGAGGTGGCGCCCGCAAGGTCGCCCTGTTCGCACAGCACCACCGACATCCCGCGCCCGACCGCATCGCGGGCGATGCCCGCCCCGTTCACGCCGCCGCCGACGATCAGCAGATCGGTGACCGCCTTATCGGTCTCGCCGAGCCGGCCGTCCGTTCCTGCAGGGCTCGCGTTTGCCATTGGGTTCCTCTCCGTACCGCGCCGGTTCCTTGCGAACCCGGCCGCTTTCGTTTCGGAACATAGAATGTTCGTTCGCGTTTGAAAAGGAAAATGTTTGTTCAGCGGATCATGTTTTTGAGGCTACGCCGGATCGGGCATCTTTCCTATCGGAAATATGGCTGACCCGGCGTGCTGTGTGCGAAAGCGCTCACGCAGCGCGGATGCGGCCCAGCAGGCGGTCGATGTCGTCACTCAGGCTTTCGGAGCGTTGCGAAAGCGCGCGGGTTGCGTCCACCACCTGGGCGGCGGCGCTGCCGGTGCGGTTCACCGCGTCGTCCACCGACACCACGGTGTCGGCGATGCTCTGCACCGCATCGGAGGCATGGTTGATGCTGCGCGCAATCTCGTCGGTGGCGGCGGACTGCTCCTCCACCGCGGCCGCGACCATGGCGGTGATCTCGTCGATGCGGCTGATGGTGCGGCCGATGTCGTCGATGGCCGACACGGCCCCCTGCGCCGTGCTGCGCACCGCCTGGACCTGCTGGGCGATCTCTTCGGTTGCCTTGGCGGTCTGTCCGGCGAGGCTGCGCACCTCCTCCGCCACCACGGCGAAGCCGCGGCCCGCCTCCCCCGCCCGCGCCGCCTCGATGGTGGCGTTCAG
>NZ_CAMLJP010000198.1 GCF_946480385.1 uncultured Azospirillum sp.
CCTTGCGGCCGCTCTCGTAGATGGCGCGCAGAACCAGACGGCCGATGCGGCCAAACCCATTGATCGCTACCCGTACAGCCATGATGTGCTCCAGTCGTTCCGTTGCGGTCTCGTGCCGGTTGGGGCGGAGACTCGTGTTAACCAGGGAAAGCGGGTTTCAACCCGCAGAGATTGCAATTTCCGGTCAGGCGGGCACGGCGCGCGGCGACATCACATCCAGCCAAGCCGGCAGGGCGTCGCGGGTGGTCAGCTCGCTGAAGCGGTCCTCCACCCCGGCCGCGGCCAGCGCCGCGATGGTGTCGTCGCCGGCCGCCACCGACCGCAGGTCGGCGCCGCGGGTGCGCCGGGCGATGAACCACGCCAGCGCGTCGGTGCCGCCGTCGAAGGGGGCGATCTCGCAGACGCCGAGCGGGCCGGTCCAGACGACCGTCCGGGCGGTTTCGACGCAGGCGGTCAGCCGCGCCACCGTCGCCGGACCGATGTCGAGGACCATGTCTTCCGGCCCGATGGCGGCGCAGGAGACGATGCGGTCCTCCGCCCCCTTCCGCGCCTCGGTCGCCACCACCACGTCGACCGGCAGCAGCACCTCGCAGCCGCAGGCCTTCGCCCGGTCCAGCAGTTTGCGCGCCTCGTCGACCAGATCGTAGTCGCACAGCGAGGCGCCCATGTCGGTGCCGGTCGCCGCCAGGACGCTGTTGGCGATGCCGCCGCCCAGCGCCAGCACGTCGACCCGCGTCACCAGCCGGACCAGCAGGTCCAGCTTGGCCGACAGGTTCACACCGCCGACGATGGCACAGACCCCGTTGCCCGGCCGTGCCGTCTTGCCGGCCGGAGTCCTGTTGGCGGGCGTCCTGCCTCCCGTGTCGCGGCCGCCCGCAATCAGGCGAAGTCTGCCGGGCGGGCGCGGAGCCGGGCTGCCTTGGGCATCGGTCGTAAGCATGATGCCTGTCCTTTCCTTCAAACCAGTCTCGTTGTCGGTGCCGCCCGTCGCGGTGGGAGGGGGGATGCCGCGCCCCCGATTTCGCGGTGCCGCGTTTCGCGGTAGAGGATCAGCAGGCCGCTGCCGATCACCACGGTGGCGCCGATCACCACATGCGGGGCCGGCACGTCGCCCCAGACCAGCCAGCCGAGAACCGACGCATAGATCAGGCTGGCGTAGCTGAAGGGGCCGACCACCACCGCGCGTGCCAGCGCATAGGCCCGCGTGCTGAAATACTGCGCGCCGCCGCCGGCGATCCCCATTGCCACCATCAGGGCCAGCGCATGGCCGTCCGGCGTCGTCCAGCCCAACGGCAGGGCAAGCGCGCTGAGCAGGGTGGAGATCACGGTGAAGTAGAAGACCGTGGTCACCGGCCGTTCCGTGCGGCCCAATTGGCGCATGGCGATCATCGCCAGGGCGTAGCAGACCGCGGCGACCAGCGCGACCAGCGCCCCACGGTCGAGCATGCCGGCGCCGGGCTGCACCATGATGAGCACGCCGATGAAGCCGACCACCACCGCCCCCCAGCGGAAGGCGCCGACCCTCTCCCCCAGCAGCGGGACCGACAGTGCGGTCAGGAACAGCGGCGCGGAGTAGGAGATCGCCACCGCATTGGCCAGCGGCATCAGGTGATAGGCCCAGAACAGCAGCACCATCGACGCCAGACCGATGACCGCCCGCCACAGATGCCCCTGCCAATGGTCGGTGTGCAGGCAGCTCCGCCCGCCCGCCGCGGCGACCATGGCGACCGCCGGCAGCAGGGCGAACAGGTTGCGGAAGAAGGTGACCTCGCCCAGCGGATAGCTCTCCGCCAGCAGCTTGGCCAGCGCGTTCATGATGGTCATCAGGACCATCGCCAGCAGCATCGACAGGATGCCGAGCCGGACGTTTTCCGGCTGTTTGGCGATGGGGGATGTGGGGGGCTGTTCCATGATGACTTCGCCGGCTGGAGGTGGTGCCGCTTTGCTCAGGCCGCCTTGCTCAGCTGTTGCGCGGCGATGACGCCCAGCGTGTGGCGGGCGATCATCCGTTCCTCGTCGGTCGGGATGATGAAGACCGGCACGCGGCTCTCCTGGGCGGAAATGCGCGTCGCCTTGGCGCGGTTGGCCGCCGGATCGATGGCGACGCCAAGCCAGGACAGCTTTTCCGCCACCCGCGCCCGCACCAGGGTGGAGTTCTCCCCGACGCCGGCGGTGAAGACCACCGCGTCCAGCCCGCCCATCGAGCCGGCCAGCGCCGCCACCTGCTTGGCGACGTTGTGGCAGAACAGCTCCACCGCCTCGGCGGCGGCCGGCAGGTCGGAGTTCTCCAGGTCGCGCATGTCGTTGGAGAGGCCCGAGACCCCCAGCATGCCCGACTTGTGGTAGAGCAGCTTTTCCAGCTCGTCGGCGCCGTAGCCCTTCTCGCGCATCAGGTAGATCAGCACGCCGGGATCGATGGCGCCCGGCCGGGTGCCCATCGGCACACCGTCCAGGGCGGTGAAGCCCATGGTGGTGTCGACGCTGTGCCCGGCGCGCATGGCGCACAGGCTGGCGCCGCTGCCGAGATGGCAAACCACCACATGGGCGTTCGCCAACTCCGGGGCGACCTGGGGCAGGCGGTGGGCGATGTACTCGTAGCTGAGGCCGTGGAAGCCGTAGCGGCGGATGCCTTCCGCGGTCAATTCGCGCGGGATGGCGAAGGTCTGCGACTGCCAGGGCTGGGTCTGGTGGAAGGCGGTGTCGAAGCAGGCGACCTGCGGCAGCGACGGGTAGACCTGGGCCAGCGCCCGCATGGCGGCGATGTTGTGCGGCTCGTGCAGGGGGGCGAGCGGGATCAGCTCCTCCAGCTGGTCGAGCACCGTCGGGGTGACGCGCACGGGGGCGGAGAAGCGGGTACCGCCATGGACGACGCGATGGCCGGCGGCCACCAGCGTGGCGCCCTTCAACTCGTGCCGCATCCAGTTGAGCAGGAAGCCAAGCAGGCCGGCGCGGTCGGCGGGGCCGACCTCGTCCAGCTCCCCGTCGGCGAGGACGCGGCGCTGCGCGTCCTTGGCCTGGAAGTGGGGGGCGGTGCCGATGCCGGAGATCTGGCCGGTGACGACCGGTTCGATCTCCGCGGCGCTGCCGCCTTGGAAGACGGAGAATTTGAGGCTGGAGGAGCCTGCGTTGATGACGAGGCAGGCGTCCTCGCCGGAGTTTGACAGTGCGGCCATGACGGTAACGTCCTATTCGGCGGCCAGCGCGAGCTTGGGCTGGCGTTGAGCGGCGGCGACCAGCGAGGCGACGGCGCAGGAAGCGAGCCGGGCCCGCACATTGTCGGCGCGGCTGGTGAGGATGACGGGGACCTTGGCGCCCAGCACGATGCCGGCGAGGTCGGCATTCGCCAGGAAGGACAGCTGCTTGACCAGCATGTTGCCGGCCTCCAGATCGGGGGCGAGCAGGATGTCCGGCTGGCCGGCGACGGGGGAGGTGATGCCCTTGGTGCGCGCCGCCTCGGCGGAGATGGCGTTGTCGAAGGCCAGCGGGCCGTCGAGGATGCCGCCGGTGATCTGGCCGCGGTCGGCCATCTTGCA
>NZ_CAMLJP010000199.1 GCF_946480385.1 uncultured Azospirillum sp.
TCGTCGTCTGCGCCGCCGGCGGCCTGCCGGGCGAGCTGCACAAGCTGTGGCGCACCGGCCGGCCCGGCGGCTACCACCTGGAATATGGCTTCTCCTGCATGGGCTACGAAATCGCCGGCGGGCTGGGCGTCAAGATGGCCTGCCCGGACCGCGAGACCTTCATCATGGTCGGCGACGGCAGCTACATGATGCTGAACTCCGAACTGGCCGTTTCGGTGATGATGAAGCGCAAGCTGGTCGTCGTCCTTCTCGACAACCGCGGCTATGGCTGCATCAACCGGCTGCAGAATGTCTGCGGCGGCGCGCCTTTCAACAACCTGCTGCGCGACTCCCATTACGAAACGGAGACGCTGCCCGACATCGATTTCGCCGGACATCTGCGCTCGCTGGGCGCGGTGACGGAGAAGGTGAAGGGCGTCGCCCAGTTGGAACTGGCGCTGGAGCGCGCCAAGGCGTCTCCCGTCACCTACGCCATCGTCATCGACACCGACCCGCTGCCCTCTACCGAGGAAGGTGGAGCCTGGTGGGACGTGCCGGTGCCGGAGGTCTCCACCCGTCCCGAGGTCGCGGCGGCGCGCGAAATCTATGACGGCCATAAGGCCCGTCAGCGCCGCTGATCCTCTCTCTACCCTTCCGCAATTCCACCAATTCCTTCCGTTTTTGGGAGCATCCGATCATGACCGTTCGTCTCGGCGTCAACCCGATCGCCTGGAGCAACGACGATATGCCCGAACTGGGCGGGGCGACGCCGCTGGAGCAGTGCCTTGCCGAAGGGCGCGAGGCCGGCTTCCAGGGCTTCGAGCTGGGCCACAAGTTCCCGCGCGATGCCGCCGCACTGCGTCCGATCCTCGACGGCTACGGTCTGTCGCTGGTGTCGGGCTGGTACAGTGCCGGCCTGCTGGAACGCAGCGTCGCCGAGGAGATCGAGGCGGTGCAGCCACACCTGCAACTGTTGAAGGCGATGGGCTGCCCGGTGATGGTGGTGGCGGAAACCACAGGCTGCGTCCATGGCACCCGCGGCACGCCGCTGTCCCATCGTCCGAAGCTGGAGTCCGGCCAGTGGGCCGAGTTTGGCCGCCGCATGGCGGAGTTCGGCGATTACCTGCGCGACCAGGGCACGCCGATCGCCTACCACTACCACATGGGCACGGTGGTGGAGACGCCCGACGAGATCGACCGCTTCGCCGAGGTCACCGGCGACAGCGTCGGCATCCTGCTGGACACCGGCCATCTGACCTTCGCCGGCGGTAACCCGCTGGATGTCATCGCCAAATGGGGCCACCGCATCAACCACGTCCATTGCAAGGACGTGCGCGCCGATGTGCTGAAGCGGGCCAAGACCGCCGACAGCAGCTTCCTGAACGCGGTCATCGACGGGGTGTTCACGGTGCCGGGCGACGGCTGCATCGATTTCCCCGCCGTGCTGAAAGCGTTGAAGGACGCGAACTATCGCGGCCATTGGCTGGTGATCGAGGCGGAGCAGGACCCCGCCAAGGCCCACCCGCTGACCTACGTCACCAAGGGCCGCCAGCATCTGAGTGCCCTCGTCGCCGAATACGGCCTGTGAGCATCGACATGACCAACATCGTACCGCATTTCATCAACGGCACGCGGGTCGACGGCACCAGCGGTCGTCTGGGCGACGTCTACAATCCCGCGACCGGCCGCAACACGACCAAGGTGCCGCTGGCGACAGCGGCGGAGGTCGACAAGGCCGTCGCCGCCGCCCGTGCCGCCTTCCCCGGCTGGTCGGCCGCTACGCCGCTGCGCCGCGCGCGCGTGATGTTCGCCTTCAAGCAGCTGCTGGAACAGAACGCCGACCGGCTCGCCAGCCTGATCACCGCCGAGCATGGCAAGGTCCATTCCGACGCGCTGGGCGAGGTGACGCGCGGGCTGGAGGTGGTGGAGTTCGCCTGCGGCGGCCCGCACCTGCTGAAGGGCGAGGTGGCGGAGAATGTCGGCACCCGCGTCGACAGTCATTCGCTGCGCCAACCGCTGGGCGTCGTCGCCGGCATCACACCGTTCAACTTCCCGGCCATGGTGCCGATGTGGATGTTCCCGGTGGCCATCGCCTGCGGCAACTGCTTCATCCTGAAGCCGTCGGAACGGGTGCCCAGCGCGGCCCTGTTCATGGCGGAGCTGCTGAAGCAGGCCGGTCTGCCCGATGGCGTCTTCAACGTCGTCCATGGCGACAAGGTGGCGGTCGATGCGCTGCTGAGCCACCCCGACGTGAAGGCAGTCAGCTTCGTCGGCTCGACCCCCATCGCCCAGTACATCTATGCCACCGGTGCCGCCAACGGCAAGCGGGTGCAGGCGCTGGGCGGGGCCAAGAACCACATGGTCATCATGCCCGACGCTGACCTGGATCAGGCGGTGGATGCGCTGATGGGTGCCGCCTACGGCTCGGCCGGTGAGCGCTGCATGGCGATCTCCGTCGCCGTGCCGGTGACGGAAGCGGTGGCCGATGCACTGGTGGAACGGCTGACCGAGCGGGTGCGCGCCCTGGAGGTCGGCCCCGGCACCGACCCGTCGGCGGAGATGGGGCCGCTGGTCACCCGCCAGCACCGAGACAAGGTGCGCGGCTACATCGACCTCGGCATCGAGGAGGGGGCGACGCTGGTGGTCGACGGCCGTCAGGTCGAGATCGCCGATCCTGAGTGTGCCGACGGCTATTTCCTCGGCGGCACCCTGTTCGACCATGTCACGCCGGAGATGCGGATCTACAAGGAGGAGATCTTCGGCCCGGTGCTGGCGGTGGTGCGGGTTCCCGACTACCGCACGGCGGTGGATCTCATTAACGCGCACGAGTTCGGCAATGGCACCGCCATCTTCACCCGTGACGGCGACACCGCGCGCGCCTTCGGGGCGGAGATCGAGGTCGGCATGGTCGGCGTCAACGTGCCGATCCCGGTGCCGATGGCCTTCCACAGCTTCGGCGGCTGGAAGCGC
>NZ_CAMLJP010000200.1 GCF_946480385.1 uncultured Azospirillum sp.
CAACGTGCCGATCCCGGTGCCGATGGCCTTCCACAGCTTCGGCGGCTGGAAGCGCTCGTTGTTCGGCGACCATCACATGCATGGGCCGGAAGGCGTGCGCTTCTACACCCGATTGAAGACCATCACCAGCCGCTGGCCGACCGGCATCCGATCGGGTGCCGACTTCGTGATGCCGACGATGAAGTGAGTGGGGCAGGGCGGTGCCGGAACAGCCGGCGCCGTCCTTCTGCCTTTCGGGAGAAGCCAGCATGAAAAAGCTATCCATCGGCCTTGTCGGCAGTGGATTCATGGGACGGGCGCATGCCCAGGCCTTCCGCGCCGTCGGCGGCCTGTTCGACCTGCCGTTCGAACCGGTGCTCGAGCTGCTGGCGGAGCGGGACGAGGCGACCGCCACCGATGCCGCCGCCAAGCTGGGTTTTCGACGGCATGTCGGTGACTGGCGCCGGCTGATCGAGGATCCGGAAATCGACGTGGTCGCCATCACCACGCCGAACCGGCTGCATGCGCCGATCGCGCTGGCGGCCATCGCTGCCGGAAAGCATGTCTATTGCGAGAAGCCGCTCGCCACCACGCTTGAGGACGCCCGCGCCATGGCCGCGGCGGCCGAGGCGACCGGCGTCGTGACTCTGGTCGGCTTCAATTACCTGAAGAACCCGATGATCGCGCTGGCCCGCGAGCTCGTGGCCGGCGGCGAGATCGGCGAGGTCACCGGCTTCCGCGGCATCCATGCCGAGGATTTCATGGCCGACCCGCTGGCGCCCTTCACTTGGCGCTGCGAGGCCGACAACGCAGGCGGCGCCCTGGCCGACATCGGCAGCCACATCCTGTCGCTGGCGACATATCTGGTGGGAGACATCCGCGCCGTCTCCGGGCGGTTGCACACCGTCCATGGCCGCCGCCCGGCAGCTTCCGGATTGTCGGAGATGCGGGAGGTGCGGGTGGACGATCAGGCCCATGCGGTGGTCGAGTTCGCCAACGGCGCCACCGGTTCCGTCACCGCCAGCTGGATCGCCCAGGGGCGCAAGATGCAGCTTGCCTTCGAGCTGGTCGGGACGAAGGGCTCCATCGCCTTCACCCAGGAGCGTTTCAACGAGCTGTGGCTGTTTCAGGCGGGTGGGGCGCCCGGCCGGTCCGGCTACCGGCTGATCACCGCCGGGCCGGAGCATGCCGATTACGCTGCCTTCTGCCCGGCGCCAGGCCACCAGCTGGGCTTCAACGATCTGAAGACCATCGAGGTGAAGACGCTGATCGAGGCCATCGCCGGTAAGGCTCCGGCCTATCCCGACTTCCGTGTCGCCTGTGAGCTGGAGCGCGTCGCCGAAGCCATCCACCGTTCCTCGGTCGAACGCCGCTGGGTCGACGTGGCGGAGGTCTGAAGTCCTCCTCCACACATCGCCCGACCTGAAGGCCGGTCCCGCAGCTGCCGGGGCCGGCTTTTTTTTCCGGCAGATCGTGACTGGCATATCAGTGACCGCAGTTCTCGCTTGGCGTGGAATGCGGGAACATTTATTCTAAACCCTGACGACCCTTTCCCGACAGACAGCCGATAAGCGAGCCAATGGAGCAAGAGACCGACCTGCCGACGAGCTATGCCGCTCTTCAGGCCGCCATCACCCAGCGACAGGCCAGCTTCAGTCCACGCCTGCGGCAGATCGCCGAATATGCGCTGTCGAACCCCAACGACATGGCGCTGGAAACCGTGGCGCAGATCGCAGAGCGGGCGGGCGTGCAGCCGTCGGCGCTGATCCGCTTCTCAAAGACGCTCGGGTTCGAGGGGTTCACGGAGATGCAGCGTGTCTTCCGCACCCGTCTGACCGACAATATGCCGAACTACAAGGAGCGGATCCGGGCACTGACGGACGGGGCGGCGGGCCTCAGCGATGGATCGCGCGTTCTGGAACATTTCATCAATGCCGGCATCAACGCCCTGGAACATCTGCGCCAGGAACTGTCGCCGGAGGATCTGGACGGCGCCATCGATCTGCTGGAGGCGGCGGAGCATATCTATGTGATGGGCCAGCGCCGCTCCTTCCCGGTCGCGGCCTATCTCAGCTATGCCCTGGGGCGGCTCGGGCGGCGGACGGTGCTGGTGGACGGAATGGGCGGCATGCTGCGCCAGCAGGTGCAGGCCATCGGCGACCGCGACCTGCTGGTGGCGATCAGCTTCAAGCCCTATTCGGAGGAGACGATCGATCTGTGCCGGTTCGCGGCGGAAAACGGCGTGCCGATCGTTGGCATCACCGATGGCACGCTGAGCCCGATCCTGCCGCTGGCCGGTGTCACCCTCTCGGTGGAGGATGCCCAGGTGAAGGGCTTCCGATCGCTCACCGCCACCATGTGTCTGGCGGTCAGTCTGATCGTGGCGCTGGGCCAGCGCCTGGACAAAGAAAAGGCCGGGCGGTAACCACCGCCCGGCCGGAAGTTGGCCTCTGCCAGGAGAAAGTCAGAGGCGGACGCACGCGAGGGAGATCGCGCTCCTCGGCGCCGCCGCGGCAGGATGGAGGATACCGCGGCGACGCGAAGCGGCAGGGACGAACCGGCCCTTAGAAGGCGAGGTTGGTCTGGATCAGGAACATGTCGCCCTTGTCGCTGTTGGCGGCGACGTCGGAGCTGAGCTTGAAG
>NZ_CAMLJP010000201.1 GCF_946480385.1 uncultured Azospirillum sp.
CTTGCCCCAGACCTCCTTCGACGCCTGCATCTTGCGGGCGATCTTGTCGGTCCACTGGTGCGGAACGTGGCAGTCGGGGCAGGTCGCCCGCACGCCTGACCGGTTGGTGAAGTGGATGGTCTGCTTCATCTCCTCATAGGGGTTCGCCTGCATCTCGTGGCAGCTGATGCAGAAGGCTTCGGTGTTGGTGGCCTCCAGCGCGGTGTTGAAGCCGCCCCAGAACATCACGCCGGCGATGAAGCCGCCCAGCGTCAGGAAGCCCAGGCTGTAGGTCCGGCTGGGACGGGAGAAGGTCTGCCACGCCTTTTTCAGCGACACCGGGACCCGCGGCTTCATCGGTGATCCCCCCGGTCCGACGGCCGGCTGACCAGACTATCGAGATCCTTGAAGCTGTTGGGAACGATGGGCTGCGCCGTGGTCTGCGGCACATGGCACTGCATGCAGAAATACCGCCGCGGCGACACCGCGCCCAGCGTCTGGCCCTCGCGGTCGACGTAATGGGTGATGCTGACCATCGGCGCCTGCACCGCCTCCGTGAAGCGGCGGCTGTGGCAGGTCAGGCACTGGTTGTTGTTCAGCGTGATCTGGTAATCGCGGACATTGTGCGGGATCACCGGCGGCTGCTCAGGGTAATTGCGGGCGACACGGCGGTCGTCGGTGACGTCCGGCGGGATCGGCGGGGCAGGGTTCTGCTCGACGAAGTTCACCGGCGGCCGGAAGGGCGAGTCCAGCCGCAGCGGTGGCGTACTTTGCGCCGACAGAACCGCCGGCACCAGGAAGGGCAGGGCCGCCAGCGCGGCAAGGTGATGGGGACGCATGGCTCAACTCCTCCCTCAGGCGGCGACGATCTTGACGGCGCACTTCTTGAAGTCGGTCTGCTTGCTGATCGGGTCGGTGGCGTCCAGCGTGCATTTGTTGATGAGCCGGGCGGAGTCGAACCACGGCACGAACACCACGCCGCGCGGCGGCTTGTTGCGCCCGCGCGTCTCCACCCGCGTCAGCATCTCGCCGCGGCGGGAGACCACCTTCACCTCCGATCCACGGCGGAAGCCCCGCGACTTGGCGTCGTCGGGATGCATGAAGACCAGCGCCATCGGCATCGCCTTATACAGCTCCGGCACCCGCATGGTCATCGACCCGCTGTGCCAATGCTCCAGCACGCGGCCGGTCACCAGCCAGAGGTCGAAGTCCTGGTCGGGCACCTCCGCCGGCGGCTCGTAGGGGAAGGCGAAGAGGTTGGCCTTGCCGTCGGGGTTGCCGTAGAACCGCACATCCTGCCCCGTCTTCACGAACGGGTCATAGCCCTCGCGGTAGCGCCAGCGCGTCTCCTTGCCGTCCACCACCGGCCAGCGCAGGCCGCGCACATGATGATAGGTGTCGAAGGGCGCCAGGTCGTGGCCATGCCCTCGCCCGAAATCGGCATACTCCTCGAACAGCCCCTTCTGGACGTAGAAGCCGAAATGCTTGGCTTCGTCGTTGGCATAGTCCGCATCGACGTCCGACAGCGGGAAGCGGTCGACGTTGCCGTTGCGGTACAGCACGTCGAACAGCGTCTTGCCGCGATAGGACGGGTTGGCGTCCAGCACCGCCGCCGGCCACACCTCGTCGGTGGTGAAGCGCTTGGAGAACTCCATCAGCTGCCACAGGTCCGACCGCGCCTCTCCCGGCGCGGTGACCAGCTGGTGCCAGAAATGGGTGCGGCGTTCGGCGTTGCCGTAGGCGCCTTCCTTCTCCACCCACATCGCCGCCGGCAGGATCAGGTCGGCGGCCGACGCGGTGACGGTGGGGTAGGCGTCCGACACCACGATGAAATTGTCGGGGTTGCGGTAGCCGGGATAGGTCTCGTTGGCGCTGTTCGGCGCCGCCTGCAGGTTGTTGTTCACCATGATCCAGTAGGCGTTCAGCTTGCCGTCCTTCAGCATCCGGTCCATCAGCACGGCGTGATAGCCGATCTTGCCCGGCAGCAGGTCCTTGGGCAGCTTCCACGCCTCCTCCGCATGGGCGCGGTGGGTCGGGTTGGTGACCTGCATGTCGGCGGGCAGCCGGTGGGCGAAGGTCCCGACCTCGCGCGCGGTGCCGCAGGCCGACGGCTGACCGGTCAGCGAGAAGGGGCCGTTGCCGGGCTGGGAGATTTTCCCGGTCAGCAGATGGATGTTGTAGACCATGTGATTGGCCCAGACGCCGCGGACATGCTGGTTGAACCCCATGGTCCACAGCGACATGACCTTGATCTTCGGGTCGGCGTACAGCTCCGCCAGCGCCAGCAGCCGCTCCTTCGGCACCCCTGTCAGCTCCGCCGTGTAATCCGCCGTGTAGGTGCTGACGAACTTGGCGAAGGCGTCGAAATCGATGGGCTTGGAATCGGTGGGGTCCTTGGCGTTGGCCGCCCGCACCTCCAGCACATTCTCCGGCCGCAGCCCATAGCCGATGTCCTTCTGGCCGAGCCGGAAGTTGCAGTGCTTCTCGACGAACTCCCTGTTCACCCGGTCGGTCTGGATGATGTGGTTGGCGATGAAGTTCAGGATCGCCAGATCGGTCCCCGGCTTGAAGACCATCGGGATGTCGGCCAG